>NZ_CP108086.1:6070113-6373618 GCF_036186745.1 Microbispora hainanensis | reverse complement strand
GGTGCCGTCGGGCCGGGCGGTGAACCGGGAGGCCCGCCCCTGGCCGCTCACCGGGGTCAGCGACAGGCCCCGCTGCGGCAGGACCCGCAGCACGTACGGCGTCGGCCCCCAATACCAGGGCCCGGTCAGCGCCAGCAGGTCCTCGTCCACGGGGGAGGGCGACCACTCGGCCGGCAGCGGCGGCTCGTGCTCGGCCAGGATGTCCAGCAGGGAGGTGTCGAGGTTGCGCACGCCCGAGGTGGTGTTGGCCATCCACAGCACGGCCGTGCCGTCGGCGGGGTCGGCCCACACGGTGGCCAGGAAACCGGGCATCGACCCGGTGTGACCGGCCAGCCGGCGCGGGCCGCCGGGCCCGGTGTGCCGGGCGAGCTGGAGGCCCAGCCCGTAGCCGCGGGTCCAGGTGTCGCCGTCGTCCACGACGGCCGGCTCGCGCATCTCGGCCACGGTGGCCGGGCGCAGCACCTCGCCGGTGTCGCCGCCGATGAATGCCGCCCACCGGGCCAGGTCGGCGGCCGTGGACCACATCTGCCCGGCCGGGGCCATCGCGCCGTGGTCGTTCTCCGGCTCCGGCAGCAGCGTGTCGGCCCACGGGTGCACGGCATACCCGGTGGCGTGCGGCGCGCGCGGGCGCGGGGTGGTGTCGCGCATGCCGAGCGGCTCCAGGATCTCCTCGCGTACGACCTCGTCCCACGGCGCCGACCGCTTGCGCGCGACCAGCTCGCCGAGCAGGGCGAACCCGAGGTTGGAGTAGTGGTAGCGGCGGCCGGGCCGGTGCCGGGACGACTCGGGGCCGAGCGCGGCGATCAGGTCGGCCACCGGCACGCCCGGGGTGCGCTCCCACCACTGGCCGGGAGACTCGGCGGTCAGCCCGCCGCTGTGCGACAGCAACTGGGCGACCGTGACGTCGCCCAGCGGCGTGCCGGGAACGTGCTTGTCCAGGGGATCCAGCAGGTCGAGCCTGCCCTCGTCGCGCAGCCGCATGACGACGACCGCCACGAAGGTCTTGGTGATGGACCCGATGCGGTACTGGGTGTCCCGCGTGGGCGGCTCCCCGCCGACCCGGCCGCGCGCCCCGAACCAGGCGATCTCGCCGTCCCGCACGATCGCCGCCACCACCGACGGCAGCCGCGCCTCGGCCTGCTCGGCCGCCAGCCGGCGCAGCAGTGCGCGGGCCGTCCCCTCCAGCACCATTTTTGGTCGTCCCCTTTCCGTGATCCGCACCAGGCTAGCGTTCCTGTGCCCGCGCGGCCCGGGACTCGGCCCAGGCCGCGCATCGCCCCAAAGAAGCCGGGTTCTCAGCCGTCGAGCCACCGGCCGATCTCGGCACAGACCTGCGCCTTCACCTCCGCAGGGGCGAAGCCGCACTCGACCGAGGCGCGGGCCAGGTCCGCCAGCTCGGCGTCGCTGCACCCGAAGACCTCCCGGGCGCGCTGGTATTCCGCGGCCAGCGATGTCTCCCCGTCCGTGTTCAGGGTGACCGTCAGACCGGCTTCGACCAGGCGCGGCAGCGGGTGCTCGGCCAGCGACGGGACCAGCCCGAGCAGGACGTTCGAGAAGGGGCAGACCTCCAGCGGCACGCGGCGGCTCCGCAGCTCGGCCACCAGCTCCGGGTCCTCCAGCACGCGGATGCCGTGGCCGATCCGCTCCGCGTGCCCCACCGTCAACGCCTCCCGCACGCTGGCCGGTCCTGCCGTCTCCCCGGCGTGGTGCACCAGGTGCACCCCCGCCTCGCGGGCGGCCTGCAACACCTCGGCGAACGGCGCCGCCGGGTGGGACTCGTCCCCGGCCAGGCCGATGGCCACCACCTGCGGGTGCCGTACGGCCAGCTTGAGGCTGTGCCACAGCCGTTCGGCGGGACGGCGGCGGGAGTGGTCCAGGATCACCCGCGTCCGGATGCCGTACCGCTCCGCACCGGCGGCGAGGCCCTCCAGCACGGCCTCCAGCGGCATGTCCGGATCGCCGACCCGCTCGCCGTGGGCCGCCGCGGTGAAGGTGACCTCCGCGTAGCGGACGCCCTGGGCCGCCTCGTCCTGGCAGAACTCCTCGGCGATGCGGCGGAAGTGCCCGGGCTCGCGCAGCAGCGCGCGCACCTGGGCACGCTGGTCGGCGAACTCCCGGAAGTCCCGGAACGGCCGGTCCTGCACCGGTGGGTCGCCGCCCAGCTCGCGGATCGTCGCGGGACGGACGGTGCTTTCCAGGTGAGTGTGCAGGTGAGCCTTGGGCAGCAGGCGGAGGTCTCTCACCGGCAGCACCCTAGGCAATCGGCGCCCGCGGCACCCACACATTTTCCAGCGCGGCGACGGCGACCCCGCTCGGGGCGGCGGTCGCTGTGGGCAACGTGCTGGGCAGCGGAGCCTGCTCGTTGATTCCGAGCGTGATCCGGCGACCGAGCGTCCGCCTCATCGTCACAGGAGGAACGGCAGTGCCCGCGCGACCACGACGGGGCCCGATTTCGGTTCCGTCGGTGACAGGTGGCCGAGGCCGTCGACGGTTTCGAGACTGGCGTCGGGAAGGGCGTCGCGGAGCATGGTGAACTCCGCTCGGTGCTCGGGCCTGGAGCGGCCGCCGACGAGGAGCAGCACCGGGGCGGTGACATCGGCGAACTCGGGGAGCCGGCCATACTGGGCGGCGAGCTGCTCGTGCTCGGCCAGGCATGCCGTCAGCAGGGATCGCATGCGCTCCCATCTCGGCCCGCGCAACACGACGCGCATCACGGTGCGCAGATACCAGTGCGGCAGCTTGGCCATGAAGGCCGGCGCTCCGCCAGAGCCTTGGATGAAGTGGACGAACGCGCCGTAGTGGTCGCCTGCGGCCAGCCGTTCCCGGAACGGCGCCATCCACGCGGTGGGGACGGGGGCGCAGGGCACTCCCGGCTCGTAGACCGCGATGCGGTCGAACAGCGGCAAGGAGCGTGCGGCCTCCAGGACGACGAGCCCGCCATAACTGTGCCCGAAGGCCAGGCGGGCCCCGGTCGCGGCCTGGACGGCGTGCAGGTCCTCGACTTCCTTGGCCAGCGAATACTCCGATCCCTGGGGGCCGCTGGCGCCGCGTCCGCGCCGGTCGACGACGTGCACGGTGAAGGAGCGGGCCAGCAGGCGGGCCAGCGGCAGGTAGTCGTCGGAGGTGCTCAGGTTGCCGCCGACCACGATCAGGTCCGGTCCTGCGCCCAGGGTTCGGTAAGCGATCGCCGTGCCATCGGCCGAAACTGCCGTGTGCTCGTGTAAGGGCGGAGTATCGGTGTTCCGGCTCACTTGCCCGCCTCCCGCTCGAGCCGGTCGAACGTGGTCAGCAGCCGCGCGGTGTGCTCGGCGTACTCGGCGTACGGCACGCCGCTCTCGGCGACGACGGCGGCGAGCCGATCTTCGAACTCCTGCCGGATCGAGGCCACAAGCCGCTTTCCCTCGTCGGTGAGGCTCAGTCGCCGCCGGTTGCCCCCGGCGGGGTCGGGCTGGACGTCGAGGAGACCGTCGGCGGCCAGGACGCCGGTCATGCGGCTCACCGACGGCTCGGTGACGCCGAGGTATTCGGCGAGGGTCCGCTGTGTCGAGGCCCCCAGTTCCCCCACCAGGGTCAGGGCCAGGAACCGGCTGTAGGAGATGTCGTGCTCCGCCCGGAGTATGCGGTCGGCGGCCCGGTCCAGCCGAGCGGTGAGCACATGCAGGTTGAGGCTGAGGTTCCGCTCCATGCCCGCTAACTTAACAAGCTAACTTAGCTAAGGCAAGATGCGGCTACGCGAGCGAGCGTCTGGAGACCTCTCACGGCGCGGTACCGGTCGGTGCGCCGTCCGATGCGGCCGGGGGTGAGTGGCGATCACCTGGCCACGCAGTTCACTGATCGACGGGATCGCGCCGCCTCCGGCGGGCTCCGACGCCGAGAAGCGCTGGGCCGAGAACAACGTGGCGTCCCCCTATTGGGGCGTCCCTTCTGCCGGGCGGGCGGCCGGAGCGGCGGTCCGGCCGCCCGCCCGGGGAATCACCTGGACTCGATCCGGCCCAGCGGATCGCCGGCCGCGGCCAGAGCGGCACGCGCCGCCGGCCAGGCGGAGCCGTCGACGCCGAGCGCGGTGCGGAGGTAGGCCCAGGTGAGCCGCTGGATCAGGGCGACCCGCTCGGGGTTCTCGTCCGTGGTCTCCGTGACGTTGTAGCCGGAGATCCCGCCAAGCGAGTGTTCCGCACCGAACACAGTGAGCAGGCTCTTGCCGTGTGGGCTCTGGACGTACGCGTCGGTGAACCAGTCCGGCCCCCGGACCGACAGCAGGGACTGGTCGTGATCTCCCGCGACCACGAGGGCCGGTGTGGTCATCTCCGCGAAGCCCGGGTTCATGAACGGGAAGTGCTCGGCGGCGAACGGAGTCAGGTCGGCTCCGCCCGTGCCGGGGACGGCGAGCAGCACACCCGCCGTGATCCGCGGGTCGGACAGGTCCTCTCCCGGCTCGCCTTCCGGGCCGAGGACACGCGCCCCGAGGAGCATGCTCGCCGTCTGGGCGCCCCAGGAGTGCCCGGCCACGGCGATGCGGCTCCGGTCGAGCCGCCCGGCGAGGCCGGGAGCGGCGGCTTCGACGAAATCCAGCCCGTCGAGGACGCGCGTGAGGTCCTCGACGCGGAGCCGCCAGATCAGAGACGTACGAGGGTCGTCGGGAGGGAGGTTCAGCGTCCTCGAGTCGAGATGGGTGGGCTGGATCACCGCGAAGCCGTGGGCAGTCCAGAAGTCGACCAGCGGGGCGTAGCCGTCCATCGACTCCCCGAAACCGTGCGAGAAGACGATGACCGGCAGTTCGTTTCCGGTCGCCGGCGCGGACACGCGTACGCGCAGGTCCTCGCCGCGGCCGGGGGCCGGCAGCACGACCGGCCGCACCGCGATGACCGGGGACGGGGTGCCGACGGCCAGGCCGGGAACCGCCACAGTTGTCTCACTCATGGGATGGTCTTCCTCTCAGATGCCACATCTCAACGGGGTCGCCGGCGCCACCGGCGGCGCGGGATGAGTGCGCCGACGGCGGCCGGGCGGAAAGGGAAGTGCGGGGAGGACGCATGGATTGGTCGCAGGCCCGCTGCTCTGGCATCATGAGCAAACGGGACCGTGTCCCGTTTTGACGATACGGAACCATGTCCCGTTTAGCAAGTCGATGGAGGGAGCCGCGCGATGAACGACAGCGACCGGGGCGCGGGACGGGCGGCCCGGCCCAGACGGGCGGACGCACGGCGCAACGAGAAGACCCTGCTCGACGCGGCCGCCGAGGTCTTCGTCGCATCGGGCGTGGACGCGCCCGTACGCGACATCGCGGCCAAGGCCGGCGTCGGGACGGCCACCATCTATCGCCACTTCCCGACGCGGGCGGATCTCATCATCGCCGTCTACCGGCACCAGGTGGAGGCCTGCGCCGAGGCCGGACCGGCCCTGCTGGAGTCCAGCGCGACGCCCTACGAAGCACTGCGACGCTGGATCGGCCTGTTCGTCGACTTCCTGGTCACCAAGCACGGGCTGGCCGCCGTGCTGCGCTCCGACGAGCCCGGGTTCGAGGCGCTGCACGCCTACTTCCTCGACCGGCTCGTGCCCGTGTGCACCCGGCTGCTGGACGCCGCGGCCGCCGCCGGTGAGATCCGCTCCGACGTCCCGGCCCTCCAGCTCATGCACGGCGTCGGGAACCTCTGCATCGGCGCCGAGCACGATCCCCACTACGACGCCCGACGGCTGGCCGGGCTGCTCATCGCCGGGCTGCGCCTGCCGGGCTAGGTCATGTCCGTGCCGCGACGTCCCCAGTGCGACGTGCCCGGTGCGATGTGCCCGGTGCGATGTGCTCAGTGCGACGGCCAGGCGACGTCGTCGATCGCGAGCCACGGCGCCTCGGCCACGGCCGCGGGCGTGAGCCCGGCGAACGCCTTGACCTCGCGGGTGAGGTGGGACTGGTCGACGTAGCCGCTTTCCGCGGCGACACCGGCCGCACCGTGCCCCGCCGCGAGCAGGTGGGCGGCGTGGTCGAACCGCACCAGCTGGGCGGCGCGTTTGGGAGTGATGCCGAGCTGGGACCGGAAGCGCGACCACAGGCGCTTGCGGCTCCAGCCCACCTCGTCCGCAAGGCCGTCGACCCGCACCCGCCCCCGGCGGGCGAGGGTTCGCCGCCAGACGTGCGCGACCTCCGGATCGACCTGCGGACGGGCCTCCAGCCGCCGGCCGATGATGTCCCTCGCGATCGTGAACCGTTCGTCCCACGACGTGGTGGCGCGCAGCCTGTCTTCGGCGCGGGCGGCGTCGCGTCCCCAGAGGTCTTCCAGAGCGAGCACCGCCCCGCTGAGCTCGGCCGATACCCCGAACACGGCGGCCGCCACGATCGGCTCCAGCCGGATCTGGAGGCACTCGACCCGGCGACCGGCCGCCCGGAAGTCGCCGGGAAGGAGCCCGGCGACGACGCTGCCGCGCCGGGTCCGGCCACGGGCGTCGTAGACGACGGTCTCGGTGTCGCTCAGGTCGACGAACAGGGTGACGAACGGATAGGCGACCATGCGGATGTCCCACAGTGCGGGGGAGCGCTGGCGGAACCCGGCCATGCTCACCCCCGGCAGCCGGCCCGGCATGCGCGGGACCGCGACGTCCACCCACGCCCAGTCGTATGACGTCCCCGCCGACGGCATACGACCAGCCTAATCACCCCCGGGCCGCATGATCGGCGGGCCTCGCCCGGTCCCGGAATCCGCTTGCGCGGCCTTGTTACGGTGTCCGCATGCCCTCCCCCTCTCAGCGCGCCCTGCTGCCGCGCTCGGCACCGGCGGCCTCGGGGATGTCGTCCCGCTCGATCGCCGCGCTGCTGGACCGGCTCGACGGACGATCCGTCGAGTGCCACTCCCTCATGGTCGTACGCCACGGTCACGTCATCGCCGAAGGGTGGTGGGCGCCGTACTCGGCCGGACGCCCGCACCTTCTCTACTCGCTGACCAAGTCGTTCACCTCGGTCGCCGTGGGGCTCGCCATCGCCGACGGGCTGCTCGCGCTGGACGACCGGGTGGTCGACGTGCTGCCCGACCACGTTCCGGCCGGCGTCTGCGAGCAGGGACGCCGCATCACCGTTCACCACCTGCTGTCCATGACGGCCGGGCACCGCGACGACAGCCTCGCCGAGGCGTGGGAGCTCGAACCGGGCGACCTGGTGAAGGGCTTCCTGCGCGTGCCGTTCCCCGAGCCCGAGGGCACCCGGCACGCCTACGACAATCCGACCACCTTCGTCCTGGCCCGGATGGTGGAACGGGTCACGGGCCGCGGCCTCCCCGAGTTGCTCGACGAGCGTCTCTTCGGGCCGATGGGCGTCGACCACGCCGAATGGGACCGGGTGGCGAGCGGCGCCGCCTTCGGGTTCCACGGGCTGCACCTCACGACCGAGGCCGTGGCCGCCTTCGGCGAACTGCTGCTGCGCGGAGGACTGTGGGGCGACCGGCGGCTCGTCCCGCGCGAGTGGGTGGAGCTCGCGACCCGGCGGCACATCGCCACCCAGCAGGTCGAGGGCTGGTCGGAGAGCCTCGACACGCTGTGCGGATACGGCTACCAGTTCTGGATGTCGCAGCACGGTTATCGAGGCGACGGCGCGTTCGGCCAGCTGTGCGTGGTCGTCCCGTCGCACGATCTCGTGGTCGCCGTCACCGCCGCCGCGACGGAGGGGGCGCAGATACTCGACCCGATCTGGGAGTGCCTGATCTCCGGCGTGGACCGGGCGGACAGCGCCCGGGACGACGAGATCCTCGCCGAGCGGCTGCGGCGGCTGTCGTTCGCGCCGGTGCCGGGATCGGCCGCCCCGCAGCGCCGCGTCACGGCGAAGGTCGACGCATCCGCCGGGGATTCGCCGCTGCCCGGCGGCACCACGGTGACCGTCGATCCCGTGGACGGTGGCTGGCTCCTGCGGCTGGGGCCGGCGCTCGACGTCGAGGCCGGTCACGGCGCATGGCGGGAGAGCTCGCCGCTCGGCCGCCCTGTCGTGGCGGCCGGCGCCTGGCAGGGCGACACGTTCGTCGCCGACCTTTTCGTCATCACCACTCCTCACCGGGTGCGGCTGGTGGTCGACGCCGGCGCGGGGACGGCGGTGGCGACGTGGAACGTCGTGCCCCTGACCGGCCCCGATCTGGCGGTCCACGTGCGGTCGCCGCTGATGACCCGGCCCGACGTCGCGTAGGAGGCCCGCGCTTCGTCCCCCGCGGCTGCGGTCGCGTCCGGCGGGGGCCGCCGGGTGGGAGACAATGCGACCCATGACGAATCCTCCCGGGGGCGCCGCGGGCAGGCCGCCCGGCGTCCAGCTCGACGCCGTGCTGGAGCGGATCACCTATGCCAACGAGGAGACCGGTTACACGATCGCCAGGGTCGCCACCGAACGGTCCGGCACCGAGCTGCTGACCGTCGTCGGCCCGCTGCTCGGGGCGCAGGTGGGCGAGTCGCTGCGGCTCACCGGCCGCTGGGGCTCCCACCCCAAGTACGGCAGGCAGTTCGAGGTGTGGTCCTACACCACCGTCCTGCCGGCGACGATCCAGGGCATCCAGCGCTACCTGGGCTCCGGGCTGATCAAGGGCATCGGCCCGAAGATGGCCGAGCGGATCGTGGACCACTTCGGCACCGACACGCTGCGGGTCATCGAGGAGGAGCCCAAGCGCCTGGTCGAGGTGCCCGGCCTCGGGCCCAAGCGGACCAAGATGATCGCCGCGGCCTGGGAGGAGCAGAAGATCATCAAGGAGGTGATGATCTTCCTGCAGGGCGTCGGGGTGTCCACCTCCATCGCCGTGCGCATCTTCAAGCAGTACGGCGAGGACTCCATCGACGTGGTCCGCAAGGAGCCCTACCGGCTCGCCGACGACGTGTGGGGCATCGGCTTCAAGACCGCCGACACCATCGCCCAGGCCGTCGGCATCCCGCACGACAGCCCCGAGCGGGTCAAGGCCGGGTTGCGCTACACGCTGTCGCAGGCCGCCGACGACGGCCACTGCTATCTGCCCGCCCCCAACCTGGTCGCCGACGCCGTCAAGATCCTTGAGGTGCCGCCCGACCTGACCACCGCCTGCCTGGAGGAGCTCGTCGCCGAGGAGGGCGTGGTCCGCGAGGAGATCCCCGCCAGGGGAAACGGCGAGCAAGACGACGAGAGCACCGTCCCCGCGATCTACCTCGTCCCCTTCCACCGCGCCGAGCTGTCGCTGGCCGGCACCCTGCGCACCCTGCTGACCGCCGGCCACGACCGGCTCAAGGCGTTCGCCGACGTGGACTGGCCGGCCGCCTTCGACTGGCTGCGCGGCCGCACCGGCGCCGACCTCGCGCCCGAGCAGGCCGAGGCCGTACGGCTCGCGCTGACGGAGAAGGTGGCCGTGCTGACCGGCGGCCCCGGCTGCGGCAAGAGCTTCACCGTGCGCTCGGTGGTGACGCTGGCCCGCGCGAAGCGGGCCAAGGTCATCCTCGCCGCCCCGACCGGCCGGGCGGCCAAGCGGCTGGCCGAGCTGACCGGCCACGAGGCCACCACCGTGCACCGGCTGCTCCAGCTCCGCCCCGGCGGCGACCCCACCTTCGACCGCGACAACCCGCTCGACGCCGACCTGGTCGTCGTGGACGAGGCGTCCATGCTCGACCTGCTGCTGGCCAACAAGCTGGCCAAGGCGGTCGCCCCGGGCGCGCACCTGCTGTTCGTCGGCGACGTCGACCAGCTTCCCTCGGTCGGTGCCGGAGAGGTGCTGCGCGACCTGCTGGCCGCCCCCGGCATCCCCCGGGTGCGCCTGACGCAGATCTTCCGCCAGGCGCAGGAGTCGGGCGTGGTCGTCAACGCGCACCGCGTCAACACCGGCCAGCACCCGCTGGTCCGCGAGTTCCCCGACTTCTTCCTGTTCTCCTGCGAGGAGCCCGAGGAGATCGCCGCGCTGACCGTGGACGTGGTCGCCCGGCGCATTCCCCGCAAGTTCGGGCTCAACCCGCGCAGGGACATCCAGGTGCTGGCGCCCATGCACCGCGGCGCGGCCGGCGCCGGCGCGCTCAACATCGCCCTGCAGGAGGCGCTGACCCCCTCCCGCGAGGGCATGCCGGAGCGCCGCTACGGAGGGCGGGTCTTCCGCGTCGGCGACAAGGTCACCCAGTTGCGCAACAACTACGACAAGGGCGCGGCCGGGGTGTTCAACGGCACGGTCGGCGTCGTCACCGCCATCACCCCCGAGGAGAGCAAGCTGACCGTGCTGACCGACGAGGACGAGAACGTCGACTACTCCTTCGACGAGCTCGACGAACTCGCCCACGCCTACGCGGTCAGCATCCACCGCTCCCAGGGCAGCGAGTATCCGGCGGTCGTCATCCCGCTGGCCACCAGCGCGTGGATGATGTTGCAGCGCAACCTTCTCTACACCGCCATCACGCGTGCCAAGAAGCTCGTGGTCATCGTCGGGTCGCGGCGGGCGCTCGGCCAGGCCGTACGCACGCGGGGGGCGGGCCGCCGCCACACGGGGCTGACCCACCGCCTCCGCGTGCCCTGATCCGCCGTGCCCTGATCTCTCACGGCCTGGCCGGCGCGCCCGCCCCTGCCTGGTCAGTACACCGAGGTGTACGTCACGAACGACGCCTCGTTGACCCTGGTGGTGGCCTTGTAGCAGGCGACGTCGCGGACGTAGACGTCGGAGCCCGCGGTCGTCCACAGGGTGAGCAGGTTGCAGAACTCAGGACCTGGCCCGTACGCCGTGACCTGCACGTTGTTGGGCAGCGCCCCGACCTTGGGGAAGGTCACCAGGCGCAGGCCGAGGCCGGCCGACTGGACCGTGTTGACCGCGCCGGGGTAGTTGAAGTTGATCTGCGGGGGAACCGGCGCGTACGGCCCGGGGTTGGCCGGGACGTTGTCGAAGGTGTAGGCGAACAGCTTCGGCGGCGCGAACGCTCCGGTGATGGCCCGCTCACGCTGGTAGGTGAGGGTCCAGCCGGTGTCGAGCGGGTTGACGGTGGCGTCGTGGCACAGCACCTGGATCTTCTGCCCGGACGGCGCCCAGCTCCAGGCGCCCACCTTGCACCGCGCCGGCTGGGTCGAGTCCACCGCCGTGACCTGGATGTCGCCCGCCGCCACGGACGAGCCCAGCCCGGGCAGCCAGACGGTCCACACGCCGGTAGAGCCGGGGAAGACGGCGTTGGCGCCGAGCGAGGAGTTGTAGTCGGAGGCGATGGAGCTGCCGTCCCAGTAGACGTAGCCGAACGCCTGCGAGGCCGAGGACAGCGCACCGCTGCTGCTGGCGAAGACGAGAGAGAACAGCGCCTTGGCCGGGCCTCCGCCGAACCGGTAGCACCGCACCACGACGATCTCGTCGGGGCCGGACTGGCCCCACTTCTCGATCTGGCACCACTCGGCCGTCTGCGAGATCGCGGTCACGTGCGCGATTCCGCCCGTGGGGATGCCGATGTTCGGGAACCGCACGTAGTACTCCCCGGGGACGCCGGGGGAGACGGTGACCGCGCCGGACGTCCAGCTGCCGGCCTGGTAGGACAGGTTCGGCACGCCGGAGCTGGTGTCGACGTAGGCGAACCCCCACACGTCGGGAACCGCCGCGTTCGCGGCCCCCGCCCCGGCGACGGCGCCGCCGCCGACCAGCGCGCACAACAGTAGTAATCGGGTGAACACGGAGTGTAACAGACGCATGCCGTCCTCCATCGCGGTGGTGCCCAGTGGGCGTACGAGATGTCGACGCCGGGTTTCCGGCGCGTGGTGCCCGTTCGTGGAGCCGTGGAACGTTCTAGTGGGGCGCGGGGATCACCAGCGGCCTCCCGCCCTGTGATAACCCGGGGACCGCTCGTTGAGAAGACCCAATGGCCCAGACCTCGCACATCGCACATTTAGGCGTGAAACGTTCATCTTTCGACGGTCGCCGAAAGATCACGGCCCTAGCCTGCCGGGGAGACGACGACCACCATCGGAAGGGGGGAGGGGGCGGCCTCCACGCGCCCCCGGCCACCGATGACAGCAGATCAGCCCGCCACACCGGAACGGCGGCTCACCCGGCACGCGGACGTGCGCGCCGTGCTCGCCGATCCCCGCTTCCTGGTCCCCGCCGCCCCCGCCGCGCAACCGGGATCGGGGATGGCGTGGCTGCGGGGAGCGGTCAGCAGATTCAGCAACGGAGCCGAGCACGCCCACCGCCGCGCGCGTGTCGCGGAGTTGATCGACGCCCTCGACCCCGTACGGCTGCGCCGCGAGGCCCGCGAGCGGGCCGTGGCCGAACTGGCGGGCGGCGCCCGGGTGGACGTGATGGCGAGGATCGCCCGCCGCGTCCCGGTCGGCGTCCTCGCCACCGCGCTCGGTGTACCGCAGGGCCGGCGGGAGGAGGTGGCCGAGGCGGTGACGGCCATGGCCGCCGCCTACCACCTCCCTCCCGCGCCCAGTACGACGACCGGCGCCGCGTCTCCTGAGGCTGCGTCTCCCGGGGCCGCGTCTCCCGGGGCTGTGTCTCCTGACAACGCGGCGGTGGCCGTGCTGGCCGGCGCGCTGGGCGACGGGCTGGGCGACGGGCGACAGCCGGACCCCGGCCTGCTGGCCGCGGTGGCGGCGGCGCTGATCCAGGCGTGCGACGCCACCGCCGGCCTGGTGGGCAACACCCTCGCCGTCGTGACCCGCCTGCCCGCCGACCTGTCCGTACGGTGGCCGGTCGAGGCGCTGCTCACCGAGACCCTCCGATGGGACCCGCCTGTACGGCTCACGCGCCGGGTGGCGGCCGAGGACGCCACGGCCGGAGGAGTCCTCGTGCCTGCGGGTGCCGTCGTCGTGCTGGACCTGGCGGCGGCCAACCGCGACCCCGAGGTCTTCCCCGACCCGCACCGTTTCGATCCCGCCCGTTTCGATCCCGCCCGTGTCGACGCCGGCCGTGTCGACTCGGATGGTCGGGGCGGCGGGCATCTGGGGTTCGGCAGCGGGATCCGGCCCTGCCCGGGGGAGGGGGCCGCGCTCGCCCTGGCGGCGGGCGTCGTGGAGGCCGCTCTCGCGCACCGCCTCGCCGACCCCGAGATCCCCTACGAGCCGTCGCCGAACCTGCGCGTCCCCGCCTGCCTCCACCTGGAGAGCGCCGCCACCGTGAAAGGACCCCGATGAGCACCCACGCCGAAACCTTCCGTGCCCTTCACCACGCGAACCAGCCGCTGGTGCTGCCCAACGCGTGGGATCACGCCTCGGCGGCGGTCATGGCCGCCGCCGGGTTCGCCGCGATCGGGACCACGAGCCTCGGTGTCGCCGCGGCCGCGGGCAAGCCCGACGCGACCGGCGCCACCGCGGCGGAGACGCTGGCGCTGGCCCGGCGGCTGGCCGGGCTGCCGTGCCCGGTGTCGGTGGACATCGAGGGCGGCTTCGCGGACACGCCGGAAGGGGTGGCCGAGATCACCGCCGAGCTGGCCGGGCTCGGCGTGGCCGGCGTCAACATCGAGGACGGCCGGCCGGACGGGACGCTGGCGGACCTCGGCGAGCGGTGCGAGACGATCGCGGCGGTCAAGACGAAGGCGCCGGGGCTGTTCGTCAACGCCCGCACCGACACCTACTGGCTGGGCGCCGGGGACCTGGCCGCGACCGTCGGACGGCTGCGGGCCTTCGCCGAGGCCGGGGCCGACGGGGTGTTCGTCCCCGGGGTCGCCGGCGGCGACGACATCCGGGCGCTGGTGGAGGCGGTCGACCTGCCGCTCAACGTGCTGTTCCTGCCCGGCCGTCACACCGTCGCGGGTCTGGCCGCGCTCGGCGTGCGCCGGATCAGCACCGGATCGCTGTTGCTGCGGGCCGCACTGCATGCGGTGGCCGAGACCGCCCGGGCGGTCGCCACGGGTGAGCGGATCCCCACGGGCTTTCCCTCGTACGAGGACGTGCAGGTCCTCGCCACGACGGGCGCATGACCCGCCGCTTGATCAGACTTGACGCGCACCTTACCGTTTCTTGGGACGGGCACAGTGAACAGCGACCGAAATGTGACCTAAGCACCGGAGAAAATGCCAACATAGGAGGCAACCCCGAATAAGGTCTTATGGTGCCCTTCGCGCTCATGGGGGAGTAGTTGTGCTGAGCACTGGAAGTCGTTCGAGGTGGCCGATCGCCGGAGTCGCCGTGGTCTTGGCCGCATCTCTGTCGGCATGCTCCGGTGGATCCAGCACGCCGGACTCGACGGGCGGGAACTCCGGCGACGCCGCGCCCGCCATCCCGGCCCCGAAAATCACGATCAGCCCGGCGACGGGCAGCGCGAAGGTGCGCCCCGACAAGACCGTGGTCGTCACTGCCTCGGACGGCGAGCTGGAGGAGGTCACCGTCAGGGCGGGCGGCAAGACGCTCGACGGCGAGTTCGACTCCACGCACACCAAGTGGACCTCCAAGGAACCGCTGAAGCCCTCCGCCAAATACACGGTCTCGGCCAAGGCCACCGGCGAGGGCGGCCCGGCGACCGCGACCAGCCGCTTCACCACGCTCAAACCCAAGGTCGGGCTGGAGGTCGTGGACGTCACCCCCGGCATCAAGGGGGAGACCGTCGGCGTCGGCATGCCGATCATGGTCAGGTTCAACGCGCCGGTGCAGGACAAGGCCGCCGTGGAGCAGGCCCTGGAGGTGGACGCGGAGAAGCCGGTCAAGGGCGCCTGGCGGTGGATCGACGACAGGTACGTCATCTACCGCACCGCCAAATACTGGCCCGCGCACCAGAAGGTCAAGTTCACCGCGCACCTGACCGGTGTGAAGGCCGGGCCGGACACGTACGGCATGGAGGACCACAGCACCACCATCAAGATCGGCGCCGCCTGGATCAGCTCGGTCAGCACCAAGACCCACATGATGGTGGTCCGGCGCGACGGCAAGGTCGTGCAGACCATGAAGATCAGCGCCGGCATGGCGACCACCCGCGAGTACACAACCACCAGCGGCATCCACCTGACCATGGAACGCGGCAACCCGGTCACGATGATCTCCCCGGGCAAGAAGGAGGGCGACCCCGGCTACTACAAGGAGGTCGTCAACCACGCGGTGCGCATCTCCAACAGCGGCGAGTACGTGCACAGCGCGCCCTGGTCGGTGGGCTCGCAGGGCCGGGCCAACGTGAGCCACGGGTGCATCAACGCCAGCCCCTCCCAGGCCAAGTGGTTCTACGACAACTTCCACCGGGGCGACGTCGTCAAGATCGTCGGTACGAACCGGATCCTGGAGTGGAACAACGGCTGGGGCTTCTGGCAGATGCCGTTCAGCAAGTGGCAGCAGGGTAGCGCCCTCGAATCGTGATGCCCTCGCTTGCATCGAGGAATCCCGATACCTCGGTGGGTGGGCGGTAGCCTGGGTTCATGGCGGAGACCGTGGCATTGCCGGATCCCGGGCTGGTGGAGGCGTTGCGTGCGCTGTCGAACCCGATGCGGTTGCAGCTGCTGATGTGGCTGCGTGAGCCCGAGCGGCACTTCCCGCTGGAGGAGGCGATCGCCGACCCGGCCGAGGTCGGGGTGTGCGTGAGCCACATCCAGGCCAGGACGGGTCTCGCGCAGTCGACGGTGTCGGCCTACATGGCCGAGCTGCAGCGGGCGGGCCTGGTGAAGGCCACGCGGGTCGGCAAGTGGACCCACTACAAGCGCGACGAGCAGCGCATCGCCCGGCTCGTCGCCACGCTCGGAGAGACCCTCTAGAAACCGTGACGCCGGATGGCGTGGCCCTAGCGTGGACCTTCATATCGAAGATCTGCGATACTTCGATATGTTGATATGAGGCGAGCGTGAGGAGATCACCGATGGGCGACCTCGGCGGCCTGGACCTAGGCGGGTTCGGCATCTACACCTTCGACTTCGAGCATCAGCCCGCCGCGCTGATTCGCGAGTCGGTCCAGGAACTGGAGGATCGAGGATGGCCCGCGTTCTGGATCCCGGAGCTGGTGGGGCGTGAGGCGTTCACACACGCCGCTTATCTGCTGTCCTGCACCCGGCGGATCACCGTGATCAACGGCATCGCGCAGATCTGGTCGCGCGAGGCCCCGCGGGCGTACGGCGCCGCGCTGCTCCTGGCCGACGCCTACCCCGGACGGCACGTGCTCGGCCTGGGATTCGGCGGCGTGCCACGGCCGGGGACCACGCCGCTCGCGGCGATGGCCGGATATCTCGACGAGATGGACGCGCTGACGACGCCCAACCCGCTGCCGCGCACGCCGATGCGCCGCATCCTGGCGGCGTACGGGCCCAAGATGCTCGAGCTGGCCCGTGAGCGCTCCGCCGGCGCCCTCACCTACCACGTCACGGTGGCGCACACCGCCCGGGCACGGGAGATTCTCGGGCCGGACGCGTTCCTGGGCGTCGAGCACGCGGTGCTGTTCGAATCCGATCCCGCACGGGCCCGCGCGACCGCGCGCGAGCACCTCCACCGCTACCTGAACACACCGTACAACATCGCCAAATTCCGGCGGCTGGGCTACACGGACGAGGACTTCACCGGCGGCGGCAGCGACCGCCTCGTGGACGACCTGGTGTTCTGGGGGGACCTCGACACGATCGTGACCAAGCTCGGCGCCCACCGCGACGCCGGAGCCGACCACGTCGCGATCCAGGTCATCGGCGTCGAGCCGGGGAAATCCGCGATGCCGCACTGGCGGATGCTCGGCGACGCGCTGCTGCCCCAGCAGGCCGGCGTACGGCGCACGGCCTGAGGGGCGGCCGGGGTCCTACTGCACGCCCCACTTCATGAGGGCGAAGGCGCCCACGATCTTCAGCGCGACGAGCGCGATGACCACGCAGAACACGATCAGCGCGGGGCGGTGCTCGAAGTGCTTGCCCTCCTTCAACGGAGGCCGCTTCGCCACGCGCTCGGCGATGCGCTCTTCGATGGGTTTGCGGTGGAACATGAAGGCAGATTACTACCCGTGCCGCCCGGCCCATCTCCGATCACCGGGAGCGGCGGGCCGCCGCGGCCGGGTCGTGATCAGAGGGCGGGGAAAAGGATTGGACGAGATCGTGATCGGGCTTGTAGCGTGCCGTCGACCGTGACACCGCCCGAGGAGGTGAGACCCATGAACGCTGTATCGATGTGGGTGCTCCCCCTTCCCGTCACGGCCGGGCGATCGACGTAGGTGTCGCCGGGAGCGCCGAGGCACTCCCGAAAGGCACCACCTATGCGTACTTCATTCACCGGCGACCCGTCTCCCGCCTCCGATGCCGATCACGCGCCCGCGTACGACGTGGTCATCGCCGGGTGCGGGCCGACCGGCGCGATGCTGGCCGCCGAGCTGCGGCTCCACGACGTGCGGGTGCTCGTCGTGGACAAGGAGACAGAGCCCAAGTCGTTCGTCCGCATCGTCGGCCTGCACATCCGCAGCATCGAGCTGATGGCCATGCGCGGACTGCTGGAGCGGATCCTCCCGCACGGGCGACGGCGCCCGGCAGGCGGCTTCTTCGCCGCCATCGACAAACCCGCGCCCACGGGCCTGGACTCCGCGCACGCCTATCTGCTGGGCATCCCGCAGCCGGTCATCGAGCGCCTGCTCGAAGAACACGCGACCGAGCTGGGCGCGCAGGTCCGGCGCGGCTGTGCGGTGGCCGGTTTCGAGCAGGACGACGAGGGCGTGACCGTCGAGCTGTCCGACGGGCTACGGCTGCGCTCGCGCTATCTCGTCGGCTGTGACGGCGCGCGCAGCACGGTGCGCAAACTGCTCGGCGTCGGCTTCCCCGGCGAACCCTCGCGGAACGAGACGCTGATGGGCGAGATGCACGTGGGGGTGCCGCAGGAGGAGATCACCGCCACGATGGCCGGCATCCGCGAGACCCCGAGGTCGTTCTGGCTCAGGCCGTTCGGCGGTGGTGTCTACAGCGTCCTCGTCCCCGCCCTGGGAACCGGTGACCGGGCGGAACCGCCCACCCTCGAGGATTTCCGGCAGGCGCTGCGCGCCATCGCCGGAACCGACTTCGGCGTGCACTCCCCGCGCTGGCTGTCCCGCTTCGGCGACGCCACCCGGCTGGCCGAGCGTTATCGGGCCGGGCGGGTGCTGCTGGCCGGCGACGCGGCGCACATCCATCCGCCCATCGGCGGGCAGGGCCTCAACCTCGGCGTCCAGGACGCGGTGAACCTCGGCTGGAAACTGGCCGCGCAGGTCCGCGGCTGGGCGCCGGACACCCTGCTCGACACCTACCAGGCCGAACGCCGCCCGGTCGCCGCGGACGTGCTGGACAACACCCGCGCCCAGCGGGAACTGATGTCCCCCGAGCCGGGCGCGCAGGCCGTACGCAGGCTGCTCACCGAGCTGATGGACTTCGAGGAGGTGAACCGATATCTCATCGAGAAGATCACCGCGATCGGCGTCCGCTACGACTTCGGCGAGGGCCCCGGCCTGCTCGGCCGCCGTCTGCCCGACATCGAGGTGAAACAGGGCCGCCTCTACGACCTGCTGCGTCGCGGGCGCGGCCTGCTGCTGGACCGCACCGGACGCCTGACCGCCGGCGGCTGGCCGGACCGGGTCGACCACCTCGCCGATCCTGCGGCGGCGCTGGACGTTCCGGGTGTCCTGCTCCGGCCCGACGGCCACGTCGCCTGGATCGGCGACGACCAGCGGGACCTGGACGTCCACCTCCGCCGCTGGTTCGGCGAGCCCGCCGGCTCACGTGGGGACCGGTCATGACGGCCCGCCGGCCGGATTGACGGCGAGCACACACGCGGCGGGCGGGTCGAGGTCGAGGGTCTCGACCCGCGGACGGGTGAACCCGGCCCGG
Source organism: Microbispora hainanensis (assembly GCF_036186745.1). NCBI lineage: Bacteria > Bacillati > Actinomycetota > Actinomycetes > Streptosporangiales > Streptosporangiaceae > Microbispora > Microbispora hainanensis. The sequence continues at coordinate 6,354,955 of NZ_CP108086.1, read as the reverse complement.
GTGAGCAGGCCCCCCAGCTCCTGCGCGGCCCGGGCCGTGGTGTCCCGGGTGGCGCCGGGACAGCGGGGCTGGCTGACGAGCGCGATGCGCCCTCCGGGGCGGAGCAGGCGGCGCAGCTCGCCGAGCCGCTCCACCGGCTCGGGCCAGAACCCCACCGAGTTGACCGCGAGGATCGCGTCCAGCGGGTCGCCGAAGCTCGGCAACTCCGCCACGGATGCCTGCGTGAGGTGCACGCGGCCGGCGCGGATGGCGGCGGCGTTGCGGCGGGCCGCCTGCCGCACCATGGCCTGCGAGTGGTCCACGCCGAAGACCTGGCCCCGCACGGCGCGGGCGGCGAACGCGGCGATGGCGATGCCGGGGCCGAAGCCGATCTCCAGCACCCGGTCGGTGGGCCGCACGTCCAGCAACGCCACCGCCCAGACGTTGCGCTTGCGGTTGGAGGGGCGAAGGGCGAACAGCCACCCGTTCGCCCACCCGACGACGCCCCTCGGGCGATGCGCCTGGCCCACCAGATATCCGATCACGCGTTGCTTGAAAGATGTCCCTGTTGTCCGCATGCCCGCCAGTCAACGGCTTCAAGTACGCTTGAAGTCAATGGACGAGCAGTTGACGATCGGCGAGCTGGCGCGCCGCACGGGCGTCGCCACCTCCGCGCTGCGCTACTGGGAGGAGCTCGGCCTGCTGCCGCCGCCCGCCCGGGTCTCGGGGCAGCGGCGCTACCCGCCCTCGGCGGTCGGGCTGGTCGGCCTCATCCTGATGCTGCAGGACGTCGGGTTCACCCTGCGGGAGGCCAAGGCGTTCGTCGACTCCCGTTCCCTGGACGACGACGGCTGGCGGGAACTGTACGAACGCAAGCTCGCCGAGCTGGACCAGCGGATCGCCCGGGCGCAGGTGGCACGCACCGCCATCGCCCACGGCCTGGCCTGCCCGCACGAGAAGATCTTCGAGTGCCCCAACTTCGCCAAGGGGATCGAGGCGATCCTCGCGGGAGGCACTCTCAAAGAGGTCCACGAACAGATCCACTCGGACTGACTCCCGCCGCTCACGATGGCCCGCTCGACGACCTCCGGGATCATCTCACCGCAGGAACTGGTGCGGGGTCGGCCCCCCAACCTGCCCGGTCAGGCTCGGGCCGCCGAGTCCGGCGAGCAGCTCGCGCAGCAGATCGGAAAGCTGCTCGCGGCGTTCGCGTGACCTGGCGAGGCGAGCCAGTGCACGGTCTCGGCGATGTCCTGCGGCGACCCCGCCCGGCCGGTGTGGGTCTGCCCGGCCGGCATCGCATCGGCGGGCCGGGCCGTCGCGGCCGGTCAGCCGCCGAGGCCGAGCCGTACGGCCCGGGCGAGAGGGGTGGCGTCGCCGGCGGTCAGCGGCTCGGCCAGGAAGAACGGCATCTGGGACATGAAGCGCGGCCGGGTGCCGTGATGAGGCTGAGCGGCGTGGACGAGGTGCGGATGGCACAGGTAGACATCGCCGGGCAGTCCCGTGGCGAGTGCCTCGGGGCGGTGCGCGCTCGCCTCGTCCAGCACCGGGCCGGAGGCGAAGAACTCCAGCCCCTGCTCGCCGTACGGTTCCAGGACGCGGACCGTGTCGAGATGGGAGCCGACCCTGATGCGGGTGGGCGCGTCGCCGGGACCGACCTCCGACAGCAGCGCCAGCACGAGCATCGTGCGGGACGCGAGAACGACCTTCCCCCAGGCGCCGTCCGGTCCGGGGTCGTTCTGGTCGATGTGCCAGCCGGTGTCCCCGGCGTCGTCGGGGTGGGGGAAGCGCACCGGCGTGTTGCCGATGGTGCCGCGCGGCGCCCATCCGTCCTTGCCCGCCACGAGGTCCAGCGCCTCGGCGAGTGCCGGGGCGCGCATCGCCTCTCCGAACGGGCCCCGCCCCGCGGGGTCGGGGGCGGCCCACACCACCGGCTTCGTCCAGTCTTCCGGCCGGTCGGGGGACAGCCCGATCTGCCGCCACAGCAGGTCTCTGATCCGGTCGCCGGTCTCGCGCGGGAACGCCTGCTCGATCTTGAGGAAGCCCTCGGTGACGAAACGGTCGAGGTCGGCGTCGGTGAAAGCAACCATGGCGGGACGCTAGCGAGGCCCGGCGACCGATGTCGACCGATTAAACCCCTCGGCGTGAGCCCATCGGCGGAACCCCTCGGCTTGAACCGCTCGGCGCCTCATCCGCCGAGCTCGGACAGGCGGCGCAGGGCCGCCTCCAGCTCGCCGGTGAGGCGCGCGACCTCCCGCTCCAGTTCGAGGATGCGGCGGATGGACGCGAGGGTCATGCCCTCGGTGACGAGGCCCACCACGTAGCGCACCTGTCCGATGTCGTGGCGGGAGTAGCGCCGCTGCCCGCCGGCCGACCGGCGGGGCCGGACCACCGCGAACTCGTCCAGCCGGCGCAGGAACGCCTGCTGGACGTCGAGCATCTCGGCGACCTGGCCGACCGAATACAGAGGCGCGTGCTCGTCGTCGATGGGCAGGCGGGGCATCATCACCTCCGGGTACGGCGGCGGGCCGGCGTACCAAGGACGCCGGCCCGCGGGTGGTCGGGTGCTCAGGCCTTGATGGCCCTGCGCTCCCCGCTCCTGATCTCGATCTTGCGCGGCTTGGCCTGCTCCAGGACCGGGATCCGCAGCGTCAGGACTCCGTTGTGGTAGCCGGCCTCGATCCGCTCGCTGTCCAGGTGCTCCGGCAGGTAGACGCGGCGGGTGAACTGCCCCATCGTGCGCTCCCTGACGAACACCCGGTCGTCGTCGCCGAGCTCCTCCTCGCGGCGGGCGCTGACGGTCAGCACGCCGCGGTCGACGGTGACGTCGATGCTGTCGGGATCGACGCCCGGAAGGTCGAACCGGAGCACGACGTCATCCTTGCGGCGGACGCCGTCCAGGGGCATCACACCCCCGCCGCCGTCGGTCGCACCGAACGCGGAGCGGGCGATGCGGTCGAACTGCCGCTCGAACTCCTGGACGAAGGGGTCGATCGACGTGAGCAGCATCGCAACCTCCTTCTTGTTACTCCCATAGGAGGAAACCTTCTACTTCATTTATAAGTTACTTGCGCGCAGGATGCAAGCTGTCCGGACGGCGGCGCCGCGACCTCGGGTTCGCGCCGCAGCGGCGTCTCCGCCCGGCGTCACCAGGCCTTGCCGGCCGGCTCCCGGACCGTACGGTTGATCCGGTTGAAGAAGTTGGTGAGCGCGATGTTCAAGATGATCGCCGACAGCTCACTCTCGTCGAAGTGGGCGGTAGCGTCGTCCCAGATCTCGTCGGTCACGCCCGGCGCGCCGTCCTGGATCCGGGTGGCGGCCTCGGTCAGCGCGAGCGCCGCCCGCTCGGCCTCGGTGAAGAACGGCGCCTCGCGCCAGGCGACCACGTTGTGCAGCCGCTCGTCGGTCTCCCCGTGCTTCTTGGCCGACGCGACCCCGGCGAACACGCAGGCGCTGCAGCCGTTGATCTGGCCGGCCCGCAGGTGAACCAGTTCGAGGACGCGCGGGTCCACGCCGCTGGAGTGGACGGCCTTGAACAGGTGCTGGATCGCGGTGGTCACGTCGGGGTTCGCCGGGCTCTTCATGCGTGCTTCCATCGGTGGTGCTCCTTCGTCGGTTACCTCGGCCCGTCCGGGCCCGTCATCCCCATGACGGAGCAGATCCGAGGGAGGTAACAACATGTCCGACACCAGCCCCGCGGACCCGGTGACCGAGGCGTTCGAAGCCCAGCGCGACCGGCTGCGCGCGGTCGCCTATCGCATGCTCGGGTCGCACGCCGACGCCGAAGACGTGGTCCAGGAGGCCTGGCTGCGGTTGTCCCGCCAGGACACGGCGACCATCCACAACGTCGCCGGCTGGCTGACCACCGTGGTCGGCCGGATCAGCCTCGACGTCCTGCGGTCGCGTCAGGCCCGGCCCGAGGCGTCCTACGACGACCGGCTGCCCGCGCTCGTCGTGACGGTCGACGCCGGCCCGGCGCCCGACGACGACGTGGCGCTCGCCGACTCGGTCGGGCTGGCGCTCCTCGTCGTCCTGGAGTCGCTCGGGCCGAGCGAGCGGCTGGCGTTCGTGCTGCACGACCTGTTCGCGGTCTCGTTCGACGAGATCGGCAAGATCCTCGGCAGGTCCACCGCCGCCGCCAAGATGCTCGCCAGCCGCGCCCGCAGGAAGGTGCAGACGGCCGAGCATCCGGCTGCCGGCGGACGAGAGCAGCGCGAGGTGGTCCAGGCGTTCCTCGCGGCGGCGCGCGACGGCGACTTCGAGGGGTTGCTGCGGGTGCTCGACCCCGAGGTGAAGCTGACCGCCGATCTCTCTCACGGTGTGGTCGTCGTCCTCGGCGCCACCGAGGTCGCCGCCGGCGCGCAGAGCCGCATGGCCGCAGGCCTGGCCGTGCGAGGCCGGGCGGTGCTCGTCAACGGCCTCCCCGGGTACGTGGCATGGCGCGAGGACGGCGCCCCGCTGTCGGTCATGGCGTTCACCATCACCGGCGGCCGGATCACCGACATCGCGATCGTGGCCGACCCGGCCAAGCTCGCGGCCATCGACCTGCCGCAGCCGGAGTGAGCCCCCACCGGAGATCGGCTCCACGTGCGCTGTGTCTTCCGGCTGCGCGGCGTCGTCCGGCTGCGCTGTGTGTCCTCGCTGCGCTGTGTCTTCGCTGCGCTGTGTGTCTTCGGGCCGCAAGGTGTCCGCGGCGCGCGCGGCCGTACCCGCCTGCCGCCTACCGGGCCTTGAGTTTCCGGAAGAAGTCCCGGATGTCGGCGACCAGGAGGTCCGGTGCCTGCAGTGAGGCGAAGTGCCCGCCGCGGGGGAACCGCGACCAGTGGACGACGGTGTTGGACAGCTCGGCCAGCCCGCGGATCGCCCGGTCGCCGAGGAAGTTCGCCACTCCCGTCGGCACCGGCGGGGGCGCGGGCCGCCGGCCCCACGCCTCCGACGCGGTCTCCAGGTACATCCGCGCGGCCGACCCCGCCGTGGCGGTCAGCCAGAAGATCGTGACGTTGGTCAGGATGGTGTCGCGGTCGACGGGGGTTCGCTCGGTGCGGGTGGGATCCCAGTCGACGAACCACTCCAGGTTCCAGGCGAGCTGGCCGGCCGGGGAGTCGTTGAGCGCGTACGCCAGGGTCTGCGGCCGGGTGGACATCTGGGTGGCGTAGCCGGAGCGGCCGTACCACCACGCCTGGTTCGACCTGGCCTGCTCGCGCTCGTCATCGGTGAGCCTGTCCAGCTCGCCGGGGCCGATCGGTGTCGAGGCGGTGGCCAGCGCGTTGACGTGCACGCCGATCACGCGCTCCGGCGCGATCCGGCCGAGCTCGGGGGAGACGATGCTGCCGAAGTCGCCCCCTTGAGCGCCGTACCGCTCGTATCCCAGGCGCCGCATGAGCTCGGCCCAGGCCCGGGCGACGCGGGCGGCCCCCCAGCCGGTCTCACGGGTCGGCCCGGAGAACGCGAAACCCGGCACCGAGGGCGCGACGACGTGGAAGGCGTCCGCCGGATCCCCGCCGTACGCCCGGGGGTCGGTCAGCGGCCCGAGGATGTCCAGGAAGTCGTACACCGTGCTCGGCCAGCCGTGCGTGACGATCAGCGGGGTGGCGCCGGGCTCGGGGGAGCGTACGTGCAGGAAGTGGACGTTCTGGCCGTCGATCTCGGTGGTGAACTGCGGCACCTCGTTGAGGCGGGCCTCGTGCTCGCGCCAGTCATAACCGGTGCGCCAGTGGTCGACCAGCCCCATGAGGTAGTCCTTGTTCACCCCGTAGGACCAGCCGACGCCGGGAAGCTCGTCGGGCCAGCGAGTGCGGGCCAGACGACCGGCCAGGTCGTCGAGATCGGCCTGCGGGATGTCGATGCGAAACGGTCGTGGTGTGCTCACGGCGTCAGCCTGCCCCGCGTGGAGGACAGCCACCGTCCTCTACGTCCGGCACGAAGCGGATGAAAAACGCCACGGCCGGGACGCTCTGACCGCGGGCCGGGGCGATGCGGGCAAGCGTGCCGATTTCCGACGCCGTCCACAACGGGTCGTCCACAACGCGTCGTCCGTCCCGTCGCTTGAACGGCCCGGTCCTGCCACGGCCTGGTGCTGCCACGGCCTGGTGCTGCCACGGCCTGGTGCTGCCACGGCCCCGGGCGGTACGGGACCGGTGGCCCGGGCCGCCTGGGGAGTCAGACGAGGGCGAGCTGGCGGGCGGGGGACCGGCGCCGCCGCCACCGCCGGGCGTCCCTGCCGATGCCGTAGGTCTCGGCGAGGACGCGCACCTGCTCGGCGATCCGCCGCCGGTAGCCGTCCTCGGCGACCTGGCCCTTGCCGTACAGCGCCTGGTAACGCGGCACGAGACCGGGGTGCTCACGCTCCAGCCACCCCATGTACCACTCCCGCGCGCCCGCGGGCAGGCGCAGCACGACGGGCGTCACGCTGACCGCGCCCGCCTCGGCCGCCCGCCGTACGGTCGCCATGAGGTGATCGGTGGAGTCGGTGATGAGCGGCAGGATCGGCGCCATCAGCACACCGCAGGGGATGCCTGCGTCGTTCAGCGTCGCGCAGATCTCCAGGCGCCGCTGCGGTGTCGCGGCCCCCGGCTCGACGGCGCGCCGCAGGCGGTCGTCGACGAAGCCGACCGACACCAGGGCGCCGACCTGGGTCACCTTCGCGGCGTCGCGTAACAGGTCGAGATCACGCAGGACGAGGGGGCTCTTGGTGAGCACGGTGAACGGGTTGGCCGCGTCGGCGAGGGCCCGGATGACGCCGGGCATCAGGTGGTAGATCTCCTCGGCCGGCTGGTAGCAGTCGCCGGTGAGACCCAGCGCGACCGGCTCGCCGCTCCAGCGCGGGGAGCCCAGCTCGCGCCGCAACCGCCGGGCCAGGTCGGTCTTGACGACGATCTTCGTGGAGAAGTCGCGGCCCGGATCCAGCCCCAGGTAGCGGTGGCCGCGCCGGGCGGTGCAGTAGCCGCAGCCCGACTCGCAGCCGCGATAGGGGCTCGCGCCGTACATGAAGGGCAGCTCGGCCGCCTCGGGGACCCGCTCGATCGCCACGCGTGCCGGCACCTCATAGCAGGTGATGCCGTCGAAGACGCGGGTGACGGCCTGCCGCTCGATGCGCGGGCGTGCGGGCCCCTCGACGACGAGCGACTGCTGCTCAGGCTGCCCGGCCTGCGCGGACCGTCTCGACTGTCCAGGCCGGGGACTGGGCTGCGCAGGGTGCCGGGTCTGGTGCTGTTCGGACGGTGCGGGTTGTCGCATGGGCTGCCCGGGTTCCTGCACCGTCTGCTGCTGCCCGCGTGGCCGCGCAGCGGGCTGGTCCTCCGCACGGGAAGTGGCGTCGCGACGCATGAGGTTCAGTAGAACACGCATTCGACGCTCACGCCAAGTGTCCACGCCCGCACGCGCCCCGCCCGTGCAGGCCCCGCGACGGCCGGGGCCGGCGGGGGTGGTCGAAGCTCGGCGCTTGGAGCACGGCGGCCTGGCGAGGCGGTCGGGCGTGGCGGTCGGCGCGGCGCGGCGCCCGGGGCCGCGGAGGGGTCAGCCTTCGAGGAGTGTGGCGATGGCTTCGGCGCCGCCTTGGTCCAGCCGGCTTGGGAAGCCCAGCAGATCCGGGTGGCGGTGGCGTAGGGCGGCAATCAGGCACAGTGACGTGAGCTACAGCGGGAGCGTGGCCCTGACCTGCCAGCCGTACGGCGTGGGCCCCGCGCTGGCCCGGCCGCCTACCTCCTCGGCCCGTTCGACGAGCGAGCGCAGGCCGACGCCGGGCTGCCACGACGACGCCGGGGTGCCGTCGTCGCGCACGGTGATGGTCAGGTCGGGCCCCAGGCCGTCATGCAGCTCGCGCTGGAGCCGGACTCGTTCGGCCGCTGTCGCCTCCACCACGGCGGTTCGGGCTTGCGAGACCTGCCGGCTGAGCATGGTGGCGTGCAGGGCGACCGCCAGTGGGGTCGCGACCAGGTCGAGAGCACGGCGGTCGGCGGCGTGCAGGGCGTGCTCGCCCGCGCGTAACCCGACCACCAGGGTGCCGACGGTCTGGCCGCCGTACAGCAGGGGCAGCTCGGCGTGCTCGGCGGCGGGTGTTCCCGAGGGGACCGGCTCGGGCAGCCCGTGCAGGGCCAGCCAGGGCAGCCGCGGCGCGGTACGGGTTCTGTCGAGCGCTGCGGCGAGGTCGTCGTCGTGCTGCAGCCGCTCGCCGATGCTGGCCGCGGCCGTCCACGGTTCGGAACGCAGCCCGTACAGGGCCCGGTCGATCAGGCGCTGGAAGGCCGGCCGTACCGGTGTGGATCCGATCGCCACCACGATCGCCACCACGATGGCCGCCGCGATCGACACGCCGCGATCGGCGTTGGCGGGCACCAGCAGCGACAGTCCGGTGACGATCCCGGCATAGGCGGCGATCACGGCCGACACCGCCAGGCCGTACAGCAGGGCGCGTGAGAGCACGAGCCGGATGTCGAGCAGCCCGTGCCGCACGATCGCGATCCCGACAGCGGCGGGGAACAGCACGAACGACAGCAGCAGCGGGATCGGGCCGACAAGCCTGGAGCCCCTGGTCGGCCCGCCCATGGCTTTGCCGCGCCATGGAGCGTAAAATTGGGACAAGCGTACCGTTTTTATCAATGGGGTTCCCATGGCCTGGCTCCTGCTCGTCGGCGCGATCGCCTCGGAGGTCCTGGCCACCTCCGCGCTCAAACTCAGCGACGGCCTGACCCGCTGGGGCTGGACCATCGTGGTCGCCGCCGGCTACATCGCCTCGTTCCTGCTGCTGGCCTGGGCGCTCAAGCTCCGCATGCCCGTCGGCATCGCGTACGCGGTGTGGGCGGGCACCGGGACCGCGGCGATCGCGCTGATCGGCGCGTTGTTCCTCGGCGAGAACATGAACCTCGTGAAGGCGGCCGGCATCGCCCTGATCATCGCCGGGGTCGCCGTCCTCAACCTCGCCGGCGCCCACTGATCGATCGGCGCCGGTCGTTTGACCCGGCGGCGCGTGCCCGCTAAGCGTGATCCCTACGGATCCCCGGCCCGCGGGGAGCCCCGACGATCCAGGGGAGGAACACGGCGTGCCCGATCAGGACCGGCCCGCACCCGTCCCGGCGGCGGCCCGCTCACGCGGCGTCGCCGCGCGGGCCGTCGCGCCCGTCTCGTCCCAGCCGCGGCGCCCGCAGGAGCGTGCCGTACGCCGCAGGGAGGCGCTGCTGGACGCCGCCGTCGACCTGCTCGGCGACGGCGGGTTCGCCGCCGTGACGCACCGGGCCGTCGCCCGCCGGGCCGGGCTGCCCCTCGCCGCCACCTCCTACTACTTCACCAGCCGCGACCAGTTGCTGGCCGAGGCGTTCGCCCTGCTGGTCGAGCGCGAACTGGCCCGCATGCGGGCGGCGGTGGACCACCTCGCCGGCCGTACGCCGCTCGCGGTCGCCGAGACGCTCACCGGCGTGTACGCCTCCGACCGGCTGCGCCAGCTCGGCCTGTGGGAGCTGTACCTGCAGGCGGGCCGCGACCCGGCGCTGCAGGCCATCGCCCGCGCCTGGACCGACGGCTGCGACGACATCGTCGCCGCGGTGCTGGGCGGCGCCGGCTACCCCTGCGGGCCCGGGGAGGTGCGTTTCGTCGCCGGGCTGCTGTCGGGACTGTGGGTGGAGGAGGTCGTCGAGGCCCGCCCCGACGGCAGGCAGCGGGCACGGGAGGCGGTGGCCCGGGCGCTGGCCGCGCTGGCCCCGCCCGCTAGGGTCGGCTCATGATCTTCCATCTCGCGCTGGCCGCCGACTGGGACGCGGCCGTCCCGGCGGGCGAATACCGCGTCTCCACCCTCGGCCGGACCCTGGAGGAGGAGGGCTTCATCCACGCTTCGGCCGACCTCGGCCAGGCGCGCGGTGTGGCGGGCCGCTACTACGGGCACGTCACCGAGCCCCTGGTGCTGCTGGAGATCGACGAGGACCGGCTCGGCTGCCCGGTCAGGCTGGAGGTGCCCGAGGGGGCCGACGAGGCGTTCCCCCACATCTACGGGCCGATCCCGGTGGCCGCCGTCACGGCCGTCACGCCCTTCTCCCACTGACCCGCCGGCGTCCCGACACGTCCGGCCACCGCCCGCCGTGGTCCTCGGTCGTGACCGGCACGGCCGCCTGCCCCGCCTTCGCCGAGCCCCACGTCACCGGCGTGGTCGCACGAGATCGTCAGGCGGGGCAGGCGAGTGCGGCGGGGACCTTGGCGAAGGTCTCCTCCACTAGGTTCAGCAACGCGTCGCGGCCGCCGTGGCCGCCCTGCACCGTCCACCGCAGGGAAGCCGTGCGCCAGGCGGCCACGAAGATCTCTACGGCCAGCCGGACGCGCACCTCGTCGACATCGGCGCGGCCGCTCACCACATTGACCAGGGCCAGGGTGGTGTCGTGGCAGTAGCCCAGGCTGTGCGCCTGCAGCGCGGGGACGGCTTCCGACAGCTCGCGGGCGGCCAGGAAGCGGCGATCCCAGTCGGGGTCCATGGCGCTCAAGGTGGTGTTCAACGCCACGCGGAGTGCCTCGATGAGCGGGCCGTCGATCACGCTGGCGGTGGTGCTGCTCGCCTTCATCAACGTGCCGATGTCCATCTCCGGTGCAGCCGTGGCGCCGCCCGGCATCGGCGCGGACCTGCATACCGCGGGCGCGCCGCTGCAATGGGTCATGAACGCCTACAACCTGACGTTCGCCTCGTTCATGCTGGTGACCGGGTCAGCGGCCGACCTGGTGGGACGCCGCCGCATCTTCCTGGCCGGCGCGGGGCTGTTCGCCGCCGGTTCGCTGGCCTCGGCGGCCGCCCCCGGCATCGTCCTGCTGGACCCGGCCCGCGCCCTGTCGGGCATCGGTGCGGCCGGGGTGTTCGCCAGCGGCGGTGCGATCTTGGCCACTACCTTCGACGGCGCGGGCGCACCCGCGCGTTCGCGGCGCTCGGCAGCGCCGCCGGGCTCGGAGTGGCGGTCGGGCCGGCCCTGTCGGGCAGGCTGGTCGGCGCGCTGGGCTGGCGCGCCACCTTCGGGCTGTACGCCGCTTTGGCGGTTGTGGCGCTGGCCGGCGTCGGTTACGTCGCCGAATCGCGTGCCGAGCAGCGTCCCCGCCTGAACGTGACCGGCGCGGTGGTGTTCGTCGCCGGCCTGGGCGCGTTGGTTCTGGGCGTGGTCCAGGGCCCGGAATGGGGCTGGGCCAGCGCCGGTACGCTCTCGCCGCTGGTCGCCGGCGTGGGCCTGCTGGTGGTCTTCGTCGTCCTTCAGGCGCGTGCCTCCGCCCCGCTGCTCGACCTGTCGCTGGTGAAGAACCGCCGATTCCTGGCGTTGTGCATGGTGCCCGTGGTCGCGGCGTTCGGCTTCGTGACGCTGCTGACCTACCTGCCCACGTACCTGGTGGGTGCGAGCGGCTTCTCCCCGCAGCGCGCCGGAACGATGCTGCTGTTGATGACCGCACCGGTGCTCCTGGCTCCGCCCCTGGCCGGTGGGCTGGTGAACCGGGGCATGCCGACCCGCGTGCTGATCACGATCTCCTTGGCGTTGCTCGCCGGCGGAAACGCCTGGCTCACCGTGATCGGCCCGGACACCTCCGCCGCCGTCATCGCCGGGCCGCGCTGCACGGAGCGGCCGCCGTGTGCGCCGCAGGCACGGTGGCCATCGCCGCGGCACTGGCCCGGCCACACCACGACGTCGCCGCAACCCCCGACCCCGGCGCCGTCCCCCTGCCTGCCGAGGTCACCTCTGACCAAGCATCGTGACACCGCGCCGCATCGACGCGCGTGCGCCACCCCGGCGCGTGTCCGATACGTTCAAGACGGCCGGCCCGCCCGTCTCCTAGCGTGGGCGTCATGGCACCGACGTTCGATCTCATCGGCCTGGTCGTGACCGACATGGCCGCCTCCCTGTCCTTCTACCGCCGGCTCGGGCTGGACATCCCGCCCTCCGCCGACACCGAGCCTCACGTCGAGGTGACCCTTCCCGGCGGGCTGCGTCTCGCGTGGGACACCACGGAGACCGTCCGGTCCTTCGACTCCTCCTGGTCGCCCGCGAGCGGCGGGCCCCGCGTCAGCCTCGCCTTCCGCTGCGACACCCCCGCGGAGGTCGACCGCCTGTACGAGGACCTCGTCGCGGCCGGCTACGAAGGACACCTCAAACCGTGGGACGCGTTCTGGGGGCAGCGCTACGCCGTCGTGCACGACCCGGACGGCAACGGCGTGGACCTGTTCGCCGCCCTGCCCACCACCTGACGGGCTCCACCGGGCCGGAGGGCCCGGTGGTCAGCGGATCAGCGCGCCGAGGGTCACGCCGGTCAGCGACCTCACCTCACGAGACAGGTGGGCCTGGTCGGCGTACCCGGTCACGGCGGCCACCACGGCCGGCGGCGTGCCCCCGCGGGCCAGGTCCACCGCACGGTTCATCCGCAGGATGCGGCCGAGCGTGCGCGGCCCGTACCCGAACGCGTCCAGGCACCGGCGGTGCAACCGCCGTTCGCCGACACCCGCGTCCGCGGCGATCCGCGCGACCGGCAGGCCCGCGCGCACGCCCTCGACGACCGCTCCGACGAGAGCGGCGTCGACGCGGCGGGGCGCCGTGCCCAGGCGGCGCGCCGCCTCCTCCTCCAGCACCGCGCCCAGACGTGCGAGAACGTCGGCGGCCTCCCCGGCCCGCTCCGCCAGCCGCCGCGCCTCGGCGCCCGGCCACAGGTCGGCCAGCGGCACCCGCTGGTCGCGCAGCTCGTGCGCCGGGACCCCGAAGACCATCGGGCCGGTGCCCGGGCCGAAACGCAGCCCCACATAGCGGGCGCCGGGCCGGTCGGTCACCACGTGCGCGGCGGTGTCCGGCCCCGCCACCAGCAGCGCGCCGTCCGCCCAGATCACGTCCATGCACCCGTCCGGCAGCACCCGCCGCTCACCGGCCGCCGAGCCGGGGGAGGTGCTCCACCACAGCACCGCGTCCGGCACCCGCGAGGCCCTCTCCCGGTACATGCCTGGCATTATCCCTCGTGCGCGGCTCCCCCTACGAAAGGATCAGCAGGTCGCAGGCGGGGATCAGCGGGGATTGCCCGCCCGCAGCCGGCCGACGTAGTCCGTCACGGCCCGGTCGAGATCCCACGCCAGGTCGCCGTGGAAGATTTCGGGCGCGCCGGGCGCGAGTCACCGCCGCTGATCACGAACCGGGGGCCCGGCCGCACGCACCCACTTCACCGGCCGAAGCGTACGTGCCGTGATCGGCGCGACCGTCGGCGAGCGGCCGGGGATGGGCGTCACCCGCCGCCGGCGCCTCTGGCCATCACGTATTTGCGCAGGTCGGGGTCGCGCGGATGGAGTGCGTACTCGCCCGTCTCGCGGAATCCGAGCCGCCGGTAGACGCGTTCGGCGGGCTCGTTGCCCGCGATCACCCACAACTCCACCCGGGACCGGCCCGCCTCGCGCGCCCAGGCCACCACCTCAAGGGCCAGACGCTCGGCGATCCGCCCACCCCGTGCCCGGGGACGCACCCACATGCCGAACAGCTCGACGGCCCCGGCCCGATCCGCCGGCACGCGTCCCGCGGCCACTCCTACCGGGCCGTCCGCGTCGAACGCGGCCGCCTTGACGCCGTCTTCGGTCCACGCGCGCCATCGGGCCTCGTCGTAGGCCCGTTCCTCGGCCAGGTCGCCGTGGAAGATTTCGGGCGCGTCGGCGAGCGCCGCCAGGCGCAGCAGCCGCCAGGTGCGCCAGTCCTCGCCACTGAGACGGCGTACGACAACCGGGGTCATGCTCACGCTCCCTCGCTCTTCCTCGCAAGATCCCCCTTCTGCCATGGTCGAGATCCGGCCCGGCCCGGACAACCGGGCCCGGCCTGATCGGTCCGTACGCCGAGAGGGAGCTATGAGCATTCGCCTGGGTGGCGTGGTCATCGACGCCAACGACCTCGACGGGCTCGCCGCGTTCTGGAGCCGCCTGCTGGAGCGGGACATCACCCGCCGCGAGGACGACTGGATCAGCCTGGGCCCCGGCCTGGCCCTGCAACGCGTCCGCGAGCCCAAGACCGTGAAGAACCGCGTCCACCTGGATCTGGTCGCCGACGACTTCGCCGCCGCGGCCGCCCGCGCCGCCGCGCTCGGGGCCACCCCGGTGGGGGAGATGCACGAGGATCTCTGGCAGGTCTGGCGGGATCCCGAAGGCAACGAGTTCTGCCTCTGCGTGTCCTGACGTACGGGACCGTCCGGGGCCTACCGACGGCCCGGGAGCGTCGCGAGCGCCTTCGACCGCTGCGCGACCAGATCGGCGTACGTGCCGTCGCGCTCGGCCCACCGGTGCATCAGCACGCCCTTGACCAGGATCTCGTGGGGCGTGGGGTCGGTCTGGAGCAGGTCCATCACCTCGGTGGCGAACGCGGCGAGGTCGAGCGCGCGGGGGTTGATCCGCGCCTGCTCGGGCGTGGTGGCGACGGCCGGGGGAACCAGCTCGGCCACCTCGACGCCCGTGCCGTCCAGCTGCGCGCGCAACGCCTCGGTGTAGGCGTGCACACCGGCTTTCGACGCCGCGTACGTCGGCATGAGCGGGAACGGCAGGAACCCGATGCCCGAGCTGACCGTGATGACGGCGCCGGCGCCGCGCCCGACCAGGTGCGGGGTGAACGCGTCGATGACGCGGATGGTGCCGAGCAGGTTGGTGTCGATCGTCTGCTGCGCGACGCTGAAATGCGCGGGATCGCGCAGGTCCTCGGGGATCATGACCCCCGACATCGTCACGATCGTGTCGAGGCCCGGGTGACCGCGGAGCACCGCGTCGCGGGCACGATCGACACTGTCCTGGTCGGTCACGTCGATGGGAACGGTGCCGAACCCCTCGGCCGCGAGCCGGCCGAGCAGGTCCGCTCGCCGGCCGCCGACGATCACGGAGCTGCCGGCCGCGGCGAAGCGGCGGGCGAGTTCGAGCCCGATTCCCGACGTGGCGCCGGCGATGAAGACGGTGCGGTTGGTGATGTCCATGGATTTCTCCTGCTCAGGGCGGGTCGGTGGCAAGGCCGGTCGGCGCTGCGCCGCGGCGTCTTCAGTGTCGATTCGCGCTCCGGCCGGGGGCAGTGCCCCCGTCTTCCGGGGTCCTGTCAGGGCCCCCTTGGTCAGAAAAGTCCGAAATACGATGGCGGGCATGACCGACGACCGCGCCAACCTGCTCGGCGACTACCTCCGCGCCCGCCGGGCCCTGGTCACCCCGCAGCAGGCCGGGCTCGCGCCGGGGCCGAACCGGCGCGTACCCGGGCTCCGCCGTGAAGAGGTCGCCATGCTCGCGGGCATCAGCGCCGACTACTACCTGCGGCTGGAGCGCGGCCGCGACAAGAATCCCTCAACGCAGGTGCTCGAATCGCTCGCGCGGGTCCTGCATCTCGACGAGGTCGAACAGGAATACCTTCTCGGCCTGGCCGCCGCACGCCCGAAATCCCGGCGGCGCAGGAAGCCCGAACGCGTCCCCGCGCGGTTGCACCAGCTCCTGGCGAGCGTGCAGGTTCCCGCCTTCGTGGAGGGGCGCGCGTTCGACGTGCTCGCCTCCAACCGGCTCGCGGTCGCGCTCTCTCCGCGCCTCCAGCCCGGGTACAACCGGCTGCGGTCTCTGCTGCTCGATCCCGAGGAGCAGGCGTTCCAGCAGGACTGGACACGCTCCGCGGAAGGCTTCATCGCCGCCTTCAGGAAGTACGCCGGGGACGACATCGACAACCCGCGGTTCGTGGAACTGGTGGGCGAGCTCGCCCTGTCGAGCGAGCGCTTCCGTACGCTCTGGGCGCGCCACGACATCCGCACCCTCGACGGCGGCACCACCACCGTCAACCATCCCATCATCGGCGAGCTGCGCCTGCACCGGGACAAACTCCCCGTGGACGACCTGCTCCTGGTGCTCTACTACGCCGATCAGGGCAGCGAGAGCGACGAGAAACTCCGCCTCCTCGCCTCCATGGCCTCTCGTTAGCGGACGAGTCACCAACCGCCACGTGCCGGCCGTCTCGCCGCTGCGCGGGAGCCGGAGAACAAGCAGGCGAACCGCGCGCGGCGGAACTCTTCCGCGACTGGAGGGCCGGAAACTCCCGGAAAACGCCCCGAAAGGCGCCAAGAAGTGCCAGAACGAAACGGAAACCCGTCAGTGCGCGAGCGAGACACCTCCTCGTCGCTGACGGGTTTCCGCGATGCCACGCTCGGTCACCGACCTGCTCACCGGGCACCAGCCTGCGGGCCTCGTCGGCCGGTACGGCCAGGCGCACGGTCACCCGCACCGGATAGGGCCTCCGCGCGATGCCCGTACCGACCGTCTGCGCCGGATCCGGCGGGTCGGGCAGGGCCGCGGCCCGCCCGGTGGCGGCGGCGTCCACGATCCGATCCGTACGGAACGTGCGCCAGTCCTGCCGCGTCAGGTCGTAGGCGAGCAGATACCAGCGGCGGCCCGTGTAGATGAGCCGATAAGGATCCACGTGTCGCGTGGACGTCGTCCCGGCGCCGTCGCGGTAGGCCAAGCGGGTGCGTTCGCCGCGCCGGCACGCGGTGGCCAGATCGAGCAGCAGCGCGGGGGAGATCTGGCCGTCGTCGGGGTGCGCGGTGTGGGTGAACGCGCCGTCCAGCTCGCCGAGCCGGGCCGCGATCCCGGCCGGCAGCACCTGGCGGAGTTTCAGCAGCGCCGACAGGGCCGCCTGGTCGCTTCCCGAGACCCCGCTGAACGCGGCGGTGCGCAACCCGACGGCGACCGCGAGGGCCTCCTCCTCGTCAAGGATCAGCGGCGGAATGCCGGCCCCTGGCCCGAGGTGATAGCCGCCCCACGGACCCATCTCCGATTCGATGCCATAGCCGAGCTCACGCAGCCGGGCGATGTCCCGCCGCACCGTCCGCTCGGTGAAGCCGGGCGGCGAGATCCGCGCACGTCCACGACGGCCGCGCCGACAGCAAAGACAGCAGCCGCAGCAGCCGCGCCGAGGTGTTGACCACGGCTCACAGTCTGCTCGATAACCAGGACCGTTTCTGACCGGGTCATCCCGTAACGTCGCCGGCACGGCCGAGAACCTCCCGGCCGGAAAGTCCACGACGACGATGACCGCTGCCGGGGTGCCTTGGAATGACGGGCCCCGGGCGGGGGCGCACGCGACAGACGAGGGGCACAACCCATGGAAGCACGCATGAAGAGCGTGGCGAACCCCGACGTGACCACCGCGATCCAGCACCTGTTCAAGGCCGTCCACGCCGGTGGCGTGGACCTGCGCGTGCTCGAGCTGGTCCATCTGCGGGCCGGCCAGATCAACGGCTTTAGCGCCTGCGTGTACGCCGGGGTCGCGTCGGCGAGGAAGCATGGGGAGAGCGACGAGCGGCTGCACGGTGTGGTGGCCTGGCGGGAGGCGCCGTTCTCCAGTGAGTCCGAGCGGGCGGCGCTCGCGCTGACCGAGGCCGCCACCCGGATCCAGGACGGCGCGCCGGGCGTGACCGACGACATCTGGGACGACGTCACCGCCCAGTTCGGCCGGAACGAGCTGTCCGCGATCATCCTCAACATCGCGCTCACCAACTTCTTCAACCGGATCAACCACACGCTCCGGGAACCGGCCGGCACGGCCTGGTGACGGCGGGCGGATCACCAGGGGGCACACGACGATGAGCGACGAACTCCCGGAACTGACCGTCACCGACGCCCGGGCCTGGAGGGAGTGGCTCGGCGAGCACCACGACGGCTCGGCAGGGGTGTGGCTGGTCCTCGCCAAGCAGAACACGACCCGGCCCACCAGTCTGACGTACGACCAGGCGCTCGACGAGGCCCTGTGCCACGGCTGGATCGACGGCCGGCTACGACGGCGGGACGAGACCACCTTCTTCCGGCGCTTCACCCCTCGCGGACGGCAAAGCGCCTGGTCGGAGCGGAACGTTTCCATCGTCACCCGCCTGATCGGCGAGGGCCGGATGCACCCGGCCGGAACCGCCGAGGTCGAACGCGCCAAGGCCGACGGCCGCTGGGAGGCGGCCTACGCGGGCCAGGCCGGCATCGAGGTGCCCGCCGACCTGGCCGCCGCACTGGCCGCCGATCCCGGAGCACAGGCGATGTTCGACATCCTCACCGCCCAGAACCGCTACGCCGTCCTCTATCGGGTCGCCAACGCCAAACGCGCCGAGACCCGGGCCCGCCGTATCGCCCAGTTCGTCGGCATGCTCGCCCGCGGCGAGACGATCCACCCGCAAAAGCGCACCCTCGACGATCGCTGACCCGCACCGGGGCGGGCAGCACTCCGCGGGGCGCCTCGCCACAGGCACCCGGCCCATCCCGGCAGACGACGAGGGGGCCGGTGTAGGGGCGGCTGAGGGTGAAGCCGGCGGCCGGTGCCCTGACTACGACGCCGGGGGCGGGTCGAGGCGGCCGGGGAGCGGGGACGCGGACGCGCCGCCCGCGGCCCTGGCATAACGGCGGGCCAGGTGCGCGAACGCCTCCCTCAGCTCGGCCGGGCCGACGACCTCGATCTCGGCGTCGAACCTGCCGATGGCGGCGGCCAGGCCGTGCCACGACCACGAGCCGAGGACGAGCCGGCAACGGCCCGGGCCCAGCTCCTCCACGACACCGTCCCGCACGTACGCAGACACCACGGCGGCAGGCAGGCCGAGGACCACCTCACCGCGGCAGAGCCAGTCACCCGACCCGTCGAAGCCCCGGAACCTCTCGGCCACGAAAGCGGCCACATCACCTCCGGGCACCTCGCGCGACGCGAAACGCGGCCCCGTGGGGGAGCGCGGCGCCATCCGGTCGGCACGGAAGGTGCGCCAATCCTCCCGGTCGAGATCCCAGGCGACCAGATACCAGCGCCCACCCCAGGTGACCAGATGATGCGGCTCCACCCGGCGCGGCGGCGCCGGCACCCCGCCGTCACCCGCTTGCGGCGAGAACGCGGCCGCGTAGTCGAAACGCAGCACCTCACCGGCATGGACCGCCGCGCTGAGCGCCACGAGCACGCTGCCGTCGACCCGTACGTCCGGCCGCGTCGCGGGCCGCTCGACGGCGGTGACCTGGAAGGTGTCGATCCGGTGACGCAGCCGCGCGGGCATGACCTGCCGGACGGTGTTCAACGCACGCGCCGCCGCTTCCCCGACGCCGGCGCCCGTCGTGGTGACCGTCTGAAGCGCCACGGCCAGGGCGACGGCCTGATCGTCGTCGAACAGCAACGGGGGCAGCCGCGAACCGGCCTCCAGCTGATATCCGCCGTCGGGCCCCTTGAAAGTCGTGATCGGATAACCGAGCTCACGCAGACGGTCGACGTCACGGCGGACCGTACGCGTGCTGACGCCCAGCCGCCCGGCCAGCTCCTCACCCGACCAGTTGCGGCGGGCCTGCAGCAGCGACAAAAGCGCGAGCAGCCGCGCGGACGTCTTCGGCATGACACCCATCCTGCTCAAGAAGAGGACGCATGCTGTCCGCTACCCCTGAAACCGTGAGGTCATCGACGCCGGCCGACGACGCATGCCCGGCCGCTTCCGGCGTGTGTACGACAGATCGCAAGGCGAGGAGCCACCATGTCCATCACCACCACGACCCACCTGAACTTCCACGGCGACGCCCGCGCGGCGCTCGGCTTCTATCACTCCGTCTTCGGCGGAAACGTCGTCGCCATCACCTACAAGGACGCGGGCAACCCCCAGAACCCCGGCGAAGCGGACTGGGTGATGTGGGGCCAGGTGACCGCGGACAACGGCTTCCACGTCATGGCCTACGACGTGCCCTCCCACAAACCCTGGAACCCGGGCGAGAACGCCGTCTTCGTCTCCGTACGCGGCGACGACACCGACGAGATCACCGCCCTGTGGCACAGGATGGCCGCCCGCTCCACCATCGTGCGGCCGCTCGAACCCGCGCAGTGGGCACCACTCTACGGCATGCTCAAGGACCCCTTCGGCGTCGTCTGGGTCCTCGACGTCGCGGCCCCCTACAACGGCTGAGCACACCCGCGACGCCATGACCGTCCTCGACAACCGCGCGCTCAACCGCGCCACGCTCGCCCGGCAGTTCCTGCTCGACCGCACCGGCGCACCGGCACTCGACGTCATCGCGCACCTGTGCGGCATGCAGGCACAGGAACCGCAGGAGCCGTTCGCCGGACTGTGGTCGCGGGTGCGCGACTTCCGCCCCGCGACCCTGGACGGCCTGCTGACCGGGCGGCACGTGGTGCGCACCCACCTGATGCGCCGCACCGTCCACCTCGTCACCGCCGCCGACGCGCTGGCCTGGCGCTCCCGGCACGACACCATGCTGCGCCGGCGGGTGCTCACCACCTACCGCCGGGAACTTGCCGGGCTCGACCCGGACGAAGTGGCGGCGGCCGGCCGGGAGGTCATGGCCGACGGACGGCCCCGCACGATGGCCGAGCTCGTCGACGCGCTCGCCGTCCGCCGGCCCGCCCCACCACGCAGGGCCCTGGGCGAGCTGCTCGTCGCCGCGCTCATCCCCATGGCCCAGCTGCCCCCGCGCGGACTGTGGCGCACCAAAGCGGGGGTACGCAACCTCCCCCTCGCCACCTGGCTGGGACGCGACATCGCCCCGCTGCCTGCGGACGGGTCCGACCCGGCCGGTCAGGCGCTGGTCCGCCGCTATCTGGCCGCCTTCGGGCCCGCCACCTCCGCCGACCTGCGCGCCTGGTGCGGCCTGGCCGGGCTGCCCGCCGCGGTCGACGCCGTACGCGGAGAGCTCGTCGCCTTCCGCGACGAGCGGGGCCGGCAACTGCTGGACCTGCCCGACGCGCCGCGCCCCGACCCCGGCACCCCCGCCCCCGTGCGCTTCCTGCCGGCGTTCGACAACGCGATCCTCGGCTACCACGACCGCAGCCGCATCGTGGACGACGCCCACCGCGGCCTGTCGGTCGCCGGCGCCCGCGTCGTCCTGGTGGACGGCCGGGTCTCCGCGACCTGGGACACCACAGCAGGTGCCACAGCCGGCACCGTGACCGTCACCCCGCTGCGCCGCCTGTCGCGCTCAGAACACGCCGCCGTCATCGAGGAGGGGAGGTCGCTGGCGGCGTTCCTGTCGGACGGCGACAGCGACCGCGTACGGATCGACCCGTCCGCCGCCTGAGCGCCGGAACGACCGAACGCCGGAACTTTGGCGCCGGCGGCGGGCGTGGCGCGGCGGCGCCATCGGCCGCGCCCTGTTCACCACCGGGTTCACCGCCAGGTTCGCATCATGTGCCCGACATCGTGTGGCGGACATCGTGTGGCGGACATCGTGTGGCGGACATCGTGTGGCCGACATGGGGTGGCCGACATGGGGTGGCCGACATGGGGTGGCCGACGTCGTGTGGTTCACATCGTCAGTCGCACAGCACCCGGGTCAGGCGCCGGGAGGCGAACCAGACCCCCGCCACGGCCAGCGCGGCCAGGTAGACCGCATGCCCCACCAGCCCCCACCCCAGCACACCCATGCACAGGCCCCGCACCAGCTCCACCGCGTGGTAGAGCGGCGTGACCTGGATCAGCACCTCGACCCCGACCGGATAGTCCTGCACAGGGGAGAACGTCCCGGAGAACAGGAACAACGCGAACTGCCCGGTGCCCATCAGGTCGAAGTCCTGCCAGCCGCGCATCAGCGTGCTGACCGCCATCCCCAGCCCGCCGAAGGCCAGCCCCACGAGCACGGTCGCCGGAAACGCCGCCACCGCCCAACCGGGCTCGGCCAGCCCCATCGCCACCATCACGACCAGGAAGATCACGGTGTAGAGCGAACCCCGGACGATCGACCACACCAGCTCGCCCACCGCGACCTCGACGGGCCGCACCGGCGTCGCCAGCACCGCCTCGAACGTCTTCATGTATTTCAGCTTGAAAAAAAAGTTGTACGTCGTCTCGGCCAGGGCCCCCGACATCGCCGACACCGCCAGCATCGCCGGCGCGACGAACGACGCGTACGACATGGTCCGCCCGTCCACCGTCAGGTCACCGACCAGCGCGCCGACGCCGACACCGATCGACAGCAGATACAGCAGCGGCTCGAAGAAACCCGACAGCAGCACGATCCAGTACGACGGCCCGGAGCGCAGCGCCCCTACGTTGCGGCCGATGACGGCGCCCACCCGGCCGGGGGAGATCCGGGACGCCACCAGCGTCGTCACCATCAGTCCTCCAGCCTCCGGCGGAACGCCCGCACCGCCAGGAAAAGACCCGCCGCCGCCCACACCAGCAGATAGCCCACATGCGCCGGAACCGGCCATGCCGTCGCACGGCCGAGCGTCGCCGCCCGGCACAGCTCCACCGCATGCCACAGCGGCGAGGCGTACGCCAGCGGGCGCAACACCGGCGTGAGCTGCTCGACCGGGAAGAACACCCCCGCGAACAACGTCGAAGGAAGAGCCACCAGCCGAAACACCAGGGAGAAGTAACTGTCATGGTCGATCGTGGCGGCGAACGCCGTCACCGGCGCGGCCACCGACACCGTCAGCAAGGCGCACACCAGCGGGGTGACCAGCGCCCACGGCGAGTGCAGCCCGCCGAAGAACACCACCACGACCAGGAAGGCCACGACCGCGATCGCCACCCGGAACACCAGGTAGAGCAGATGCCCCCGGACCATGTCCATCGGCTCCACCGGTGTGGCCCGCATCGCGTGATAGGCCCTGACCCACTTGAAGTCACCCAGCACCGAATAGGTCGACTCACCCACCGCGATCTGGAAGGCCGTCGAGGCGAGCACGCCCGGCACGATCCACGACAGGTAATCGACCCCCTGCACCCGGCCGATATAACCCCCCACGCCGATGCCGATGCTCAGCAGGAACAGCACCGGCAGCACGAACGAGGAGAACACCGACGCCTGCCACAGCCGCCGGTAAAGGGTCAGGTGCCGCTCCAGCACCGCGATCGTCGGATGCACCCCATGCGTCACGGCCATCTCAGTCCACCAGCGTCCGGCCCGTCAGATGGAGGAACACATCCTCCAGCGTCGACCGCCGCACCAGCACACTCGACGGCTCCAGGCCGCGCCGGTGGACCTCGGCGAGCGCGGCGTCGCCGTCGTCCACGTAGACCAGCACCCGGTCGGGCAGCGGATCGACCCGCTTGCCCACCCCCTCCAGCGCCGCCGCGTGTCGCGGCCCCGCCTCGGGCATGCCGGGGAACCGCAGCTCGACCACCTCGGCCGTCGAGTAGGTCTCGATCAGCGACCTCGGCGACCCCTCCGCCACGATCCTGCCGCCGTCCATCACGACCAGCCGGTCGCACAACTGCTCGGCCTCGTCCATGTAATGCGTCGTCAGCACCAGCGTCGTGCCCCGCTGCTTGAGCCGGAACAACCGCTCCCACAACAGGTGACGGGCCTGGGGGTCCAGCCCCGTCGTGGGCTCGTCGAGCAGCACGAGATCGGGGTCGTTCACCATCGCCCGCGCGATCGTCAGCCGCCGCTTCATGCCTCCCGACAGCGGCTCCACCTTCCCGCCCGCGCGATCGCCGAGCTGCACGAACTCCAGCAACTCGTCGGCCCGCCTGCGGCTCTCCGCCCGCGACAGCCCGAAATAACGGGCGTACGTCACCAGGTTCTCCCGCACCGTCAGGTCGGGATCGAGATTGTCGAGCTGCGGGCACACCCCCAGGCGCGCGCGGATCCTCGGCCCGTCGTGCACCGCGTCCATGCCCAGGATCCGCAGCTCACCGGTGGTCGGCGTGGACACGCACCCGATCATCCGCATGGTCGAAGACTTGCCGGCCCCGTTGGGCCCGAGGAAACCGAACGCCTCTCCCGGCGCAACGTCGAGATCGATCCCGTCGACAGCGGTGAACTCCCCGAAGCGTTTGACCAGGCCGCGCGCGTAGATCAAAGGTTGATCGGCCACGATCCGAGACCCTAACCAACGGCCCCGACATTTCCGCAACAGGTTATCCGCGCCGCCCGGACCGGCCCCGCCCCGCCTCCCCGGCGGCACGCGAAAACCGCCGCGCGCCACCACCGGCTCCGCCCGAGATCACTGGAGATCCGTCCGGGCCCGGGCCCGGATGCGGCCGCCCCCGGGGGAGCCGTACCCTGACTTGCGTGAACACGTTCGAGCTGGGCACCGACGGCCCCCGGGTGATCCTCGTCGGCATCGACGGCTCGGAGACCTCCCTGCGCGCCGCCGCCTACGCCTGGGGCCTCGCCCGCCGCCAGGGTTCGCACGTCGTCCTCGTCTACGTCGCCAACCCAGGGGCGATCACCACGATGGTCCCGGCCGCGTCGGCCTCGGTGATCGAGGCGGGGGAGGAGATCGCCACGGACCTGCGCGCGCAGGTGGAGCTCTTCGCCAAGACCGCCCACTCCCGTGTCGACTACACCTTCCGCACCGAATACGGCGACGCCGCCGGCGTCCTCGCCAGGATCGCCGACGAGATCCGGGCGGACGCCGTCGTGGTGGGCGCCTCCACGCAGGCCGGTCACCGTTTCATCGGCTCGGTCGCGCTCCGCCTGGTCCGCACCGGCCGCTGGCCGGTCACCGTCGTCCCCTAGGCACCACACAACAGGCACCACACAACAGGCACCACACAACAGGCACCACGCAACAGGAGCCGCGCGGCAGGCATCGCGCGACGTGCCGGGGGATCAGACGTGCCAGGAGATCAGCGGCGCTCGGGCGGCCCGGACACGTCCAGCGCCCGCAGGCCCTCCAGCACCCGCAGCAGCGTCGCCTCGTCCGGGCCGTCATCCCGCACGCCCACCGGATGCCGCCGCACCCGCCGCGGCAGCATCCCCGGCGGTGCCTCCACAACGGTCTCAACAGCGGTCTCCGCAACCGTCCCCGCAGGCACTCCCGCCGACGTCACATCAGCGGCGGCCGCGTCCTGCGGGCCCGCAGCCGGAGCACCCGCCGTCCCCGGCGAGCGCGCCTCCTCCGGCGGCGCGATGGCCAGCTCACACCACACGATCTTGCCGCGGTCCGGCGCCGAATAATGACCCCACCGCCGGGCCAGACTGCCGACCAGCACGAGCCCCCGGCCGCTTTCGCCCAGCTCACCCCCCGCGTCGCCGTCCGGCACCGGCTCGCGGTCGCTGACATCCCACACCTCGATGAACAGGCTGCGCCGGCCCGGCGCCACCCGCACCCGCAACGCCACCGTACGCAGGGCCACCGGGAACATCGACGAGGCCATCGGCGGGCTGACCACGGCGTCCGTCGCCCGCACCGCGTTCGTCACCAGCTCGGAGACGACCAGCTCCGCCGTCTCGGCCAGATCCGCGAGCTCCCACCCCCGCAACTGGCACCGTACGAACGCGCGTGCCCGGCGCGGGGCGGTCGCGGCCGACCCGAACACCTTGTACGCGGTCCTGCGGCCCTCCTGGGAGGGAAAAGGCGAGATCAGCATTGCGATGGAAGGCCCTGGACGGACCGGCCGGCGAGGACCGGGACGGCCGGTCGGGGAACACCCATGCCTCCGATCATCTGTCATGAGCGGCTGCAAGGTGGCGGGCTTCACGGCATTCGCCTAACTTTCTCCTCCCGATCATCACCCCGGCGCCGCCCTACCTGACGGAAGATGACAGGAACACGCGGCACGCTGGGCACATGAACGGACACGCCACCGGCACCTTCGACATCACCAACTGGACCGAACTGGCCACCGAGGAGAAGGAGGGCGCCACCTTCGGCCGCAACGCCATCGCCAAGACCTTCCACGGCGACCT
The DNA here is from genome assembly GCF_036186745.1 of Microbispora hainanensis. Lineage (NCBI taxonomy): Bacteria > Bacillati > Actinomycetota > Actinomycetes > Streptosporangiales > Streptosporangiaceae > Microbispora > Microbispora hainanensis. The sequence goes on along the minus strand of NZ_CP108086.1, from coordinate 6,329,400 downwards.
CACCGGCACCAGCACCACCGAGATCCTCACCGTCGTCACCCCCGAAGGCCCCGCCGCCTACGTCGGCGTCGAACACTTCGACGGCACCCTCCACGGCCGCAAGGGCACCTTCGCGCTCCAGCACAGCGCCGGCAGCCACAACGGCGAACAGTGGCTGAAATGGCAGGTCGTCCCCACCAGCGGCACCGGCGAACTGGCCGGCCTCACCGGCGAGGGCACCATCCGCGTGGACGGCGACGGGCACCACTACCTCCTCGACTACACCCTCCCCGAGGACTGATCACCCCCATCCGGCCACCCCCATCCGGGTGGCCGCCGGCGCATGGCGAAACCCGCCGGCAGACCACCACACCGCCGCCTGACGCGCCCGGCAGGGCGGCCTACCGAGGCCGCACGTTGTGGTTGCGGGCGAACAGGTTGCCGGGGTCCCACTGGCGCTTGACCGCCGCCAGCCGCTCGTAGGTCCGCGGCGGATACACCGCCGCCACATCCTCCTCGCCCGCCGAGGCGAGGAAGTTCACGTACGCGCCGCTCACGTGGGGCGCGAGCCTGCCCCAGATCGCCTCCAGGCCCGGCAGCGCGGCCTCCACGACCGGCGCCGGCCCCGCGACCGTGGTCCCGATCATCAGCTCCGCCCGGCGATGCGCGTACGCCGTGGCGTCGCCGGGCACCCGGGCCACCGCGCCGCCCAGGCTGCGTACGGAGATGAACGGCGCCCCCTCCGCCGCCCCGGCCGCGGCGAGGATCCGCAGGGCCTCGGGCACCGACTCCCTCCCGACGAACCCGCTCCGGGTGAACAGGCGGATCCCCGGCGGCGCGACGAGGCCGTCCACGAGCGTGTCGGCGTACGGCCGCAGCGCCACATCGTCGGCGATCACCGTGCCGAGCCGCCGGATCGGATCGATCGCCCGGGCAGCGAGGTGCGGGTCGTCCCCGTCGAAGGCGACCTGCACCTCGATCGGAGCCAGAGGGCCACCGGCCAGAGGATTGGCGAGGTTCGCGATCGACGTCAGCTCCTCCGGCGCCGCGCGCAGCAGGTCGGCCCACCCCTGGAGCACGGCGGCGGCCTCCTGCGCGGGGAAGGCGATCTTCCCGAAGAAGACGTCCGTCGTCGGATGCGCCGCGAACTCGAACGCGGTCACGATCCCGAAGTTGCCACCGCCACCCCGAAGAGCCCAGAACAACTCGGCGTTGTCCTCCACGCCGGCCCGCACGACCTCTCCACCGGCGGTCACCACCTCGGCGGCGACCAGGCTGTCCAGCGCCAGGCCGTGCTTCCTGACCTTCCAGCCGATGCCGCCGCCCAACGTCAGCCCGCCGACACCGACGCTCCTGGTGTCGCCCGAAGAGATCGCCAGCCCGTGCGGGGCCAGAGCGGCCGCCACCTGACCCCAGGTCGCGCCGCCGCCGATCCGCACGATGTGCCGCTCCTTGTCGACGACCTCGACCGTCGCGAGCCCGCTCAGATCGATCACCACGCCGCCGTCGTTCGTGCCGAAGCCCGGGAAGCCGTGACCGCCGCCCCGCACGGACAGCACAAGCCCCGCCTCCGCTGCGAATCTCACCCCCGCCCGCACATCCCCGACGCTCCTGGGCCGCAGGACACAGGCCGGACTGCCCTGCACCAGCGCGGTCCGCCCGGCCGACGCGTACTCCGCCGCTCCCGGTTCGATGACGTCGCCGCCGAAGTCACGGCGAAGGGTCTCAAGCGCTGCGTTCATGACTCGTGTGCTCCTCACTCGCGATGTGCCGCGCCGAGCACCGGCGCGGCGTCCTGACGAGCAAGAGATCCCGGCCACCCGAAACCTGTGACGGCACCGTCGTGTGACGTGCGTCACCCATCCCTGGTGTCACAAAGCGGCGAGCGCCGGGATCGTATGGACGCAACGGCCGAGAACCAGCAGACGAGAACCAGCAGACAGGAAACCCGCGCATGAGCGAGAGACCAACGCACGCACCCCAGCCGCTCGGCGACCGGACGGAGCCCGCCATGGACCGCGCCGTGGACCACGCCGTGGACCCGGCCACCGCGGCGTTCGTCGCCCACCGCAACCTGCTGTTCACCGTGGCCTACGAGATGCTCGGCTCGGCCGCCGACGCCGAAGACGTCCTCCAGGAGACCTGGCTGCTGTGGGCGGGCGTCGACCTCCACGCCGTACGCGACCAGCGCGCCTACCTCGTGCGCATCACCACCCGCCAGGCCCTCAAACGACTCCGTACGCTCGGCCGGCGCAGGGAGTCGTACGTCGGGCCGTGGTTGCCCGAGCCGTTGCTGACCGCGCCGGATGTGGCCGAGGACGTGGAGCTGGCCGAGAGCGTGTCGATGGCGATGCTGCTGGTGCTGGAGACGTTGTCGCCCACCGAGCGGGCGGTGTTCGTGCTGCGCGAGGTGTTCGACCTGGACTACGACGAGATCGCCGACGCCGTCGGCAAGAGCCAGGCCGCCGTCCGCCAGATCGCCCACCGCGCCCGCTCCCACGTCGCCGCCCGCCGCCCCCGCGACACCGTCACCCCGGACCAGACCCGCCACGCCCTCCAGGCCTTCAAACAGGCCGTCGAGACCGGCGACCTGCAACGCCTGCTCGACATCCTCGCCCCCGACATCGTCTTCCTGGCGGATGGCGGGGGACTCAAGCAGGCCGCCCCGACCCCCATCGTCGGCGCCGACCAGGTGGCCCACCTGCTGAGCAGGCTCGCTCCCGCGGCCTCACTGCAGCCCGCGCACGTCAACGGCCACCCCGCACTGATCATCCGGGCCGACGGCCACGTCGACACCGTCATCACCGTACGTATCGACGACGGCCTCATCACCGGCCTCTACGCCGTACGCAACCCGGAGAAACTGTCACACATGGAGCGGGAGATCACTGTCACCCGCTGAACCCGCCGCTCACGCGGGGGAGAGGACCGCACCGGTACGGCGAATCACGTCGTAAGGCTCGGTCGCCCACCCGATCAACCGCCTGACGATCTCGTTCAGGCCGCGGCCGAGCGCGTACTCGACATGCGGCGGCACCTCGGCACACGCGGCACGGCCGATCAGCCCGGGGGAGAGGTCACAGTACGTAACCGACCGGCCGGCCGCACCGCAGCGGGAGGCAGACAGAGGGAGCGGCCGGCCGGTTGCCGGGCTCGCCGTACGTCCCGGCTTCGGCGCCACACCAGCCGGCGCGGGCGCGGGCCCGCTCATCGCGAGCACGCGAGCGCGAGCACCGGTCGGATCGTGGGAGACGGCGACGCCTCGAGACGCGAACCGGAGGAACCAGAGGAGTGGCCGAACCAGCCAACTTGACATAATGTACATTATCGAGCAACGCCGGAAGGGGCTGTGGCCTGGGATTCAGGTGCGCGTGACGCCCATGCCCGCGCGGTCACCGCGGCGGAGGCCGTCAGCCGAGTTCCTCGGCCAGCGCGACGACGATTCCCTCGGGCCCGCGCAGGTAGCAGAGCCGGTACGCGTCCTCGTACTGCACGACGTCGCCGACGAGTTCGGCGCCGTGAGCACGCAGGCGCGCGATGACCTCGTCGATGTCGTCGACGGCGAACATGATGCGGCGGATGCCCAGCGTGTTCGCCGGGGCGTCCCGCGGCACACCGGCGATCGCCTCCGGCGTGTGGTATTTCGCCAGCTCGATCCGCCCGTGGCCGTCCGGGGTGCGCATCATCGCGATGTCGACGCTCTGGTCGTCGAGCCCGACGAGGCGTGCCGCCCACGGCCCTTCGATCAGCGCCTTTCCCTCCAGCTCCATGCCGAGTTCCACGAAGAAGGCAATGGCGGCCTCCAGGTCGTCGACGACGATGCCGACGTTGTCCATGCGCTGGATCGTCACGATGGTCCCTCCTCTGTCGCGGTCACGGGCACCCCTGGGACGGAGCCGGCGCCGAATTCCCGACACCCAGATCCAAGATCTTTCCTGCCGGACGTATACGCATCCACGGATGCGACAAATGCCTCATCACTCCCTATACCGGACAGAAGGTGAATTCTGTCCGGTATAGGGAGTGATGTCCGCTCTTTCCATCGATGGCCGGATACTGACTGATCAGCCTCATGGTCCGCTTATGGTGCGACCATGAGCACCCACGACAGCGATCCGTTGCCCCAGGGAAGAGAACCCTTCGATCTCGCCGGCTACGTCCGGCGCACCAGAGGCCGTCCGTGCTTCATCTGCGCCATCCTGGCGGGCGCGCCCGGCTACGACCTTGAGCAGATCGTCTTCGAGGACGAGCACCACGTCGCTTTCCTGGATCGCTACCCCACGATGCCCGGCAAGGTCCTGGTGGCTCCCGGCGCCCACGTGGAGCATGCCGTCCGGGACCTTGACGAAGACGCCTACCTGCGGCTGATGCGGACGGTCCGCCGAGTCGCCCTGGCGGTCGAGGCGGTCGTCCCCTCCGAACGCACCTATCTGTTGTCCTTGGGCAGCCAACAGGGAAACGCCCACCTGCACTGGCATATCGCTCCCCTGCCTCCAGGAACTCCGTATGAGCAGCAGCAGTATCACGCTCTGATGACCGAGAACGGCGTGATTCCCTGGTCGGCGCAGCAGGCGGCCGACCTTGCCGGCCGCCTGCGCGCCGTCCTGTCCGAGGCCGGCGTGGACAGGTGACGACCGGCACGCGGTTGCCCAGTGCGCGTCGCTCCCCCGCAGGCCGGCCTGCTCACGCGTGACGAGGCGGTGGGTTCAGGCGAGGTGCCGTTGGAAGAAGCGCAGTGAGCTGTCGATCTCGGACTCGGGGAGCTCGCCATGCCTGCCGGGGTTGGCGTGCAGGGTCTTGTCGGCCGAGGCGAAGGCGTCGAACAGTGCGAGGCCCTGGGCCCTCGGCACCCGTTCGTCGTCCCATTGCAGCAGGAACCGCACCGGCACGGTGACCCGTGCGGCGGCCTCGGCCGACGCCGGCGCGCCGCCCAGGCCCAGCACCGCACACCGGATCCGGGGCTCGGCGGCGACGAACGGAACGCCGAGGCCGCATCCCAGCGACACGCCCCAGTAGCCCACCGGGCCGCCGCCGACGTGGTCGAGCCGGCGGAGCGCCCGGAGCACCACCCGCCATTCCGGGACGGTCTGGCGGGCCACGAGCGCCTGGAAGGCGGCGATCAGCGGAGCGAGCTCCTCCCCCGCCGCCACGCGAGCCTGATTCTCAGTAGCGATCTTGTCGTACCTCTCGTCCGTCGGACGGTCGCCGTGGCCGGGCACGTCCACCGCGGCGACGGCGAAGCCGCCCTCGGTGACGTAGCGGTGCGCGCGGGCGAGGATGTCGGGGTCCTTCTTGTGCCGGCCGCCACCGTGGCACATCAGGATGAGAGGACGAGCGCCTGTGGCGTTTTCCGGTGTCCAGAGCACGCCGGGGAGTGCATCGAGGGTGAAGAGTTGTTCGGTGACGCCGCCGGACGACGTGCAGGAGATGAAGCGCACAGCGTTTCACGCCTTTCGAGGATGCCTTTTCGCGGGCACTCCCCTAGGCGATGAGAAGGAGGGAGTCCCGACCTGTCACAGCGTTGATCGGTCTCACCTCCCTGGTTCGCCGCGATGCGCGGTGACGGTGAACATATCACGGCAGGACGGCCTGTCCCCCGCCATGTTGTGAACCGGGACGGATGCGATGTTGCCGCATTCCCGAGGTGGCGATAACGTGAGCTTCGTGACTGCCGGGTCGGCCATGGGCCACAAGCGAGTGAGGCACCCGGCCACGGCGTGAGGGCCGGGCGGGCGCGAGGCCCGCCGCATCTTCGACCTCGTGATCTGAAATTCTTTCGACCGCGTATCGGCGCGGCCTGTCGCGTCGGCGCAATTCGCCGCCGCGCCGTCTCCTATGCCGCCGCGCGCGTTTCCGTCATTCCTTCACCACCGCCTGCGCTGATGCGGCGAGGCGGTCGGTTCGCCATGCCGGCTCATCGAACTTGATCGGGGTTGAGGCGAGGCTGCGCCTGCTCGCGCGGCTGCGGGATGGATTGCCTCTTGAGGGAGCTCGCGGCTCCCGTTGATCATTTCTGTTATCTACGCAGAAGATCAACAGAAGAGCCGCGAGCATGGTCAACGATACGACCCGGCTGCTGGGCCTGGAGGGCCTGGCCGTCGTCGACGTCGTCGCAGCAGGTGAAGACAGCAGGCAGGGGCCGATCGTGCATCTGGTCACCGCCGACGAGAGCGCTCGGGCCTGCCCCGAGTGCGGGGTGTTCGCGGCCCGGGTCAAGGAGTGGGTGACCACCCGCCCGCGTGACCTACCGGTCGCGGGCCGCCGCTGTGACCTGCGCTGGCGTAAACGCCGGTGGTACTGCGACGAGCCGGCCTGCCCGAGAGGGACGTTCACCGAGCACGTCGCACAGGTCCCGGCCCGGGCCCGGCTGACGGTGCGATTACGCCAGGCCGCCGGGGAAGCCGTCGCCGACCGTGGGAGGACGATCGTGCAGTCGGCTCGCGACCACGGCGTGTCCTGGCCGGTGGCCTGTGCGGCGTTCACCGCGCACGCCCAGCGGGTGCTGCCCGGTCAGCCCGCCCCCGTCACGGTGCTGGGGATCGATGAGATCCGCCGAGGCCGGCCCCGCTGGACCTGGGATGAGACCACCGGCACCTGGCAGACCGTCGTGGACCGATGGCATGTCGGCTTCGTCGACCTGTCCGGCGGGCAAGGCCTGCTCGGCCAGGTCGAAGGCCGTACCAGCACTGCTGTCACCGGCTGGCTCGGCCAGCGTACTCAGGCCTGGCGTGATGGCGTGACCTTCGTCGCGATCGACATGTGCACCATCTTCAAATCCGCCGTCCGGGTGGCGTTACCGCAGGCCAGGCTGGTGGTCGACCACTTCCACATCGTGCAGCTGGCCAACGCCGCCGTCACCGAGGTCCGCCGCCGCGTCACCGTCCAGGTGCGGGGCAGGCGCGGGCGCAAGGGCAACCGCGAATGGGAACTACGTAACCGGCTGACCCGCTCGGCCGCCCGGATGCACGGCTCGCAACTCGACCCGATGGTCGATGACCTGATGGCGCTACCGAGGCGGATCGGAGTGCCGATCCTGGCCGCGTGGAACGCCAAGGAAGACCTGCTCGACCTGCTCGCCTTGGCGCGCACCCACCCCGATCGCTCCGTCGTCGCCGGCCGGCTGTTCCGCTTCTATGACCGCTGCGCCGCCTCCGGCCTGCCTGAACTGGAACGCCTGGCGAGCACGGTCGAGACCTGGTGGCCCGAGATCCTCGCGTTCATCCACACCGGCATCACCAACGCCGGCTCCGAGGGCACCAACCGCGTGATCAAGACCGTCGCCCGCGACGCGTACGGCTTCCGCAACCCCGAAAACCAGCGGTTACGCACCCGCTGCGCCACCACCCGACGAAGCCGCGGATTCCTCAACCCCGCTTAACTTCGAAGAGCCGCCATGCCCGGAAAAGCCCCGCATCAAGAAAGTCCGGCATCAAGAAAGTCCGGAACAAGAAAGCAGACAATGCCGCACGACTTCAATCAGCAGATCATCAAGGAATTCCGCGCCAACCGTGGCAAGGTGGGCGGCCCTTTCGAGGGGGCCAGGCTGCTCCTCCTGACCACCACCGGCGCACGTTCGGGGGTCCGCCGTACGGTCCCCCTGGGCTACCTGGATGACGAGGGAGGCCGGATGCTGGTCATCGCCTCGGCAGGCGGTGCGCCGCGCCACCCGGCCTGGTATCACAACCTGCGTGCCGATTCCCGCGTCACCGTGGAGACCGGCATCCTCACGATCGAGGCGGAGGCCGCCGTTCTGGAGGGCGAGGAACGCGATCGGCTGTTCGCCCGGGCGGTCGAAGCCGATGCCGGCTGGGCCGACTATGAGGTGCGGTCGGGCCGCGTGTTGCCCGTCGTGGCGTTGACCCCGCGCTCCGTTTCCTTCTCGGACCTGCCGGAAGGCGCCCCTTCGCCGCGTGACGGGGATCGTCTGCGCGTCGCTCAGGTCCCCGCCGCCTCCGGCGACCGCGCGGCCGTGATGACCGCGATGCAGTCCCTGTTCACCGGTGCACCGGCGCTCGGTGGCGATGCGACGCCCGCGCTGGCGCACACCGGAGGCGTTCCGGGGCTGTGGGTCAGCGCGGCGGGAGGGTCGGCTGCCGGGGACGGCGTCACGCTGTACGTGCACGGAGGCGGTTTCGAGCGTGCCCAGCCGGCGCTGGAGCCTCTCATGGCCTGGCGGCTGTCGGAGGCCACCGGGCGTCCCGTGTTCAAGGTGGACCAGCGGCTGGCGCCCGCCCATCCGTATCCCGCCGCGTTGGACGACGTGGTGGCGGTGTATCGGAGCCTTTTGGAGCAGAGGGTGCCGGCCGATCGGGTCGTCGTGTGCGGCGAGTCGTCGGGCGGGACGCTCGTCCTGTCGGCGTTGCTGGCGCTCAAGGAGGCGGGTGATCCGCTGCCCGGTGCGGCGATCGCGGTCTCCCCGCTGACCGATCTGACCTTGTCGAGCCGGTCCCTGGACGTCAACGAGGGCGGGGATGTGATCGATCGCCGGGTGGCCGAACACGTCACCGCGCAGTATCTGGCCGGAGCGCCCGCCGATCGGGCGCCCCAGTCTCCGCTCCACGGGGATCTGCGCGGCCTGCCGTCGCTGCTGCTCGTGGCCGGGACCGCCGAGGTGCTGCTGGACGACACGCGGCGCTTCGCGGCGGCCGCCGCGGCCGCTGATGTCGACGTGACCGTGGACCTGTACGAGGGCATGCCGCATGCCTTCCATGCGAGCGTGATGGCGCAGGACCCGCCTGCTGTGGCCATGACGTTCCTGCGCCGTCTCGCGGACTGGGTCGCCGGCACCCGGGCGGGGAGGGCGAGGTGACGCCGATCCGCCCGTGAAGATGCCTCTGACCGCCCGATCGGGACGAGCCGGCATCGTTCCCGGCCGATCGGGCGGCCGGGGCTCGTCTCAGCCTGTGGGCATGCCGATCTGGCCGCGTTCGAGCAGGGAGCGCAGCGTGGCGAGGACCTGCCGGGTGGCCTCCCCCGGGGAGCCGTCGAGGGTGTCTGCGACCAGGTCGGCCAGCGCGCCGGTGACGGTGGCCTCCGCCGCGTCGGCGAGCCGCGTGCCGTCGTCGGTCAGGGCCAGCAGGGAGGAGCGGCGGTCGGCCGGGTTGGGCCGGCGGACGACCCATCCGCGTTGTTCGAGGCGGTCGACGCCCTTGCTGGTCGCGCCGATGCCGACGGCGAACTCGGCGGCGAGGTCCGCGACGCGGGACCCGGGGTGGTCGCGCAGATAGCGCAGGGCCTCGAACTGGGAGGTGACGATGCCGTGCCGTTCCCGCAGCCGGTCGTTGAGGGCGTTGTAGAGGCGTGTCTCGCATCGGACGAGATCGGAGAAGAAGCTCTGGAGGCCGGCTGGGTCCCCGTTCGATTTAGATGCCACGGCATATAGTGTACGGGCATCTACTTCTGGCGGGAGCACCCATGAGCAAGCAACAACGCGCCCGGATCGACGCGATACTGCGACGGCCATGGCCCGAAGGGCCCCGGTCGGTCGAGGCCCTCCGAGCCGGCTTCACGGCGCTGATGGCGCAGATGATCGTGCCGGACGCCGTGCGCGTCACGCCGACGACGCTCGGCGACCGGCCCGCATTGCATGTCGAGCCGGACGAGGAGCGCCGCGCCGGGACGATCCTCTACTTCCACGGCGGCGGCTGGGTTTTCGGATCCCCCGAGACCGCGCTGTCGCTGACGGGAAACCTGGTGGTCAGGACCGGCTTCGCGGCCTATTCGGTGGACTACCGGCTGGCCCCCGAACATCCGTTCCCCGCCGCGATCGACGACAGCGTGAGCGCCTACCGCGCCCTTCTCGACAGCGGCGAGGACCCCTCGGCCATCGCATTCGCCGGGGACTCCGCGGGCGGCGGGCTCGCGGTCACCACCTGTCTCGCCGCGCGTGACGCGGGTCTTCCGCTGCCCGCCGCCATCGTGGCGTTCTCCCCCGGCCTCGACGCCACCCGTACGGGCGAGAGCATGGACACCAAGGAGGGCATCGACCCGATCTTCACCCGGGAGGCCCTCGAACACACGGGGGCCATGTATCTCGGCGGGGCCGACCCGCGGCAGCCTCTGCTCAGCCCGGCCGTCCTCGCCGATCTGACCGGGTTTCCCCCGATGCTGCTTCAGGTGGGCACCAACGAGGTCCTGCTGGACGACTCCACGCGCCTGGCCGCGCGGGCCCGGGCGGCGGGAGTGGACGTGATCCTGGACGTCACCGCGGGCGTGCCGCATGTGTTCCAGTCGTTCGCCGGGGTCCTGGACGAGGCGGACGAGGCGCTGGACCGGGCGGCCTTCTTCCTCGGCCAGCGCATCCGCGCCGGGGGCGTGCCGCGCGCGTTCTCCCCCGCCGGGAGCCGCTCGGCCGGGTCGTGATCGGCCGGGTCGTGATCAGCCGGGTCGTGATCAGTGGGTGTTCACGCCCGGTCGGCCGTCTGCGCGGGGGCGGACGCCGGCGCGTCGCCGAGGACGGGGCGGGTGGCCCTCCGGCGGGTGGCGAGGGTGAGGAGCAGCGAGGCCGCGGTGAGCGTCACGCCGAACCAGACGACGCTCGTGACGCCGAGGTGATCGGCGAACAGACCGCCGAACAGCGCGCCGAGTGCGATGGAGGTGTTGTACGCCATGGTGTTGAGCGACATGGCGGCTTCGAAGGTGTCGGGTGCGGCGGCCTGGGTGAGGTTGACCTGGGAGAGCTGGACGACGCCGAAGGAGACGCCCCAGAGCACCAGCGTGACGACCGCTCCTGCCTGCCCGTGCGCGATCGTGAGCAGCAGGAGCAACGACGTCACGAGTCCCGCGCAGCCGGCGATGAAGCTGCCTCTGAGGCTCTTGGTCACCGTGTAGCCGGCGACGAAGTTCCCGGCCGCGCCGCCAGCGCCGTACACCATCAGCGCCGCGGTGATGAAGAAGGGCGTGGCGGACGCGCTGTCCTCCAGGTAGGGGCGGACGAACGTGTACGCGCCGAAGTGGCCGAGCACGAAGAGCACGATGGTGAACAGCACCAGGCGCAGCGGCACGTTCTTCAGCGGGAGGCCGAAGACCTCTCGTACGGAGACCGCGTTCGTCGACGGCAGTGACGGGATGACGGTGACGACGGTGAGGAGGACCAGCGCGCTGAGGCCGGCCCAGATGAGGAAGGTGGTGCGCCAGCCGGTGAGGCTTTCCAGGACGGTTCCCAGCGGGATGCCCACGACGGCGGCGATCGAGATGCCGGACATCACGATCGCGGCGGCCCTGCTCGCGTGGCGTTCGGCGACGAGGCGCATGGCCATGCTCACGCCGATGGCCCAGAACACTCCGCTGGCGAAGCCCATGACGAGCCGGGTCGTCAGGACCAGCGGATAGTTCGGGGAGATCGCGGTGATCGTGTTTCCCACGGTCAGGATCGCCAGGAGCGTGGACAGCAGGACGCGCCGGTTGACGCGCCTGGTCCACGCCACGATGAAGGGCACGCCGAGCCCGGCGGAGACGCCGTACAGGGTGACCATGAGCCCGGCGGCGCCCACGGATATGCGCAGGCTCGTGCTCATCGGGGTGAGCAGGCCGACGGGCATCAGCTCGGTGGTGAGGAAGGCGAAGAGGCTGGCGGTGATCGCCGCGACGCCGAGCCATGCTCTGGCGGTCGAGTGCGGGTGTGTGCCTTGGGTGGCCATTGGTGTTCTTTCTGGTTGGTCGATCGCCTGCCGGCCGGGTGCGTCGTTCGGCCACGCGGCGCGGCGGGAGAGGAAGTCGGCGGCGCGGGGCCCGGTGGCCGCCGCCTTCAAGGGTGCGCGATCACCGATTGATGAGTCCAACACATAGTTTTCATCGACATCGATCGTGGTTCATCATGGTCGGGTGGAGCTGCAGCAACTGAGGTATGTCGTGGCGGTCGCGGAGACCAGGAACTTCACCCGGGCGGCCGAGCGCTGCCGTGTGGTGCAGTCGGCGCTCAGTCATCAGATCGCCGCGCTTGAGCGGGAGCTGGGCGCGCGGCTGTTCGAGCGGACCAGCCGGCGGGTGCGGCTGACGCCTGCCGGGGAGGCGTTCCTCACGGCGGCACGGGAGTGCCTGGAGGCCGCGGACCGCGCGCGGGCCGAGGTGGCGTCCGCCGCCGGGGAGATCCGCGGGCGGCTCGCCGTCGGCACCATCCCCACGGTGGCGGCCGTCGATCTGCCGGTCGCCCTGCGGGAGTATCGGCGGCGTTATCCGAGGGTGCGCATCACGCTCACGGCGGCGGGCAGCGACGAGCTGGTCGAGCGGGTGCGGCAGGGCGCCGTCGACGTCGCGTTCCTCGGCCTGCCGCCGCGTGCGGAGCCCAGGGGCGTCAGGAGCCGCCGTCTCGGTGGCGGCGAGCTGGTCGCGGTGGTCGCGCCCGACTATCACCGGGTGGAGACCGAGGCGGACCTGCGGGGGCTGGCGGACGAGCCGTTCATCGACTTCCGTGTCGGCGCGGCGGGCCGGGCGCAGTCGGACGAGGCGTTCGCGGCCGCGGGGGTGCGGCGTGAGGTGCCCTTCGAGGTGTCGTCCGCCGATCTCATGGTCGATCTCGTACGGCAGGGCCTCGGCGTGGGCATGCTTCCCGCCGCATACGCGCCGCGCTTTCCCGACCTGCGCGTCATCCGCCTCCGTGACGCTCCCACGCGGGTGGAGCACATGATCTGGGACAACCGGCCGTCTCCGGCGGCCACGGCCTTCCTTGAGCTGATCGACGCCGATCACTCCGCACTTTTGCCAGTTACATGATTACGCTCGAAGGCGGAGCGGCCTCGTCCTGCCCGGCGATCCCGACTTCCGCGCCGTCTTCGCGAGTTACATCGAGTGGGGCACCCGTCTCGCCCTGGCGAACCCCCAGCCGGGCGCCCGTCCCCCGCTGGGGCTGGGGTGTGGCCCCGCCCTGCTCCCCCGCCTCCTGATCCCAACCTTCTGATCCCACGTCGTGAGATCCTCGGCGGGTCACTCGGGCGGCACGCCGAGCTGGGACAGCAGTTCCATCTGGTCGAGATAGACGCGCATGCTGACGATCAACCCGTTTTCGACCGTGCAGACGTAGCAGGAGCGGATGTTCACCGGACGGCCCGTCGGCGGGATGACCTTGCCGCCCGGCCCCCGGTAAGGCCCCTTGTGGGTGCCGACGAACACGACCTCGTCGATCGTCGTGTCGTCGGTGTCGAACGACTCCAGGACCACGGTGTGCACGTCCGGGAACGCCGCCCAGAACTCCTCCAGGTAGGAGCCGAGTTCCTCGCGGCCCTCGGCGAGGCCTTCGGGGCTGAGGATGGCCGCGTCGGGGCTGACCGTGCTGAGCAGCGCGTCAATGTCATGCGCATTGAACGCGGCGTTGTATCTGTCGCGCACCCGGCGGGCTTCACCCACGATGTCGGCCCTCCCTTATCGGTGGATGCCCTGTGAGCGCGCCGCCGCGCCCGTCTCAGCGCAGTTTTTGCCGGGCCCTGTTCACGGCTGCCACTCATCGGGATCGTCCTCGGCTCGTACGGCGAAGCCGCCGCGGCCGTCGAAGACCACCGTACGGACGACGTCGAACCCATCCGACGATCGCGGGCGGCGCAGGCGTCTCACCGTGGCGTGGATGCCGACCTCGGGGACGCGGGCACGGCCGGGCCGTAGCGCGTTGCGCTCCAGGGACGCGGCGAGGTCGGGCTCGGTGGCCTGCCAGTCCGCCGCGTCCGCGACAAGACCCAGCAGCCGGTCGGGGCGGCCGGCCTCTTCGAGCCTTCAGTCTGCTCTCGTCGCGGCCGGTGACCGCCACGCGGTGGCCGCGGCCGAGGAGCAGCCGCGCGGTGTGGGCGCCGATACCGCTGGTCGCGCCGGTGATCCACACCATGGGTACAGTCGAAGGAATGGAATCTCTGTCCGGAGACCACACCGGTGATCCCGCCGGCAACCGTTCGGACATTCGCGACTTCCTGACCAGGGCCTCGGTCGCGATGCTCCGCGCCGAAGCGGGACGTGCACCACACGACCGGGCCCTGCGTGAGCTCGTCGGCGAGCTGTCCACGCTCAGCCTCGACTTCCGCACCATGTGGGCCAGTCACGACGTCCGGATCCGTCTCGAAGGCGGCAAGCGGCTGGACCATCCCGAAGCCGGCCGTCTGGAGATGACCTTCCGCTCCCTGAACCTGCCCCTGCCTCAACGGGCCGTCCACGAGCTGGTCATCTACACTGCCGAGCCGGGCACACCCTCGGAGGACCGCCTCAAACTCCTCGCCGGTTGGACGGCGCCGCAGACCTCCCCCACACGATCCGTCCGGTCGGGCGTGTGAGCATGGCCGTCCCGGAGCGCGGGGAGGAGGAGCTGACCGGCGGCGGGGTCAACCGGGTCGTCCGGGTGGGGGGCACGGTGCGCCGGCCGGCCCGCAGGTGGACGCCGGTGGTGCACGCCCTGCTGGGCCATCTGGCGGCGGCCGGGTTCGGCGGCGCGCCGAGAGCGTACGGGTGTGACGGTGAGGGCCGGGAGGTGCTGGAGTTCGTCCCGGGTGAGGTGCCGGACTATCCCCTGCCGGCGTACGTGATGACCGATGAGGCGCTGGCCGGGGCGGGGACGTTGCTGCGGGACTACCACGACGCGACGGTTGGGTTCGCGCCGCCGGAGGACGCCGAGTGGTACTTCCCGCCGCGCGCTCCGGCGGAGGTGGTCTGTCACGGTGACGTGGCGCCGTACAACTGCGTCTTCCGGGAGGGGCGGCCGGTGGCGTTCATCGACTTCGACACCGCGCATCCGGGGCCGCGGGTGTGGGATGTGGCCTATGCCGCGTACCGGTTCGTGCCGTTGCACGATCCGAGTCGTGATGAGAGTGCTCCCGGGGTGGCGGAGCAGGCGCGGCGGCTGCGGGTGTTCGCCGACGCCTACGGGCTCGGCGCGGCCGGCCGGGAGGCGCTGCCGCGGACGGCGCGGGCGCGGCTGGCGCATCTGGTGGCCCACATGCGTGCGGAGGCGGCGGCGGGTCATGAGGCGTTCGCCGCGCATGTCGCCGAGGGGCACGACCTGCTGTATCTCGCCGACAGCGCGCATGTCGCGCGTCACGAGGCGCTGTTGCTGTCGGCGCTGTCGGCGCTGTCGCCGGAGGGGACGGGCGGCAGGGTGGGGATGTCGGCGGGGTAGAGCGACAGCAGCAGCCCGTACGGCTCGCCGCCGGGCGGTGGGGTGCGCCCGGGAGGGGGCGGGAGGTCGCGGAGGCGGGCGATGAGCGCGTCGGCCTCCTGCCGGGTGAGCCAGAGGTGGTTGAGCTGGGTGTGCTCGGGTTGTTCCGGCCGGGCGGGGAGCATCTCGGCGAGGGCGGCCCTGATGAGGAAGCCGGGGCCGGGTTCGGCGTCCTTGTGCAGCCGGAAGCCGCGGCTGACCAGGGTGAGGGTCTGTTCGGTGCCGCCGCGTACGTGCCGGGTGCCGGCGAGGCGGACGATGCCGGCCTCGCGCAGGACGCGGACGTGGTAGGCGATGGTGCCCTTGGCGGCTCCCAGTGCGGTGGCCAGTTCTCCCAGTGTGGCGGGGCGCTGGCGGAGCAGGTTGACGATGCGGTGACGGACGGGGTGGCCGAGTGCCTTGAACTGCTCGGGGGTGCGCAGCTCCAGGAGGCCGGGTTCGCCGCCGGGGCGCTCCCCCGTCGTCTTGTCGTCGTTCACGTAAGAAAGTGTCGAGGATGGTCGACGCTTTGACAAACCGGCGAGCCGCCCACCACAATCGCCGGACCGGAAGCGTCGAAAAATATCAACGCTTGTCACATGGAGGAAGCCGATGCCTCATTCGACGGCGCACGTCGTCACCGACAGACCCGAGCGCTACATCAAGCAGCTCGTGTCGCACATGAGCCACAAGGCGCGGGCCGTGCTCGGCGGCGACGGCCGCGCGGTCATCGAGGTGCGGTCCGGGCGGTGCGTGCTGCGGCCGCACGGCGGCGGACTGGAGATGATCGCGACCGCCGCCGACGCCGAGTCGCTGCTCGGCGTGCAGGATGTCGTCGCCCGTCACCTGCTGCGGTTCGCCACCCAGGAGGATCTCGTGGCCGACTGGTCGCCCCCGGTCGCGGGCGACGCGGCGTGGCACGTGTCCCCCGTCGTGGACGACTACCTGCTCACCCACTGCTCCCCCGCCGACGATGTGCTCAACGACCTGGTGGTCAGGACGCGGGAGGAGACCGGCGGCGCGGCCGGGATGCAGGTCTCGCACGACGAGGGCGCCCTGCTGACGATGCTGGTGCGCCTGTCGGGCGCCCGCCTGGCCGTGGAGGTGGGGGTGTTCACCGGCTACTCCTCCATCTGCATCGCCCGGGGGCTGCCGCCGGACGGGCGGCTGCTGGCCTGCGACGTGAGCACGGAGTGGACGTCGATCGCCAGGAACTACTGGGAGCGCGCCGGTGTGGCCGACCGCGTCGACCTGCGGATCGGTCCGGCGCTGGAGACGCTGCGCGCGCTTCCCGCCGAGCCGGCCATCGGTTTCGCCTTCATCGACGCCGACAAGCAGAGCTACCCCGACTACTACGAAGAGGTGGTCACCCGCCTCACCCCGGGCGGGCTGGTCGTGGTGGACAACGTGTTCCAGGGCGGGCGCGTGTTCGACCCTGCCTTCCAGGGGGACGCGCAGGTGGCCGTACGCCGCCTGAACGAGACGATCGCGCGGGACAGCCGGGTGGAGTCGGTGATGCTGCCGGTGCGGGACGGGATCACGATCGCCCGGCGGATCGGCTGATCCGCAAGGGCGTGTGCGGGGTCAGCCGATCACGCGGGCGAGGAACTCCTCGTAGGTCGTCGGTGTCGCGGTCTCGGCATCACGCGGCTGGGTCATGACGATCCGGCGCTCGGCGACGTCGAGGGTCATGGCGGTGGTGCCGTCCGCCATGTGCGGGGAGAACCCGGCGGCGAGAAGACGCTCGCGCATGGCGGCGGCGTCGATCTGTTCGTAGCGCGCCCCAGGTCGTCCGACCGCCTGTCCGATCGCGGCGACGATCTCGTCGAGCGTGATGTCCCGGGGGCCCTGCAGTTCGAGCGTGCGGGTGCCGGCCCTGCGGCGCCCGGTGAGAAGATCCGCGGCGACGGCGCCGATGTCGGCCGTGGCGATGGCCGGGAGAGGGAGGTCCCCGGGGATGAGCCCGTGGGCGGTGCCGGTGGCCCGCACCTCTTCGATCATCGGCAGGGTGTTCTCCATGAACCATCCGGCCCGCAGGTGGGTCACCTCCACACCGGTCAGGGTGTCGAGCGCTTCTTCGAACGGCCGCAGCCCCCACACCGGGCCACGGGCACCGGCGTAGCTCGCGGCCCAGGCGCTCAGGCCGACGATCCGGGTGAGGCCGTCGAGATCGTCGAGCGCGTGACGATAAGCGCTGATCACGCGCCGCTGGTAGGCGGGGAAGTCAGTGCTGCCGGGGATGAGGCCGGGTGCGATCATGACGAACGCCGTGCGGGCATCGGCGAAGGCCTCCCGGAGGCCGTGGGGGTCGTCGGGGCGTACTTCGGCCGCTTCGGCGCCGCGCTCCGCGAATCGCTGAAGCCGGCCGCGGTCGCGGCCCAGCACCCGGATCCGGTGTCCGGCGGCGAGCAGTGCCTCGGCGACGGCGGAACCGGTGTTGCTGGTGGCGGATGCGACGACGATCATGAGTGCTCCTCGCGTATGGGATCTTCGATGCGTCGACGACCGGCGTGCGCGCGGGCCGGCGGTCAGCCGGCGGCGCGGGCGCCGAGAAGTGCGAGCCGGGCGGCCGAGGGCGTGCCCGCCTTGGCCGCTCTCACGATCAGACGCTGCCCCGGATCGTCGGGCAGGCGGAGAATCTCCTCGATGACGACTTGCCGGCCATCACCCCTCCATCATGTCTCGTCGCCCGGTGGCCTGGTCGCGCCCGGCACCCTGCTCGGCGGGGCCCGCGCCGCTCGCGCCGCGTGCCTGTCCATGTCGTGGTCAGGCACGCGACGGCGGCACGGCCTCGGCCCTGAGACGGCCGGGAGACGGCCGGGAGACGGGACGGGGACGGCCCCGAGACGAGACGGCGCTCGTCCGGAAGGGCTGACTGTTCCATGGGGCGGGGCTTACGATCATCACATGTTCGGCTTGGGCACGGTCGAGGTGTTGGTCCTCGCCGTCATCGTGATCGCGCTTCTCGGTGTGGGTCTCGCGGCGGTGCGGGCCGGCGCACGCCCCGCCGGGCCGCTGACCTGGCGCAGCCCGGGCCTGCTGCCGCCGGTCTCGGCCGACCTGCAGCACCGGGTGCGGGAGCTGTACGGCGAGAACAAGAAGATCGAGGCGATCAAGCTGATCCGCGAGCAGACCGGGCTCGGCCTGAAGGAGGCCAAGGACCTGGCCGAGGCCCTGGCCGCCGGACGGCCACTGCCGGTGGCGCCGGGCCAGGCGCGGCCGGACCTGGCGTCGCGGGTGCGGGAGCTGAAGGCGGCCGGGCGTGGCGAGCAGGCGGTGTTCCTGGTGCGCGGCGAGACGGGCATGGGCCAGGCGGAGGCCGAGCGGTTCGTCGACGCGATCGACGTCACCGGCGCGGCCGGCGAGGCGTAGGAGACCCGCTACAACGGTGTCCGCTGTCGGTGCGGCTCGGTACGGTGTCGATCATGCTGCCCGTACAGGTGAACAGGCTGACCGTGCAGGAGGCCGGGGACCGCTATGTGGAGCTGGTCCGCGCCAAGACGGTGACCGGTGCGCTGTCGCCCGCCACGGCCGAGGTGTACGCGCGTGACGTGGCCACGTTCGTACGGCTGGCCGGGCCGGGCCGGGTGCTGGACGACCTGACCGGTGAGGACGTCGACGCGGTGCTGCTGGCCTTCGCCCGCAAGCCCGACGAGCGCAGGAAGCATGACGGACACGAGAAGAACACCGGGCAGAGCGCGGCGTCGCAGGCGAGGTTCCGCCGGTCGGTGTCGGCGTTGTTCCGGCACGCCACGTCGGCGGGCTGGGTGCATCTGGATCCGATGGCGGCCTCGTCGGTGCGGGCGCGCGAGCGGGGCGGGCTGCGGCCGGAGCGCCGCGCGCTGACCCGGGAGCAGGCCGAGGGGCTGATCGAGGCGGCGGCCTCGCCCGCCGCACCACCCGCGAAGGCGGCCGGTTCGGGGGCGGGGCGGCGCAGGCGGGCCGACCAGCGGACGGAGGTGCGCGACGCGCTGGTGGTGCTGCTGCTGACCACGCTGGGCCCCCGGGTGTCGGAGCTGGTGCGGGCCAACGTGGAGGACTTCTACACCAACGACGGGGTGCGTTACTGGCGCATCTTCGGCAAGGGCGGGCGCACCCGGGACGTTCCGCTGCCCGAGGCCGTCGCGGCGGCGCTCGACGCCTACCTGGCGGTGCGGGCCGGCGGGGACGGTGAGAAGGCGCTGCTGCTGTCGTGGCGGGGCAGGCGGCTGGCGCGGGGCGACGTGCAGGCCGTCATCGACCGGGTGCAGCGGCAGGTGGAACCCGGGCGGCGCCGGGCGGTGACGCCGCACGGGTTACGGCACACGACGGCGACGCACCTGCTGGCCGACGGCACGGACATGGACGCGGTGCGGCGGGTGCTGGGCCACAGCGACCTGTCGACGCTCGGCCGCTACCGCGACGACCTGCCCGGGGAGCTGGAGGTGGCGATGGGGTCGCACCCCCTGCTGCGCCGCCGGCGCGGCCGGGCCGTACGGGACGACCAGGGCGGGCCGGACACCTGACGCCGGGGTGGTCAGGCGGTGCGCACGGGCCGGCGCGGGATGGTGCGCAGCGCCGCGGGGTCGCTGGAGTCGCTGTCGTGGACGCCACCGAGGCGGATCGTTCATCGGTCGTCCTCCAGGCCGATCATCAGGTGGGTGACCAGCCGCTCGGGCGGGGTGGTCGCGGGGTCGGAGACGTACGCCTCGCGGAGCGGGCCGGTGGGGGCGTGCCCGCGTTCGGCGCACCAGGCGAGCAGTGCGTGGGCGGTGAGCGGGATCTGGTCGTAGGGGCCGACGTGCGCGGCGACGGCGAACGTGCCGCCAGGCAGGGTCTCGGGGGCGGCGCCGGGCACCTGCGGCAGGCCGGTGCCGGTGAGGGCGACGGCGACGGGGATCAGCTCGCCGTAGTCGAGCGGGAACAGCCCGACGAAGGCGGGTGCCGGCGGCGCGGCGGCCAGCAGGCGGGCGACGCAGGCGGAGGTGGCGCGGCCGATGTCGCCGGGGGTGGCCACCAGGTCGCGGACGACGACCGCGGGGCGCGGCGGTTCGGTGACGAGGGTGACCTCGGCGCCGGGCAGGCCGGTGGCGAGGATGCGTTCGAGGCTTTCGAGGGTGCGCCTGCGGCGGGCGAGCTCGGCCTCCTGGTCGTCCCTGACCCGGGCGAGCGCGGCGGCCGCGGAGCCCGAAACGTCCGGTCCCCCGTCGTTGCCGGACAACACCTCCGCGATGACGGGCAGGGGCACGTCGAGGGAGCGCAGCAGGCCGATGACGAGCGCGTCGCGCGCCTGGGCGGCATGGTAGTAGCGGTAGCCGCTGGCGGGGTCGATCCAGGCGGGTTCGAGCAGCCCCATGGCGGCGTAGTGGCGCAGTTGCTTGACGCTGAGCCGGGCGAGGCGGGCGAACCGCCCGATCGACAGGAGGTCGTCGTTCACGTGCCCCAGCATGGCCTGTCTCCCCGTGTGAGGGTCCACGGCCGGATATCGCGCGGAAATCGCCGTGCCGGGTGTCGAGAATGTGCTGCCGGCTCCGTCCCAGGGACAGCAGCGGCCACGACAGGGCCGCCCGACGAAGGAGAAGCACGATGAAATACCTGATCCTCAAGCACTACCGGGGCGGCCCGGCCCCCGTCGTCGACTACGGGACGATGGACACCTGGACGCCGGAGGAGGTCGACGCGCACGTGCAGTTCATGCGTGACTTCGCGGCCCGCCTGGAGGAGACGGGCGAGTTCGTCGAGGGCCAGGCCCTGTCACCCGAGGGCGCGTTCGTACGGTATGACGGCGAGGGGCGCCCGCCGGTGACCGACGGCCCGTTCGCCGAGACCAAGGACCTCATCGCAGGCTGGATGGTCATCGACGTGGACTCCTGGGACCGCGCGGTGCAGCTCGCCGGGGAGCTGTCGGCCGCCCCCGGCCCCGGCGGCAAGCCGATCCACGAGTGGCTGGAGGTCCGGCCGTTCCTCGCCGAGCCGCCCACGGTCACCGAGTGAACGAGTCGCTGCTGCGGGAGCTGGTGCCCGCGGTGATCGGTGTCCTCGTCCGGCGCGGAGCCGACTTCGCCTCGGCCGAGGACGCCGTGCAGGAGGCCCTGATCCGGGCGCTGGACACCTGGCCCGCCGATCCCCCGCGCGATCCGAAGGCCTGGCTGGTCACGACCGCCTGGCACAGGTTCGTCGACGCCGCCCGCGCCGAGGCGTCGCGGCGGGGCCGGGAGCTGGCCGTGCAGGCCGAGCCTCCGTCCGGTCCCGCGCCCGCGACGGACGACACGCTGCGGCTGTACTTCCTGTGCGCGCACCCCACGCTGCCGCACAGCTCGGCCGTCGCCCTGACGCTGCGCGCGGTCGGCGGCCTGACCACGCGGCAGATCGCGGCGGCCCACCTCGTCCCCGAGGCGACCATGGCGCAGCGGATCAGCCGGGCCAAACGGCGGATCGCCGGGCTGCCGCTCGACCAGCCCGGCGATCTCGGGACGGTGCTGCGCGTGCTCTACCTGGTGTTCAACGAGGGGTACGGCGGAGACGTCGACCTGGCGGCCGAGGCGATCCGGCTGACCCGCCAGCTCGCCGCGCTGACCGGCGAGCCCGAGGTCGCCGGGCTTCTCGCGCTCATGCTGCTGCACCACGCGCGGCGGGCGTCGCGCACCGGCCCGGGAGGCCGTCTGGTGCCCCTCGCCGAGCAGGACCGGTCGCGCTGGGACACGGGCAAGATCGCCGAGGGGGTGGCGATCCTGCAGGCCGCGCTGGCCCGCGACCGGCTGGGCGAATACCAGGCGCAGGCCGCGATCGTCGCCCTGCACGCCGACGCCCGCAGCGCCGCCGAGACCGACTGGGTGCAGATCGTGGAGTGGTACGACGAGCTGCTGCGCCTGACCGGCAGCCCGGTGGTGCGGCTCAACCGCGCGGTGGCGGTCGGCGAGGCCGACGGGCCGCACGCGGGCCTGGCGGCGCTGGACGGCGTGGATCCCGGTCTGCCGCGCTACGCCGCGGTGACGGCCTACCTGCACGAACGCGCCGGCGATCTCCCGCTGGCCGCCGAGCTGTACGCCGAGGCCGCCCGCGCCGCCACCAGCGTGCCGGAGCGCGACCACCTCACGCGGCAGGCCGCGCGGGTGCGGCGGCTGCTCCGGCAGTGAGCACCCTCGGCGAGCGCTCCTCGGCGAGCACCGCCGGGGGCTCCGCGCGCCCCCGGCGGCGTGTGTTCACGGTCCGGCGCCGGGCGGAGATCCGCACGAGGGAGGGGATGACCCCGGTGGCCACAGGCACGACCGCCACGGCGGGGATTCCGCGCGGCGGCGGATCCGGGTTGACCCTCACGTAACGAGAGGCCGCAGGCTTGGCCCCGGAAGGGAGGAGAGCCCATGGGCTACTCGGTCGGCCAGGTCGCCCGCTTCGCCGGGATCACCGTGCGGACGCTGCACCACTACGACGAGATCGGGCTGCTGCGGCCCAGCGAGCGCACCGCCGCCGGATACCGGCGCTACAGCGAGGCGGACCTCGACCGGCTGCAGCAGGTGCTGTTCTACCGGGAGCTCGGGTTCTCCCTGGAGGAGATCGCCGTCGTCCTCGACGACCCGGGCACCGACCCGGTGACCCACCTGCGCCGCCAGCACGAGCTGCTGCGGCGCAGGATCGGGCGGCTGGAGGCGATGGCGGCGGCGGTCGAACGTGCCATGGAGGCGAGGAAGATGGGGATTTCCCTCACGCCGGAGGAGCGGTTCGAGGTGTTCGGCGACTTCGATCCCGCGCAGTACGCCGAGGAGGCGGAGGAACGCTGGGGCGGCACCGGCGCGTTCGAGCAGAGCCGCCGCCGGACGGCCCGCTACACCAAGGACGACTGGCGGGCCATCACGGCGGAGACCGGCGAGGTGCTGCAGGCGTTCGCGGCGGCCTTCACCGAGGGAGAGCCCGCGGACGGCGAGCGCGCTATGGACCTGGCCGAACGGCACCGCGCGCACATCACCCGCTGGTTCTACGACTGCACCTACGAGATCCACAAGGGTCTCGGGGAGATGTACGTGGCCGACCCGCGGTTCGCGGCCAACTACGAACGGCTCGCCGAGGGCCTGAGCCACTGGGTCCGCGACGCCATCCACGCCAACGCGGCGCGGCACGCCTGACCCCGGGGTCCGGCCAAAAGATCCAGGGAGGGGTCGATCCAGACAGGGGTCGATCCAGACAGGGGTCGATTCAGGGAGGGGTCGATTCAGGGAGGGGTCACAGCACGGCGGCCAGCGAACCGGTCATCAGGTGGCGCCACCCGCCGTCCATGATGGAGCGGGCCCGCCGCTGCATCTCGTTGCCGGGATCGAAGCCCTCGTGCGTGAGGAACAGCCGGGTGCCCCGGCCTTCGGGTTCGAGCGTCCAGGTGATCGTCCAGTCGGCGCCGGCGGGGCTGGCCGGGTCGGCGTCGCGCCAGCCCAGGCGGAGCATGTGTTCGGGCTCGAAGGCCAGCACCTCGGCCTGGACGGTGGCGGCTGGACGGTGCCGGAGAACCCGGTGCCGGGCATGGCCGTCCCGCGCATGGCGTAGCGGTGTCCCACGCTGAGGCGGAAGTCGCCCGGCATGAACCACCGCGCGAGCAGGTCGGGGTCGGTCAGGGCCCGCCACACGCGGGCGGGCGGGTGCGCCAGGTATTCGTCCAGGCGCAGCACGGTCGGGTCGTCGGCGTCGTTCATGGCCTCTCCTCGTCGTGGTCCGCGTGGTGGCCGCCGCCGCTGCCGTACGGCGGGACGCCGGCGCTTGCCGTCGCGGTGTCCGTCGTCGTGCCGCCGGTCGTTTCGGTGTCCGAGGTCCCGGTGTCCGAGGTCCCGGTGTCCGAGGTCCCGGTGTCCGAGGTCCCGGTGTCCGAGGTCCCGGTGTCCGAGGTCCCGGCGTCCACGGTCTTGGTGCCGTCGGTGTCGTTGTCTGCGGTCTCGGTGTCGTCGAGCAGGTGGCGCAGAGCCGACAGCCTGTCGCGCCAGAACCGTTCGTAGGGGTCCAGCCAGTCGCGGACCCGGACGAGCGGAACGGGCTCCAGGCTGTAGAGCCGGCGCCTGCCGTCCCTGCGTTCGCTGACCAGTCCCGCCTCACGCAGCACCCGCAGGTGCTCGGAGAAGCTGGGCCGGGCCATGGCGAAGCCGGAGGCCAACTCCTGGACGGACCGGGGGCCGCGCTCGCGCAGCAGGCGCAGCACCTCGCGCCGCACCGGGCTGGCGAGCGCGGCGAAGATCTCGTCCTCCGAAGGCGGCGGCGGAGACGGCGCCGATGACGGCCGTGCCCGCGGCCCTGCGGTGGTGGGGGTGACGTCCACGGCATCATCATAGGTAGGAAATCTCCTACCTGTCATCATCGGGGCCTTCACTGACAGGAAACGCGCCGGAAACACGACCCAGTCAAGATGGGGACTCGTGATCAGGGCCATTCTGTTCGACCTCGACGAGACCCTTTTCGATCATCGCCGGGCGGTCGCGCACGCCGCGACCCGCTGGACCGAGTCGGTCTGCCCCGGTCATGAGCTGCTGCCGGAGGCGCCGGCGCTGTGGCTCGACCTGGAGGACAAGCACGTGCCCGCGTGGCACGCCGGGGAGTGCTCGTTCGCCGAGCAGCGGCGCCGGCGGCTGCGCGAGTTCTGCCGCCGCCTCGGGCTGCCCACGCCGTCCGACCCGGACGCGGCCTTCGCCGCCTTCCTGACCCACTACGAGTCGGCCTGGACCGCCTTCGCCGACGTGACCGAGGCACTGGACGCGCTGGCGGCCCTCGATGACGCCCCCACGCTGGGCGTTCTCACCAACGGCGTGGCCGTCCAGCAGGAGGCCAAGCTGCGCAGCATCGGGCTGATGGACCGCATGGAAGTGGTGCTGACCCCCGACACGCTCGGCGCGTTCAAGCCCGCCCCGCAGTGCTACCACAAGGCCGCGGCCAAGCTCGGCCTGCGCCCGCAGGAGGTGCTCATGGTCGGCGACAACCTCCTGCTCGACGCGGTCGCCCCCACCCGTGCGGGCATGCACGGGGTGTGGCTCGACCGCTACCGCGCCGAGCCCGGCGCCTCCTCCCCCGGCGTCACGAGGATCACCACCCTGCGCGACCTGCCCGGCGTGCTGGCCGCGCTGCGCCCGCGCCTGCTCGGCCCGTCACGCGCCGCCTGAAAGCCCGGACAGCGCCCTCGAACCGGGCCCGCAAACCGGCTTGCCCGCACCGCGCGGGGCCCGGTCAGGTACGCAGGCCCGCGGCGGCGACACGGCGGCGGGCGAAGCCGAGCCGTTCGTAGACGACGACGGCCGCCCGGTTCCAGTCGTCCACCATCAGCGCCACGCGGCCGTGTTCCGCGATCAGCGCGGCGGCCACGAACCGGCACACCCGCTCCCCCAGCCCGCGTCCCCGCGCCGGTTCGGCCGTCGCGACCCCGGCCAGCAGGCCCACCGTCGGCGCCGGCCACGCGTCGGCCGCGACCGCCAGCAGGGCGCCCGAGCCGTCCCGGACCCCGGCCCAGCGGCGTACGCGCGGCAGGCCCGGCACGGCGTAGGAACTGGGGTTGGCGGCGGCGAGCAGCGCCGTCACCTCCGGGGCGGCGGAGTCCGCCAGCCAGGAGGCCGCCCCCTCCGGGCCTGTGACCTCGCCGCCCGTCACCTGTGAGCGGGGTGGGGCGAGCTTCTCGGTGCCCATCCAGGAGAAGTGCCCGGCCAGTTCCAGTTCGGGCATGCCCTCGATGACCCGTTCGATCAGCTCCGCGTCGCCGAGGGGCCGGTAGGACGGGCCGCACTCGGCCAGGGCATGCCGTACGAGCCGGACGGCCTGGGCGGCCGGGCCCCGCACCACCAGGCGGTCGCGCCGCGACACCTCGGGGCTGGCCACCGCCACCGCGTCCCCATGCGCCCACGCGCGTACGCCGGGCCGCATGCCCTGGGCCGCCCACACCACGAGGTCGTCGTCGCCTGAGGCGGCGACGACCTCGGCCTCGCTCACCAGTTCGCGCACGCGTGTCCCTACAGGATCGCGCCCGGGACATAGGCGGCGTCGCCGGGATGGCGCGCGGTGATCTCACCGATCCGCGCGGTCACGGCGGCCACCTGACCCGCGGCCGCGCCGGCGAAGGAGGCCCGGTCGGCCAGCAGCGCGTCGAGCTCGGCGCGGCCGAGCGGGAAACGCTCGTCGGCGGCCAGGCGGTCGAGCAGCTCGTTGCCGGCGCCGCGCGAGCGCATGGCCAGCGCCGAGGCGACCGCGTGCTCCTTGATGATCTCGTGGGCGGTCTCGCGGCCGACCCCGGCCCGCACGGCCGCCATGAGCATCTTGGTCGTGGCGAGGAACGGCAGGTAGCGGCCCAGCTCGGCCTCGATGACCGCCGGGAACGCGCCGAACTCGTCCAGCACGGTCAGCATGGTCTCCACCAGGCCGTCGAAGGCGAAGAACGCGTCGGGCAGCGCGACCCGGCGGACGACCGAGCAGGACACGTCGCCCTCGTTCCACTGGTCGCCGGCGAGCTCCCCGGCCATCGAGGCGTACCCGCGCAGGATCACCGTCAGGCCGTTGACGCGCTCGCAGGAGCGGGTGTTCATCTTGTGCGGCATCGCCGACGAGCCGACCTGGCCCTCCTTGAAGCCCTCGGTGACCAGTTCGTGCCCGGCCATCAGCCGGATGGTCTTGGCCAGGGACGACGGCGCGGCGGCCAGCTGCACCAGCGCGGTCAGCACGTCGTAGTCGAGCGAGCGGGGATAGACCTGGCCGACGCTGGTGAAGCGGCGGGCGAACCCCAGGTGCTCGGCGACGCGGTCCTCCAGCTCGGCCAGCCGGTCCTCGCCGCCGAGGAGGTCGAGCATGTCCTGCGCGGTGCCGACCGGCCCCTTGATGCCGCGCAGCGGGTAGCGCTCCAGCAGGTCCTCAAGGCGTTCGTAGGCCACCAGCAGCTCGTCGGCGGCGGTCGCGAACCGCTTGCCGAGCGTGGTCGCCTGCGCGGCGACATTGTGCGAGCGGCCCGCCATGACGGTCGAGGAGTGCTCGGTGGCCAGGCGGCCCAGGCGGGCCAGCAGCGCCACGACCCGCCCGCGCACCAGCAGCAGGCTGTCGCGGATCTGCAGCTGCTCGACGTTTTCGGTCAGGTCGCGGGAGGTCATGCCCTTGTGGACGTGCTCGTGCCCGGCCAGGGCGTTGAACTCCTCGATGCGGGCCTTCACGTCGTGCCGCGTGACCTTCTCCCGCTCGGCGATGGAGGCCAGGTCGACCTGCTCGGCCACCTTCTCGTAGTCGGCGATCGCCTGCTCGGGCACCTCGATCCCGAGGTCGGCCTGGGCCTTCAGCACGGCGAGCCAGAGCCTGCGCTCCAGCACCACCTTGTGCTCGGGGGACCACAGGCGGGCCAGCTCGGGCGAGGCGTAACGAGCGGCCAGGACATTCGGGATACGCGGCTTGGCATTCACGTTGGCCCAGTCTATTGAGGCCGCTTCCTCCGGCTGTCCGCAGGTGCCGCACACGCTCGCCGCACTCTCGGGGACGGGCACGGCGGGCGGGATCGGCGGGCGGGATCGGCTCGGCCCGCGCGCGCCGTACGGTGTGGCGGCAGGGCAGGGGAACACGCATCGGTCCCGCGCCTCACAGACCACGGCGGCCGTGGTGGTCGTGCTTGTGGGTCTTGAGGTGCTCCATGAGGTCGCTGATCCGCTTGCTCAGAAGCGCGATCTGGACCTCCGGCGACCCGGTGTCACCCTCGCTGGTGCCGTACTCGCTGATGATGGACTTGGTGGTAGCGGCACGCGACGGGCTCACGTGATGGGCTCACGTGATGGGATCGGCCGCCGGGGACCGCTGCGCGCCCCGGCCGCGCAGACGGTCCATCTCCCGCCACTGCGGCAGCAGCGCGGCCAGATTGGTGGTCAGGAAGTACGCCGCGCCGGCCGCCAGCAACACCGGCACGAGACCGGACCACGCCACCGCCGCCCCGGCGATCAGCCCACCCAGGGGGATGCCCGCCCACGCCATCGCGTCGCCCAGCGCGTTGACCCGGCCGCGCAGGCCGGGCGGCACCCGTTCGAAGGCGATCGCCCCCAGGATCGGGTTGAGGAAGCCCCCGCCTGCCCCGCTGACCACGAACACCGCCAGCACCGCCCACATCGGCACGTCGGCCGCCAGCACCAGGAACCGCGGCGCCCCGGCCAGCAGGAACCCGGCGAAGAACACGACCCGGCGCGGCATCCGGTGTGCGACGGCCGCCGCGACCAGGCTCCCCACGACCGCCGTCGCGCCCCACACGCTATTGCTCAGCCCGATCGCGGTCGGGCCGTTGCCGGACCGCTCGGCCCACACGGGCAGCAGCACGGTGCCGAACGCCGCGTCCAGCAGGTTGGTGATCCCGATCATGACGATGATGGTGAGCAGCAGCAGCTCGCCGCGCAGGAAGGCGAAGCCCTCGCCGAAACGCCGCCAGTAGCCGGACTCGGCTGCGGCCGGAGCGTCGTCGGCCGGGTGGCCCATGCCGCGCGGCAGGGCGAACGCGATGATCAGCGAGCCGAGGGCGAAGCACACGGCGTTGAGGACCAGGCCGGTCAGCGGCCCCAGCAGCGCCACCATGAAGCCGCCGGCCGCCGGGCCGAGGGTCGAGGCCAGCCGTTCGGTCACGCCGGACAGTCCGGTGGCGCGCTCCAGCGGCACCCCGGCGCGCTCGGCGGCCTCCGGGATCATGATCTCCTTCGCCAGGTCCCCCGGCCCGCGTACGGCGCCGATCACCGCGACCAAGGCCAGCAGCACGGGGAAGGTCAGCAGGCCCGCGGCGTGCAGCAGGGGGATCGCGGTGGCCGCGGCCGCGCTGATCGCGTCGGTGCTCCAGGAGACGACCCGCGGGCCGGCCCGGTCGACCAGCGGCCCGGTCAGCGCCTTGACCACCACGTACGGAGTCATCTCGCAGAAGGCCACCAGCCCGGTCTGGGTGGCGCTGCCGGTCGTGACCAGCACGAACCACGGCAGTGCGACGGCCGACACCCGGGTGCCGGTCAGCGCGACCGCCATGGCCGCCAGCAGCCCGCCGAGCGGGCGCAGCCTCCGCGCGCGGGAGCCGAAGGTCGCGCCCTTGCTCGCGCCCTTGCTCGTGTTCTCGCCGGTGTCCGTGCGCGTGCCCCTGTCCGTACGCGCGTCCTGGCCCGTCATCGGGGGTCGTCTCCCCGCGCGACGCCTTCCGGAGCGGTGTCTTCTTGAGCGGTGTCTTCCCGATTGGAGGGCGCGTCCAGTTCGGGCAGGATCTGCACGATGACCCCCACCCGTTCGGCGTCCGCCGGGGCACCGGCCGCGTCCGGGCTGTCGCGGCGGTAGCGGGCGATGACCGCCCACAGCTCCTCGCGCAGGGTGGTGGCCTCCTGCGGGGTCAGCCGCAGCGGCATGTCGCTCATGTCGGCCGCGGCGCGCCAGTCACGGGGCATCGTCTGCAGCTCGTTGATCGTCCGCTGGGTGCGCATGGCGTAGATGGCGGCGACGGACTGCAGGTAGGCCAGCGTGGCCTCGGGCTCCCGCTCGGCCAGCTCCATGTCGTCGAACTGGGTGGATCGATGGACGGCGCGCCACCAGCGTTCCCGTGCGTTGCCGCGCGTGGTGTCCTCCTCGACGAATCCCGCGGCGGCGAGCCGGCGCAGGTGATAGCTGGCCGCGCCGGAGTTGATGTCCAGCAGCTCGGCGAGGCGGGTGGCGGTCGACGGGCCGTGCTTGCGCAGCAGGCCGATCACCTGCACGCGCACCGGGTGGGCGAGGGCGCGCAGTCCTTTGGCGTCGAGGACGACCGCGTCCTCCGCGAGCGGGTTCCGGGGGGTGTCACCGTGATCGGTCATGCCGACACCATAAACCGCAAACAGTTCTTCGCAAAGACTTCTTCGCGAAGAACTGTTTGCGGTTGGTTGTGACAGGCCGGCGACGATCATCGCCGGGCGGTCGCCAGGGATGGCCGTGATCCAGCCGGAGCCGGTGAGGTCGGCTCCGGCCAGGCGGGAAGGGCCGGCCAGGCACTCGGCCCGCAGGTCCACGCTCGGATCACTGGAACTGGTTCACTGTGTCCAATCCGCTGTGTCCAATCCACTGGGCCCAATCCACTGGGCCCAATCCACTGGGCCGGTTCACTGATCCCGGTTCACTGGGGCGCGGCTCGCGCGGCCCGTTTCACCCGGCCCGTTTCACCCGGCCTGATTCACCCGGCCTGATTCACTGGGCCGGTTCGAGGGCCTCCTTGCCATACACGGTCAGCTCGTCGTCACCCGAGGCGGGCGGCTTCGGCGTACGGCGCATGCGCTCCTTGAGCCGCTCCACCATCGTGTAGAGCGTCGGCACCAGCACCAGCGTCAGCAGCGTCGAGGAGATCAGGCCGCCGATCACGACGATGGCCAGCGGCCGGGAGATGAACCCACCCGAACCGGTCACGCCCAGCGCCATCGGGGTGAGCGCGCAGATCGTCGCGATCGCGGTCATCAGGATCGGGCGAAGCCGCCGCCGGCCGCCCTCCATGACCGCCTCCACCACGCCAAGCCCCTGCTCGCGATACTGGTTGATCAGGTCGATCAGCACGATCGCGTTGGTGACGACGATGCCGATCAGCATCAGCATGCCGATCAGCGCGGGCACGCCGAGCGCCGTGTCGGTGGCCAGCAGCAGCCCGATCGCGCCGGTCGCCGCGAACGGGATCGACACCAGCAGGATCAGCGGCTGCACCAGGCTGCGGAACGTCGCCACCATGATCATGAAGACGATCGCCACCGCGAGCAGCATGGCCAGCCCCAGGTCGGCGAACGCGTCCTGCTGCTGGGAGCTCGCCCCGCCGATCTTGTACGTCACCCCGGCCGGCAGCGTCAGCGTCTTCAGCGTGTCGGTGACCTTCGTGGTGATCGCGCCGAGGTTGGACGCGTCGGCGGTGCCGGACACCGTGGCGGTGCGGTCGCCGTCCTGCCGGGTGATCTGGGTCGGGCCGTCGGCCTTCACCACGTCGGCGACGTCGCCGAGCTTCACCAGGCCCGTCGCCGTGGGGATCTCGAGCTTCCTGATCGCGGCGATGTCGTCGGGCGCGTCACCGGCGGCGCGCAGGATCACGTCGCTGGAGCGGCCGCCGACGTCGATCGAGCCGACCGGCGCGCCGCGGAACGCCTGCGCGACCAGCTGCCCGATCCCGGCCTCGGTCAGGCCCCTGGCGGCGGCCTTCTCCCGGTCCACGTGCACCTCGACCCGCGGGACGCTGTCTTCGAGGTTGGAGGCCACGTCGCGCAGTCCGTCGATCTTGGCCATGGCGTCGCGCACCGTGGTGGCCGCCGTCTTCAGCGCGGCCTGGTCCGAGCCCTGCACGATGACCTGCACCTGGTCGGAGTTGAACCCGCCGCCGCTGCCGCCGACCGTGACGTCGCCGATCCCCGTCAGGCCCTTGAGACGCTGCCGCAGCCGGTCCTCCAGCGCGGAGGTGTCCTCGCCCTCCTTCAGCGTGACGGAGAACGACGCGCGGTCCGCGCCGCCGCCCACCCCGCCGAGGAAGCGGTTGCCGCCGCCGACCGTCACCTGATAGGACTTCACGCCCCCGTCGGCCTCCAGCACCGCCTCGACCTTCTTGGCCGCCGCGTCGGTGGTCGCCAGGTCGGTGCCGGCCGGCATCCGCTGGCTGATCTGCGTGGTGTCGTTGCCCGAGTTGTCGAGGAAGTTCGTCTTCAGGTTGGGCGCCAGCGCCATCGTCGCGGCGAACACCACCACCCCGATCAGCACGGTGACCAGGCGCCGCCGCGTCGCGAACCGCAGCACCGGCAGGTAGATCCGCTGCAGCGGGCTGCGCAGCTCCTTGCGTTCGGCGTCCTCGCGTGCGGCCTGCATCTCCTGCGGGGTGAGCGACGGCGCCTTGAGGAACCAGTAGGCCAGCACCGGGATGACGGTCAGCGCCACCAGCAGCGACGCCAGCAGAGCCACGGTCACCGTGATGGCGAACGGGCTGAACAGCTGCCCCACCATCCCGCCGACGAAGGCGATCGGCAGGAACACCGCGACCGTCGTGAGCGTCGAGGCGGTCACCGCGCCGGACACCTCGCGTACCGCGCCGAGGATCGCCCGCCGCTTCTCCTCGCCGTAGGCGAGATGGCGTTTGATGTTCTCCAGCACCACGATCGAGTCGTCGACCACGCGGCCCACGGCGATCGTCAGCGCCCCCAGCGTCAGCAGGTTCAGCGAGTAGTCGCCGATCCACAGCGCGATCAGCGCGATCACCACCGACAGCGGGATCGACACGGCCGTGACCAGGGTCGAGCGGACCGACAGCAGGAACACCAGGATCACGAGCACGGCGAACGCGAGGCCCAGCAGGCCCTCGGTGGTGAGATCCTCGATGGACCGCTCGACGTACGGCGCCTGGTCGAACACCACGGTCAGCTCGGCGGTGTCGCCGAGGGCCCGGGTCAGGTCCGGCAGCGCGTCGTTCACCGCGTGGGAGATCTGCACGGCGTTGCCGTCGGGCACCATCGTGATCGACACGCCGAGGCTCGGGGTGCCGTTGGTGCGGGTGAACGTGGTCGCGGAGGCGTCCACGACCTTGATGTCGGCCACGTCCCCGAGCTTGACCGGCTTCGGCCGGGCCCCGGCGGCGCGGGCCTGCGCCGCAGCCGCTGCCGTGGACGTCCCCGGCACGGCGGCGCCGCCTTGTCCCGCGCCCTGCCCTCCGGCCCGGCCCGCCGTCTGTCCGGCGGCCTGACCCGGGGTCGCGCCGCCGCGCTGCCCGGCCGCGGCGCCCTGACCACCCGCCGCGGGCGCGAGGGGGGTCAGGTAGAGGTTCTCCAGGTCCTTCACCGTACGGACCGGGTCGCCGATCTGCACGGTCAGCGACTTGCCGTCCTCGGTCAGCGTGCCGGCCGGGATGGAGACCCCGTTGGACCGCAGGAGATCGGGAATGGCCGCGGCCGACAGCCCCAGCAGGGCGAGCCTGCCCTGGTCGGGGGTGATGACGACCTGCTGCTCGGCGGCGCCGCTGACGGTGACGTCGCGGACGCCCTCGATCGACTGCAGCTCTGGCACCATGATCTTCTCGATCTTGTCGGCCATGGCGTGCTGGTCGCCGCCGTCGCCCACCGCGATCGCCATCACCGGGATGTCGTCGGTGCTGCCCGCGACCACCTGCGGATCGACGTCGGCCGGAAGCTGCGCCTTGATGCGGCTGACGGCCTGCTGCATCTTTCCGATCATCTGGTCGATGTCGGTGCCGTACTCATACGCCACCTGCACCTGCGACATCCCTTCGCGGGATGTGGAGGTGATGTCGGTGACGCCGGCGATACCCTGGAACGCGCTCTCGATCGGCTTGGTGACCTGCTCCTCGACGATCTCGGGAGCGGCACCCGGATAACTCGCCACCGTGAACGCCGCCGGGAACTCCAGCGACGGGAAAAGCTGTTGTTTCAGCGAGGGAATCGCGAACAAGCCGAAACCCGCGAGCACCACCGCAATCATGATCACGAGAGTGCGGTTGCCAAGGCTCAGCCTGGCCAAGGAGGTCATGCGAGCTCCTGACATCGGGGGAAACTATTTTCCCAAGCCTAACACTTCGCATCATGCGAACATTCAGCGGTCGCATTAACGGCTGGTAACCTCTTGACCCGAGAGGTGACAGTGAACGACAGCCCAGCCGAGCGGCGCACCGGAACCGGTGCGGCGTCCGCCCCCCGCCCGCAGGACGCCCCCGCCACCCACGGGGAGATCGGGGAGGACGCCGAGCGCGGGTGCCTCATCACCCGCCTCGCGGAACTGCAGCGCAGCATGGGCCGCTTCTTCGCCCGCGACCGCTCGATGCCGCTGCTCGCCTCCACCCTCACGATGCAGCAGCTCAAGGTCGTCATGTTCCTGTCGTTCGCCGGATCCACCTCCGGGCAGGAGCTCGCCCGCCACCTCGGCGTCGGCCTGGCCACCGTCACCGGCATCGTCGACCGCGTGGTGGCCCAGGGCCTGGCCAGCCGGCACGAGGACCCCCACGACCGCCGCGTACGCCGGGTCGAGCTCACCGAGGCCGGGCGGCGGCTCACCAGCGAGATCGTCGAGGCCGGCACCGGAGGCTACATCCGCCTCCTGCGGCGCCTCGACACCGAGACCCTGCGCACCATGGAGACGGTGATGCGCAAGATCGAGGACGTGATGCGCGAGATGCACGCCGAAGACGCCGACCCGACCGGCCCGACCGCCTGACCTGCTCCTCGGCCTGCCTCTCGTCTCGCCCTCCGGCCCGTCCGCCGGGCCCGCCCCGGCCTGCTGGTACCTTCCGGCGACATGCCGACCTACATCGAGGAACTCTTCTCACTCACCGGCCGGGTCGCCCTCGTCACCGGAGGCAGCTCCGGCATCGGATACGCCATCGCCGAGGCGCTCGGACGCGCCGGAGCGGCCGTGGTCCTGGTCGCCAGGCGGCAGAAGGAGCTCACCGAGGCCGTCGACCGGCTCCACGGCCTCGGCGTGCGCGCCGCCGCCATCAGCGCCGACCTCGGCGACCGCGCCGGCGTCGCCCGCGTGTGCGAGGAGGCGGGCGGCTTCTTCGGCGAGATCGACATCCTCGTCAACGACGCCGCCAACAACATCAGAAAGCCCATGGCAGAGCTGACCCCCGGCGACTACGACCAGACCATCGCCGTCAACCTCACCGCGCCGTTCCTGCTCGGGCAGCACTTCGGCCCCCGCATGGCCGCCCGGGGCCGGGGCCGCATCATCAACATCGGCTCCCAGCAGTCGATCAGCGCATTCGGCGACAGCGGCGTGTACGGCACGGCCAAGGCCGGCATCTGCGGGCTGACCCGCTCCCAGGCCGAGGCGTGGTCGGCGCGCGGGGTCACCAGCAACACGCTCATCCCCGGCTTCATCCTGACCCCGCTGACCGCGCCCGCCCAGGCCGTGCCCGGACGGGTGGAGCAGATGGCCGCCCGCACCATGACCGGCCGCAACGGCGTCCCCGACGACTTCCGCGGCGTGGCCGTCTTCCTCGCCTCCGACTCCTCGTCGTACGTCACCGGCCAGGCCATCTGCGTCGACGGCGGCTTCAGCGTCCACTAGAAGCACCGTCCACCAGAAAGCACCGTCCACCAGAAAGCGCTGTCCACCGGAAGTCCGCTGGAAAGCGCGGCCCCGGTTGACCTGCGGGTTTCCGGGGCCGTGGCCGACCGCTGATCGCTACTTGGCCCCGCGCCGCAGCTACCGGGTTCCAGGCCGGGTATGAGGGTCACGTCCCGGCGCAACCGGACGAGCGACAGCGAACGCCGGGGCAGGAACAGGAAGGCACGCACCGAGATGTCCCGCTCCCGCGCGCGCGACCCGCGCGACACCAAGGTCCCCGCGCAGGTCTCCGCGCTGGGCCGCTCGACCCGGCGGCTGGTCGTGGCCGCGCTCGTGATCGCCGCGGCGGGGGTCGTGGCCGCCCAGCCGGCGACGGCCCGCGTCGCCCCGCACCACTCCCGCGCGAAGCTCGGTGTCACGCGCACGCCCGGTCCGGGCGGAGGCGGCGGGCAGATGGGCAGAAGAGGACGTACGGGCGGCGGCCAGGTCATCAGGGGCGGTCGTGCGGGCGGTGGCCAAGGGCAGTCCGGCGCGGGCCATTACAACCAGAACCTGACCGGCGTCATCAGCCCCGCCTTCGTGCGGGGCCGGGCGCAGCAGGCCATCACCGACCACGGCAGGTTCGACGTGGAGGCCGGCTTCTGCGCAACCGACCCGGACATATGCTCGATCGTCCAGGACATGCCGATCCGCCACAGCTCGTGACGCGACGGGACCGGCGCGCTATCACCGGATCGCGATCCTCGTCGCGGCGCTGATCTCCGCCGAGGCCGGGGCCGGCGCGATCACCCCGGAGGAGTACGAACAGGGCATGGAGCAGTTCCGCGTCGCGGTCCTCGGCGCCGACCCCGGACGCTTCCCGGCCCTGGCCCACTTCGCCCGCGACATCCGCCCTCTCGGGGCCGACCGCCGCGCCGCGTTCGAGGAGATCCTCGCCGCCCACCTCGCCCAGATCGAGACCCAGGTCAAGACCCAGGTCTAGACGGGTCGAGGCGGGGATCAAGGCGCGGGCATGAGCCCGGCCTCACCGTCGGGAACGGGCTGCTATTCGGCGCGCATGCGTCCGACCTCGGATTGGAAGACCTCCTGCGTACGGCTCAGGAAGGTGGCGATCAGCTCCAGCTGCTCGTCGGTGTAGTCGTCCATCGCCCCCCGCCACGCCTGGACGAACGGCCGGAACACCGGCGCGACGTCCTGCGCCGCCTGCCGCACCTGGAGCGTGACCATGACCTTGCGGCGGTCGGAGCCGTCGCGCTCGCGCCGCACGTAGCCGGCCGCCTCCAGCCGGTCGATCACCCCGGTGACGGACGCGGTCGTGATGCCCGCGCGCCCGGCCAGTTCGCCGGCCGTCATCGGGCCGTCGCTGAGCAGGTTGAGGCAGTGCAGGTCGGTCGTGTTCACGCCGATCCGTTCGGCCGCGGCCTGGCTCATCGCGACCGACCACGCGCCCGTGCGGCGCAGCCCGTCGAGCAATTGGTCCATGAGCTCGGCGCGCCTTGACACGACCACACCAACTCCTTAGCCTTCCAAATATCTAGGAAACCTAGAGATATGACTCTCTAGTGACTAGTTTAGCGGGAGGATTCCATGATCAAAGACGTGATCAAGCGCTTCTACGACGAGGTGCTCAACGCCGACGACCTCGATGTCGCCGACGAGATCGTCGGCCCGGACTTCGCACCCCGCGCCGGTTCCGTACGCGGCCCGGAGGCGCTCAAGGAGACCGCCCGCTACCTCCGCAGCGCGGTGCCCGACCTGCACTTCGACGTCGAAGACATGATCGCCGAAGGCGACCGGGTGGCCACCCGGTGGACGCTGCGCGGCACGCACCAGGGCGACTTCTTCGGCTTCCCCGCCACCGGCGGCCCGCTGGAGGTGCACGCCTGCGTCGTCTTCCGGCTGGAGGACGGCAAGGTGGCCGAGATCTGGCCGGTCATCGACTCCAGCTCGCTCCCGCGCGCCGCGTGACGCACGTCGTGACCTGATCCCGGCCCCGGGGAGCTCCGGCCGGCCCGCCGAAGCCCCCCGGCGGGCCGGCCGGGCACTCATTGCATCCGGGGGGCGACCGATTCGGCGGAGACGGTGACCTCGACGGTGATGTACGGATTGTCCGGCCCCGGGAGCCGCAGCCCGCGTGTGAACTCCTCCACGTCGTCCGGCATCACCTTCGGCTGAACGACGACCTTGACCCGCCCGGTCTCCTCATCCGCGTACGCCGTCATCGTGGCCACCTCGGGACGGGATCCGAGCCGGGAGACGACGGCGTCCTGCACCCGCCGGAGCTCCGCGGCCGAAAATCCCTTGCCGCCGATCAGGGTGACCTCCAGTGGAAGGGTCCTGGCCAGCTCGATCGCCCGAGCCGGGATGCGGCCCTTGAAGCCGACGCGCAGCCCCCGCTGGTCGTCGACGTATCGGACGCCGGAGATCTCATCAGGGAACTGCGCGTTGAGCTTGTCGATCACCCGTTGGTTGGACGACTGCGAGCCGAACCGGTCGATGGCCTCCTCGTAGGAGAGCCCCTCCGACCTGGCGATGGCGCCCAGGTCGACCAGCTCGGCGTACGGAATGCCGTCGATCGTCACCTCCGGCTCGGTCGCCGCCGGGTCGTACCCCTCGAAGTCCGTGGGCCTGGGCGACGAGGTGGCGGCCATCCGGGCCGCGTACCGCCGGACCACCTCCTCCAGAGGCCGGCCCGACTCCGCCGCCTCTCGCTTGAGCCGCTCCAGGGTGGGCCGATGCGCCGCAGGCCGGCCGGCACGCGGCAAGACGATCGTCTCGGTCCCGCCCACGGTGGACACCGGACCGGCACCGGACCGGCCGCAGGCGCACACCATCACGAGCAGTGCGATGACGGCCAAACGCGATCTCTTCATACCTCAGGGACGCGCCACCGGCCCGGCGGGTTCAACCGAGCGGTTCCCTATCAATGATAGGTAACTCTATCACTGATAAGGTCTGGCGGGGAGGTGCCGGAAATGGCTCTGGACAAGCAGCGGATCGTCGCCGAAGCGGTCGCGCTCCTCGACACGGAGGGTCTCGACGGCGTCACCACGCGCAAACTGGCCGCCCGGCTCGGCGTACAGTCGCCGACCCTCTATTGGCACTTCCCGAACAAGGCCGCGCTGGTCACCGCGATCGCCGAGGCGATCCTGGAGCAGCAGTTCCCCGAGCCGGAACCGGCCGCGCCCGAGGAGCACTGGCAGGACTGGCTGATCGGCCTGGCCGGGCGGCTGCGCCGCGCGCTGCTGGCCCACCCGGACGGAGCCCGCATCATCGCGGTCTCCCCGCTGTCCCTCAAGATGGCCGGCATCTCGGAACTGGCGATGAGCACGCTGGTCGGGCGTGGCATACCCCTGCCGCAGGCCCGCCTCATCGTCTTGACGGTGTTGCGCTTCACCGTCGGCTACGTCCTGGAGGAACAGGCCGGCCGTCCCGACGCGGAGGCCCTCGACGGCTTCGACATGGCCGCGTACGCAGCGGCGCACCCCACCGTCATGGCCGGTGTGACCGAGTATTTCCAGCCCGGCCGCACCGTCGACGACCTGTTCCGCGACTGCGTGGAGCTGATCGTCCGCGGTCCCGCCGCACAGACCGGCCCCGCGTCCTGACCTTTGAGGCGCGGGAGTCCGCGTGAAAGCCGATCCCGGCACCACGGAATTCCGCGTGAAAGTTGCACGACCCGCCTAACTCCGCCGCAGCTCAGGGCCCTGCCGAGGGGCCTCCGCTTGACCGTTTCAGTACGTCCTGATCACGATCGCACGAGCAAGATCCTCAAGAAAAAAGGGACGTAATGAGCACCCTGCGCATCGCCAGGCCGGCCATCGCATTTGTCACGGGCGCAGCGGTGGCCGCCCAGGTCCTCACCGGCGTACCCGCCGCGACCGCCGACACCACGCCCGACACCGTGCCCGGCACCACGCCCGTCACCGTCACCGTCAACACCCGCGCGGGCCTGGCCGCCGTGTCCGACACCGCCGTGGGCACCAACCACGCGATCTGGGACAGCAACCTCGGCACGAACGAGACCGCCGACCTCCTCAAGGCCGCCGGCGTGAAGATGCTGCGCTACCCGGGCGGGTCGTACTCCGACATCTACCACTGGAAGACCCACACCGCCCCCGGCGGCTACGTCGCCCCCGGCACCGACTTCGACACCTTCATCAGCGGAGCCAGGCGCACCGGCGCCCAGCCGATCATCATCGCCAACTACGGCACCGGCACCGCTCAGGAGGCCGCCGACTGGGTCGAGTACGCCAACGTCACCAAGAAGTACGGCGTGAAGTTCTGGGAGATCGGCAACGAGAACTACGGCAACGGCCATTACGGCGCCGACTGGGAGGCCGACGACCACGCCGACAAGAGCCCGGCCGAATACGCCAGGAACCTCATCGAGTATTCCGACGCCATGAAGGCCGTCGACCCCACCATCAAGATCGGCGCGGTGCTCACCACCCCCGCCAACTGGCCCGACGGCATCGTCGCCGAAGGCGACCAGGCCACCTGGAACGCCACCGTCCTGTCGATGGCCGCCTCGAAGATCGACTTCGTCATCCTGCACTGGTATCCGCCGTACAGCGACGCGGCCGACGTCCTCACCAAGACCGCCCACATCCCCGACATGATCTACCTGGTCCGCAAGCAGATCGCCAAGCACGCCGGCGCCCGCGCCGGTGACATCGGCATCGCGGTGACCGAGATCAACAGCGGGATCGCGCCGAACACCCAGCCCGGCGCGCTGTTCGCCGCCGACGCCTACGCCGGCCTCCTGGAACAGGGCGTCTTCACCGTCGACTGGTGGAACGTCCACAACGGCATCGGCACCGTCACCACCGTCGCCGGCCAGACCGACTACGGCGACTTCGGCATGCTGTCCAGCGGCGGATGCTCCGGCGACACCTGCGAACCCCCGCTGAACACGCCCTTCGCCCCCTACCACGCGCTGTCCATGATCAGCTCGTTCGCCCGCCCCGGCGACCGGTTCGTCCGCGCCGCCACCGACGAGCCGCTGGTCGCCGCGCACGCCGTACGCCGCGCCGACGGCGACCTCGCCGTCCTGCTGATCAACCGCGACCCGGACGCCGAACACCAGGTGAAGATCGACTACGCGGGATTCGCCCCCGCCGCCGGAGCGCCCACCGTGCAGACCCTCACC
Organism: Microbispora hainanensis; assembly: GCF_036186745.1. NCBI lineage: Bacteria > Bacillati > Actinomycetota > Actinomycetes > Streptosporangiales > Streptosporangiaceae > Microbispora > Microbispora hainanensis. Next base: position 6,289,189 of record NZ_CP108086.1, on the reverse strand, counting down.
AACGGCGCCACCTCGATCAGCACCGGCCAGACCGGCACGGCCACCGCCCAGACACTCCCGCCGTACTCGCTGACCACGCTGGTGCTGCACCCGGCCACCGCCACCACCGGCGCCCCCACCGCCCCCGGACAGCCCGCCGCGAGCGGCGTCACCGACAAGACCGCCACGATCACCTGGCCCGCCGCCCAGCCCGGCGCGAGCCCCATCGCCAAGTATGAGATCCACCGCCAGAACGGCGCCGTCACCGAACAACTCGGCGAGACCTCCGGCACCTCCTTCACGGTCCGCAACCTCGTCCCCGGCACCCGCTACACGGTCAACGTCATCACCCGCGACACCGCCGGCCGGGTCTCCTGGGCCTCCCCGCCGCTCACCTTCGCCACCGGCAGCCCCGACGAGAGCTCCTGCTCGGTACGCCTGACCGACACCAACGACTGGGGCAACGGGTTCGTCGCCACCGTGGACGTCACCAACACCGGCACGGCCGCCATCGACGGCTGGACGCTCCACTTCACCTGGCCCACCGCCTGGCAGAGCGTCAGCAGCGGATGGAGCGCCAACTGGACGCAGACCGGGACCTCGGTGACCGTCACCAACACCCCGGACAACGGCAAGCTCGCCCCCGGCGCGAGCACCTCCATGGGCTTCGTCGGCGCCTACAGCGGCCCCAACGTGTTCCCGACCGCCTTCACCCTGAACGGCACCCTCTGCACCGCACAGTGAACCTCTCCACCGCACGTGAACACAGCCCCATGATCGCCGACTTGACTTAGAGCGCGCTCTAACTCCCAGACTGGTCCCCATGGACGAGGGCATGACCATCGCGCAGGTAGCGCAGCGTACCGGCCTTACCGCCCACACGCTGCGCTACTACGAACGCACCGGACTCATGCTGGAGCCGCCGCCGCGCGGCGGCAACGGCCACCGGCGCTACACCGAGCGGGACGCCGAATGGATCGCGCTGCTCACCCGCCTGCGGGCGAGCGGCATGCCCATCGCCGCGATGCGCCGGTACGCCGAGCTCGTCCGCAGGGGCCGGGACACGTACGTGGCCCGCAAGGAGATGCTCGAGGCCCACCGGGCCGACGTGATCGCCAAAATCGAGCAGCTTCGAAGCGATCTCGAGATCGTCGACCAGAAGATCGATCTCTACGCCGCAAAATCAGGGGAGAAGAATGAAGCAGCACACACTCGGCCAGGGCCTCCGCACCTCGGCGCTCGGCCTTGGCTGCATGGGGATGAGCGACTTCTACGGCCCGGGTGACGAGGCCGAATCGATCCGCACTCTCCACCGCGCGCTCGACCTGGGGATCACCCTCCTCGACACCTCCGACGCGTACGGGCCGTTCACCAACGAGAGGCTCGTCGGGAAGGCGATCGCCGACCGGCGCGACCAGGTCGTGCTGGCCACCAAGTTCGGCATCGAGCGCCTGCCCGACGGCACCCGCGTGGGCATCAACGGCCGCCCCGACTACGTACGCCGCTGCTGCGACGCCTCGCTGGAGCGGCTCGGAGTCGACCACATCGACCTGTACTACCAGCACCGCATCGATCCAGGCGTCCCCGTCGAGGAGACCTGGGGTGCCATGAAGGAGCTGGTCGAGGCCGGCAAGGTCCGCCACCTCGGCATCTCCGAGGCCGCGCCCGCCACCGTGCGCCGCGCGCACGCCGTCCACCCGGTCACCGCGGGACAGTACGAATACTCGCTGTTCACCCGGGACATCGAGAACGAACTGCTGCCCACGCTCCGGGAGCTCGGCATCGGCCTGGTGGCCTACAGCCCCCTCGGACGCGGCCTGCTGACCGGCGCGTTCACGAACACCGGGGAACTGTCCGGCGACGACTTCCGCCACCACAACCCCCGCTGGCAGGGCGACAACTTCGCCGCCAACCAGGCCCTCGTGGCCAAGGTCGGCGAGATCGCCGTTACGCTCGGCGCGACCCCGGCGCAGGTGGCCCTCGCCTGGGTGCTCACCAGGGCCGGGGACGACGTCGTGCCGATCCCCGGCACCAAGCGGGTCGTCCGGCTGGAGGAGAACGTCGCGGCCCTGGACGTCAAGTTCGAGCCGGAGCACCTCGACGCGCTCGACTCCCTCGCCGGTCAGGTCGCCGGTGAGCGGTACGACCCCGCCGGGATGAGCACCCTCAACCACTGACCGGCAACCGGGGAGCCCCGCGCCGGGCTCCCCGGTTGTTGAGGGCTGGTCTTTTTGGAGTTGATCTTGGTTTTCCAGCAGTCTGGCGCCTTTACAAAGTAGATCTGATCTATGCGAGCGCTCGCCGAGGCCGCACCGATGGTCAGGAGCTACTCAGTGCCCCCTCAGTCATCGGCGGCCTGCACGGCGGCGGCGATCGGTTCGAGCCCCGCGATCAGCTCGTCGAGCTCGTCCGCGCTGAGCACGTCGTACGCCGGAGCCGCCAGCTCGTCGGTGAGGGCCTCGATTCGCCGCCTGGTCTCCCTGCCGGCGTCGGTGAACCCGCCGGCGGCGTCCACGAGGCCGCGGTCGCGGAGCCCGTCGACGACGGCCGCCAGCCGCGCCTTGGGCAGGTGGTGGATCCGGCCGAAGTCCTCCGCCATCATCCCGAGGGACAGAGCCATCAGGACATGGGCCTCGGTGCCGCCGATACCGTGGGCGACGAGGGCGGCGTTGTGCCCGTCTCCGCGGTGCTCCCGCAGCAGCGTCGCCGCGTGCCACAGCCTGGCCACCGGCTCCTCGGGCACGTCGAGCGCCCGGAGCCCCGCGTACAGCGGCCTGCCCTCGGGCGGCGCGCTGACCGCTGCTCGGGTGGCGAGGTCGGCGATCCGCACCAGGGCGGGAAAGCCGGCCCACTCCCCCAGCAGTTGCCGCAGGGCGGTGGCGCTGGCCTGCTCGCGTACGGCGATCGCCTCCTCCGGAGTGATCTTCCCCCACACCCAGGGGATGTGGCGTGCCACCTCGCCCTCGGCGAAGTTGTAGAAGACCGCGTGCACCACCTCTGCCGGCGCCGCCCCCAGCGGTGCGGCCCGGCCCGCGAAATACCCGTCCCAGTAGTTGCGCATGCCGAGGGCCAGGAACGCCTCGTTCACCACCTCGGAGAAGGTGACGGTGCCGATCGGCTCGACGAGCTCGAACATGCGGTGGACCTTGGCCGGCGGGTGAGACAGCATCGGTCGGCATCTCCCTTTTGGTCGTGGCAGCACCCTCGTGGGTGACCGCTCACCCAAGCTACGAACGGCGCGGCCCGGATCCGACACCTCCGCCGGACGGCCGGTCTCGAAGACCGAGGTTTTCTGAAACCGCAGGAGGCCGGTCGTCGCTCGCGAGCTGCGTGCGGCCGAGCGCGCCGCTTTCGTTGCCGCCTTCCTGAGTTCGCCTTTCGTCGGCGGCGTCTCCATGGCCGGCCGATGCCGCGGTACAGCGCGGACGGGGGCCGGCACCGCAGAACTTGCCGCATGCGGTTGTAACATCTATGGTTACGACCAGAGTCGGGGAAAGGCGGAGTTCGACGTGAGCGCCAACAGCAGACTGACCATCGCGGCGCATGCCCTGACATGGATCGGCCTGTATCAGCGGCGTGGCCACGAAGTCGCCACCTCCGAGCAGATCGCGACGAGCGTCAACACCAATCCGGTGGTGATCCGCCGCCTGCTGGGCGAGCTGCGCAAGGCCGGTCTGGCCGAGTCACGGCGGGGGGCGGGGGCAGGCTGGGTGCTCGCGCGAGACCTGGCGGCGATCACCCTGCTCGACGTCTACCAGGCGGTCGAACCGGGACCGCTCTTCGCCCTGCATCCCGCGGCACCGGACCCCGAGTGCGTCGTGGGCCACGGCATCGGACCAGTGATGACCGCCGTGTACGACCATGTGGAGGCCGCTCTGCGCAGGGAGCTGGCCAGGACGACGCTGGAGGACGTGCTGCAGGACGTCTTGAAAGCCTCCTGATCCGGACCGCCGGCTTCCCTGACCGAAGGTGATCGCACTCCGCACATCACCGATGTAACCGAAATGGTTACATCAAGAATCGGAGCGCCTCATGGGACAGCCGGACGAGGCGCCGAATCGGCGAAGTGGCACGCCTTCGACGCTCCGGGGCGTCTGAGCCGCGCACGTGCGACCGCCACCGGCGCAACGCCTGCGACACAACGACACAGCAAGGAGTGAGTCATGAAGAGCCGAATTCGGGCTCCCGACAGTCCACCTCGGCGCGCCGCGTGAAGGCGGGGCGCTCATGCAGTGCGGCGGGCCGCTGAGCGGCACGCACTGGCTGTTCCAGGGCTGAGGCCCGACCGGCACCTCAGGCAGACGAAGAGACAGCAGACGAAGAGACAAAGGACAAGGACAACGACGATGGCGACAGATGCTCAGACCTCGCGGACCGTGGCCGAGAAGTTCCTGGAGCGCCTCGGCAGGCAGGACCCCGACGGCATCCAGGAACTGTTCGCCGAGGAGATCGACTGGCACGTCCCCGGCAGTGACGCGCTGCCCTGGACCGGGCGCCGTACGCGCCGGGAGGAGGTCGCGCCGTACTTCACCACGATGTGGCCGCACTTCGCGCACGGCAGGAGCAAGGTCGTGCTGGAGCGCGTCATCGTCGACGGTGGCGACGTGGTGCTGCTGGCGGTCTTCACGCATACCGCCGTGGCCAGCGGCAAGGAGTTCACCACACCGGTGGCCATGCACCTGGCCGTCGAGGACGGCCGGATCGTTCGCATGCACCTGTACGAGGACACGCTGACCGTCGCCGAGGCGTTCAACGCCGCCTGAGCGGGAGAGCACTCAGGTCCCCGCGGCACGGCCGGACGTGTACGTAGAGGGTCGGCCGAACACGGCCAAAACCGGATCGGACAGCAGAACTCGCCCTACGGCATGCTCCGCATCATCGTCGCGCTCATCCAGAACGGGCTGTACGCACATCAGGGATGGTCCGCGCCCAGCGCGGGCCACCCCTGAGATCGTTCGTCGCTCAGAGCCGACCAGCTGACGGTCGACCCTCGGCACTGGGCCCCGGCCCGAGGCCGGATTGTTCGCTCATGTCGAGCTCGCGCACGGTGGGGCACCACTCGGTCACCGGAAATTGGTCCTGAATACGCCCGCAGGATCGGATCTTATCGAGGGTACCGATTCCTGCCAGGCTGAGGGACATGACGACAACGGCAACGCGTTTCGACGGCCAGGTGCTCACCCCTGGCGACACCGGCTACGACACCGCCCGCACCATCTGGAACGCCATGATCGACCGGCGTCCGCGAATGATCGTCCGCGCGGCGAGCGTCGCCGACGTGGTCACCGCCGTACGGCTGGCCCGCGAGCAGGACCTCGAGATCGGCGTGCGCTGCGGCGGCCACAACGCCGCCGGCTTCGCCGTGCCCGACGGTGGTCTCATGATCGACCTCACGCCCATGGGCGGCGTGCGGGTCGATCCGGCCCGCCGCCGGGCACGGGTGCAGGGCGGCGCGCTGCTCGGTGCGCTGGACCGGGCGTCCCAGGCGTACGGCCTGGCCACCACCGCAGGCAACGTCTCCCACACCGGCGTCGGCGGGCTCACGCTCGGCGGCGGCATGGGCTGGCTGGCCCGCCAGTATGGCCTGGCCTGCGACAACGTCGCCTCCTACACGGTGGTCACCGCCGAGGGCGACGTGGTCACCGCGAGCCGCACCGAGAACCCCGACCTGTTCTGGGGCCTGCGCGGCGGTGGCGGCAACTTCGGCATCGTCACCGAATTCGAGTTCCGGTTGCACCACACCGGCACGCGGACGCTGGTCGCCGAGTCCGACTTCCGCGCCGAGGACGCCGTCCCGGTCATCGAGCGCTGGCGCGACCTGAACGCCGTCGCGCCCCGGCAGGCGACGTTCACCGCCAGCGTCGCGAGCTCTCCCGCCGGCCCGATCGCCACGCTGGGGTTCGTGTGGGTCGGCGACCCGGACGAGGGCCGCCGGCTGCTCCCCGCGATGGCCGCGCTCGGGCGTCCGATCGCCTCCCGCGTCACCACACCGTCCTACCTCGAACTGCAGCAGCGCGACGACTCCACCGGCGGCCACGCGTACCGCCGCTATTCCACGGGGCACTACCTGCGGAGCTTCCCCACCGCGGCGATCGAGGCCTTCCTGCTGCGCGGCCGCTCCGACCTGACCGCGAGCCCGGAGCTGCCGGGCGTCGGCCTGCAGGCTCACGGCGGCGCGATCAACGACGTCCCGGACGCGGACGCGGCGTTCAGCCACCGCGGCACGATGTTCGAGTTCGGCGCCGGCGCCCGCTGGACCGACCCGGCCGAGGACGACGCCAGGATGGGTGCGGCCCGCGCGGCCGGCGCCTCGCTCGAGCCGTACGCCAGCGGCGTCTACGTCAACTCGTTGTCGGCCGACGAACTGGCCGACGGGAAGCGCGGCGTGCGGCGGGCGTACTCGGCGGCGAAGCTGGCCCGGCTGACCGCTTTGAAGACCGCCTACGACCCGGCGAATGTGTTCCACCTGAACCAGAACATCCGCCCGGCCCAGTGACGGCGGCGCTGTGACGGGCCCGTCAGGATCCGTCCCGGATGGCCGCCGCCAGCAGCGCGACCCCCTCGGCGATGGCGCTCTCGCTGAGGATGGCGTAGCCGAAGATCAGGCCACCGGGCCCGCTACCGGAGATCCGGAACCGCCCGACGCCCTGGATGCGGAGCCCGCGCCGGGCGGCGGCCGCCACCACCGCCACCTCGTCGAGGCCGGGCGGGAGCCAGGCGACCACGTGCTGCCCGGCGGCGATCCCGGCCGGTCGCAGATCCGGCAGCTGCGTGCGCAGCGCGTCCAGCAGCGCGTCACGCCGGCGCCGGTAGACCGGACGCATCCGGCGCAGGTGACGGTCGAACTCGCCGCGGCCGAGAAAGTCGGCGAACGTCAGCTGGTCGATGACCGACGAACCCCGGTCGGCGAGCAGCTTCGCCGACGCGACGTCGGCGACCAGGTGAGCGGGCACCACCATCCAGCCGAGCCGCAACCCCGGCGCGAGCGTCTTGCTGGCCGTGCCGCAGTAGACGACATGCTCGGGCGCCAGGCCCTGCATGGCGCCCACCGGAGACCGGTCGTAGCGGTACTCCGCGTCGTAGTCGTCCTCGATCACGATCGCGCCGCGGCGTCTCGCCCAGCGGATCACCTCGGCCCTGGCCGCAGACGACAGCACCCCGCCGGTCGGCCACTGGTGCGACGGCGTGAGGACCAGCGCGTCGGCGTCGACCAGGTCGAGGGCCTCGACCTGAACGCCGTCCGGGCCCACCGGGATGCCGACCACGTCCAGACCCGCGGCCGCTGCGAGCACCCGGGCGTCGTCGTCGGACGACGGGTCCTCCAGGGCGATCCGCCTGGCGCCGCGCCGCGCGAGCACCTGGATCAGCAGCGAGATGCCCTGCCCATAGCCGTTGCAGACGACCACGTTGCCGGGGTCGGCCAGCGTGCCGCGCACCCGGTTGAGGTAGTCGCACAGGGCCTGCCGCAGTTCCGGCACCCCGCGCCCGTCGAGGTAGACGAACCGGTCGTTGGGTGTGGTGGTGAGCACGGTGCGCACCGAGCGCAGCCAGGCGGCCCGCGGAAACTGCGACACGTCGGTGCGCCCGTATCCGAAGTCGATCCTGAAGCCGGCACCACGGGGGTCCGGCTGCGCCGTCGCCGCCCCAGTGCCTGCGTCGGCTTCGGTAGCGGCCGGCGGCATCGACACGGCGACCTGGGTGTAACCCCCCGATCGGCTGGCGAGGTAGCCCTCGGCCACGAGCTGCTGGTAGGCCTCCACGACCACCCCGCGAGAAACCCCGAGCCCGGCCGCGAGCGTGCGGGTGGGAGGCAGCGACGCGCCCGCACGCAACCGGCCGGCCCGGATGCTCGCGCGGATGGACGCCTCGATCTGCCGGTGCAGTGGCACCCCGGCGTTGCGGTCCAGTTCGATGAGCAGGTCCTCGGCCGGGCCGGAGCCGGTCCTCAATCGCCCCACGGGATCGGACCCTACCGGGCCGGCGCTGTCGGGGCTCGTGGCGGATGTGTTCGTTTTGTGAGGTTGTTCGACAGCCGAGCGCCTTTACAAAGTAGATCAGGAGAGGAACTCGCCGAGCAGACGGGTGACCTCGTCGGGGCGCTCCAGGCTCGGCAGGTGACCGGCCCAGTCGAGTTCGAGCAGTGTGGCGTCCGGCAGCCTCTCGGCCAGGTGACGCCCGCTCTCCCGGAAGTACGGCAGGTCGTGCCCGCCGGTGACCACCAGCGTGGGCGTGGTGACCACCGTCAGGTCGATCGGGTCCCTGCCCCGTTCGGGCTCGGGATCGGCGGCGAGCTGTACCTCGAACGCGTGCCGCTGCATCGCGGCCAGCCGCGTCCTGACCGGCTCGTCCGCCTCGGGACCCAGCCACGTGCGGACGTTGAGGTCCACCGCTCCTCCAACGTCGCCCGCCTCTATCAGCCGGTCCTCCTCCGTCCCGAACGCTTCCAGGTCGGGGGTCGGAGGCAGGCCGCAGCCCGCGTTCAGCAGCACGAGCCGCGAGACGAGGCCGGGATGCCCGGTCGCGAGCTCAAGCGCGACCCGCCCGCCGTACGACGATCCGACGAGCCCGACCTGGCGCAGCCCGAGGGCGGCGAGCAGGTCCGCCACGTCGCCGGCGTCCGTGTAGGGCCCGTCGGCGACGCACGGCGTGCGCCCGTGCCCCCGGAAGTCGAGCCGGATGACGCGGAACCGCTCGCCCAGCGGCTTCCACTGGGGATCCCACATGCCCGAGTCGGCGACGCCGGAGTGCAGCAGGACGACGGGCTCGCCGGAGCCGCTTTCCTCGTGCCAGACGGTCATCGGGCCTCCAAAGCGACGCGGACGCCGAGGGCGACCAGGACCGTCCCCGACACCTGTTCCAAACGGCGGCGGACCGCGGGCCTGCCGAGCACGGCGCCGGCCTGGCCGATCAGCCAGATCACCCCGACGTACCAGGCGACGTCCACGACCACCCAGATCACCGCGAGCATGGTCAGGGTCAGCGGCACATTGGCGCCCTGGGGCACGAACTGCGGCAGGAACGACATCGCGAACACGGCCGCCTTGGGATTGGCGCCGCAGGTGGCGAGCCCCAGGCCGTACGAGCGGCGCCATCCGCCGCGCGCCTCTCCCCCACCGTACGGCACGCCCGGGTCGAGCGCCTCCGGCGCCCGCCGGGCCTTCCACAGCGACTGCACGCCCATCACGATCAGCAGCGCGGCGCCCACCGCCTTCATGACGCCGTAGGCGACCTCCGAGGCCAGGACCAGCGCGGACAGACCGAACACGGCGGCCATCGCCCACAGGAAGATGCCCGTTTCGTTGCCGAGGAGCGCCGCCACACCGGACGAGCGCCCGGCCCTGAGCGTCTGTCTCAAGATCACCGCGGTGCTGACACCCGGGATCATCGCGAGCAGGAAACACGAACCGACGAAAGCGATCCAGATCATGCGCTCATGGTTTCGGCCGGGCTCCGAGCCCCGCAACCGCATTACCAGCCGGTGCACCGCTCCGTGAGGTGGCTGTGCCTCCCCGGCGCGAGAAGGAGAAAAGGGGACTGTCCATCCCTTTCCACCTTCAACGTATAGCGTCCAGGGGGGCTTGCGGCAAGGCCCCTGCCGTGCCCCACAATCATCGGCCGGAAGCAGCGCCTGCGGAAAACGGGGGACGCGACGTGCGCGTTGCCGTCGACGCATGGGCCGCGCGGGGACTTCGTCACGCCGGTTCGGGCGCCTTGGTGCGTTGAACGGTCGCTAGCGACCCAGATCGGAGCTGATGACGTGAACCCGCTGCCCACCAGCGCGTTCGACCTTCCCGGCCACCTCTCCCACAAGGCCGATCCGAAGTTGGTCGCCGCCGACGAGCGGCACTTCGCGGCCATCGCGGAGAGCCTCGAACAGTCGATCGCCGACCTGGCCGGTCGCCTCGACGCCGAGCTCAAGGCGCCCGGCGGCAAGGGCAGGCAGGCGATGGACCGGGACTTGGAGGTCCATCGCCTGACCGCCCGCCTGCGCGTGCTGCGTCGTTTCGGTCTCGACCTGTGCCTCGGACACATGGTCGGCGAGGACGATCCCGAGCCCGTGTACATCGGACGGCTCGGCCTCACCGACAGCGCCGGTCGCCGGCTGCTGCTCGACTGGCGCTCCCCCGCGGCCGAGCCGTTCTTCGGCGCCACACACGCCAATCCGATGGGTCTGGCCAGCCGCCGCAGGTATCGCTGGACCCGGGGCCGGATCAGCGACTACTGGGACGAGGTGTTCACCCCGGACGGGTTCGAAGGGCACGCCGCGCTCGACGACCAGTCCGCTTTCATCGCGAGCCTGGGCGGCAGCCGGTCACCGCGGATGCGCGACGTGCTCGGCACCATCCAGGCCGACCAGGACGCCGTCATCCGCGCCGGGTCCCGGGGCGCCCTCGTCGTCGACGGCGGTCCGGGCACGGGGAAGACCGTCGTCGCCCTGCACCGCTCCGCCTATCTCCTCTACTCCGACCCTCGCGTCGGCCACCGCCGGGGCGGCGTACTGTTCGTCGGCCCGCACCAGCCCTACCTGGCGTACGTCGCCGACGTCCTGCCCAGCCTCGGCGAGGAGGGTGTGCAGACCTGCACCCTGCGGGACCTCGTCCCCGAGGGAGCGGCCGCGACGGTGGAGACCGACCCGGATGTGGCCCGCCTGAAGTCGTCCGCGGACCTGGTAAAGGCGATCGAGCCTGCCGTCAGGTTCTACGAGAATCCGCCCACCACGCCGATGACGGTCACGACCCCCTGGTCAAGCATCCCGGTCAGCGCCGACGACTGGGCCGAGGCGTTCGACGCACCCGACCCGGGCACTCCCCACAACGAGGCGCGTGACCAGATCTGGGCGGAACTGCTCACCATCCTGGTGGACAAGCACGACGGCGACGCGCCGGCCGACCTGGTCCGCAAGTCGCTGCTGCGCGACAGGGAACTGCTCACGACCTTCAACCGCGCCTGGCCGCTGATCGAGCCGGCCGACCTCGTCGGAGACCTGTGGTCGGTGCCCGCCTACCTGCGGTTGTGCGCACCGTGGCTCAGCCCCGACGAGGTGCGGAAGCTGTAGCGCGCGGACGCCCAGGCCTGGACGGTGTCCGACCTGCCGCTCCTCGACGCGGCGCGGCAGCGGCTCGGCGACCCGGAGGCGTCGCGACGCAGGCGACGCAGGGAGGCCACGCTCGCCGCCCAGCGCGAGCACATGGCGCAGGTCGTCGAGAACCTGATCGAAGCCGACGACGACGGCGAGGGCCTGGTGACGCAGCTGCGCCGGGAGGACCTGCAGCGCAATCTGGTCGACGAGTCCGAGCTGCCCGCGCCCGACCCGGACCGGCTCGCCGGACCGTTCGCGCACGTCGTCGTGGACGAGGCGCAGGAGCTCACCGATGCGGAGTGGCAGATGCTGCTGCTCCGCTGCCCGTCCCGGAGCTTCACGATCGTCGGAGATCGCGCACAGGCCAGGCACGGGTTCACCGAGTCGTGGCAGGAACGGCTCAAGCGGATCGGGCTCGATCGGATCGAACTCGCCTCCCTGAGCATCAACTACCGGACGCCGGAAGAGGTCATGGCGGAGGCCGAGCCGGTCATCCGGGCCATGCTCCCGGACGCCAACGTGCCGGTCTCCGTCCGCAGCAGCGGCGTCCCCGTCAAGTACGGCTCGCTTTCGGAGCTGCGCTCGATCTTCGACAGTTGGCTCGCCGCCAATGCCGAGGGGACCGCCTGCGTCATCGGCCATCCCGCGTTCCAGGGCAGCGCGCGCGTCCGTTCGCTGTCCCCGGAACTGTCGAAGGGGCTCGAGTTCGACCTGGTCGTCCTCGTCGACCCGGAGAAGTTCGGCGAAGGCATCGAAGGGGCGGTCGACCGCTATGTCGCCATGACCAGGGCGACCCAGCGGCTCGTCATCCTCACGAGCTGACGTCTCGCCCGCGTACGGCGTCGATGCCGCGATGCCCGGGCTCCGACGACGGTGCCGCGCCCGCCCCTCCCGCTTGCCGCCACCGCCGGTCGCGCGGGCTCAGAACCGATAGCGGAGAATGCGTGCCCCTTGCCGGGACAAGGCCGTGCTGCGGGCCATGAGACGGCTCAGCGCGCGCAGGGGTTGCGGGAACAGGGCCGTTTCCGGTGCGCGGGTGACGAACTGCTCCTCGACCAGTTCGAGGCCGGCGTGCCAGGACTCCGGTTCGTGCGGGTCGTCGAAGCCCTGGGCGGCCTTGACGCCGAGCGCCTTGATCGTCGGGTGATATTTCATCGTCCAGGCGGCGAATCGCGTGTAGCCGTTGAGCGCGAGCTCGCCCGAAGGGAAGTGGCCGGTCAGCGCCCGGGTCAGCGACTGGAAGGAGTCGCCGGTCATGAAGGGGAACACCCCCTCGGCGACGATCATCGCCGGGCGGTCGCCGGGGACGGCTGTGATCCAGTCTGTACTGGTGAGGTCGGCTCCGACCAGGTGGGAAGGGCCGGGCAGGCACTCGGCCCGCAGGTCCACCACTTCCGGGAAGTCGATGTCGTACCAGTCGACGCCGGGCGGCGGAGCACAGCGGAACACCCGGGTGTCCAGGCCGCAGCCCAGGTCGAGCACCACGCATCCGGGATGAGCGGCCATGAAGGCGCGGACGACGTCGTCGAGCTTCTTGGTGCGCAGTGCCGTGCTGACGACGAGGCTGGGCTTGACCTTCAGCTTGCCGAAGTCGTAGTCGATGGTGTCTGCCAGGTCGGCGGCGAGCGTGTCGCCGAGGATCGGGCTGGGCCGTACGGCGTCCAGGGCCTTGGCGTAGAGAGTGAGGAGCGACGTTTCCTGGATCAGCCCGAGCTGGGGGTGCAGGCGGTGCATGGGGATTCCTTAACGGTGTAACGGATGACGGGCTGCGAGGTCCTGCAGCCACGTCAGGGAGTCGTGGGCGGCCTTGATGCGCTCGGTGCGGTGCCCCTCGCCGCCCACGATGTCGAGCCCTTCGTCGGCGATCTCGCCGAACGCGCTCAGGCTTTCGAGCTTGCGCTGGATGACCTTCTGCCAGGCGTCGTCTTCGATGCGGTAGTAGGAGACGCGATCGCCGGGCCTTCTCACCTTCTTGACCAGGCCGATGGCCGTGAGGAAACGCATGTTCGAGGTGAGCGAAGCCCGGCTGGCCTGGATGACGTCCGCGATCTGGCCGGCGGACTGCTCGGCCGGATCGCAGATCATGAGCCAGCCGAGGATGCGCCCGGTGATGGGCGGCAGCCCCCACTCCTCGACGCAGAAGGCCGCCACCCGCTCCACCCAGCGGAGCAGCCGGTCCTGCTGTGCCTCAGTGCTCATCGTCGCGTCCTCCCTTGTCGATCGCGTGCCGGTTCCGTGTGCCGGTTCACTGTGCCATGGCGGCCACCGTCTCGGAGGTGGGTGTCGGGGTGATGTCCGCGAGGCACTTGGGCTCGCCCGCGCAGCGGGTGACGAGGCCGTTGAAGGCCACGCGTTCCATGGCGTGCTCCATAACTGGTTGCTAGTTGTTTCAACTCTGACTGAAATGTCTATCAATGTCAATCTTTGCTTGGAACGACCCTCGATCGCCCGCGGCGGCGACCGCGCGGACTCCGACCCGAATCCGGCCTGACGCGTCCGCACACAGGTTTGGAGCATTGCTCCACATGGAGTACGGTTCCAGTGTTGGAGCGATGTTCCAAACGCTGCCCTCTGAGAGCCTCCGCCGGGCGGCCCTGGTCGAAGGAGCCTCGACGTGTACGACGTGGTGATCGTGGGGGCCGGCCCGGTGGGCCTGTTCCTCGCCGGTGAGCTGGCGCTGGCGGACTGCTCGGTCCTGGTGCTGGAGCGGGACGAGGAGCCGTCCACACCGTGGAAGACGCTCCCGCTGGGGATGCGGGGCCTGAACCCCGGATCGATGGAGACGTTCTACCGCCGCGGGATGCTGGGAGAGCTACTGAAAGGCTCGGGCGCCGACGGGGCGCAGGTCGGCGCGGACCCCGGCGCGCGGGAGGCGCCCGCGCCTCGTGCCGTGAGCCATTTCGCGGGCATGCCGCTCGACCCGGCCGGCATCGACACCGCCGCCCTTCCGTTCCGGCTGCCCGGCCCGGCGATGGAGGGCATCATGACCAGCCTCGACGCGGTCTGCACGGTGCTGGCCGAGCGGGCGGCCCGGCTCGGCGTACAGGTCGTGCGGGGTGCTGCCGTCGAGGCCGTGACCCAGGACGGCGACACCGTCGTCGCCCGCGCAGGCGGGCGCGACCACCCGGCGCGCTGGCTCGTGGGATGCGACGGCGGGCGCAGCACGGTGCGCGAGCTCGCGGGCTTCCGCTTCGCCGGCACGCCGCCGCTGTTCACCGGCTACGTCGCCCACGTCACCTTCGCCGATCCGCATGCGCTGCGCCTGGGCTTCACCCTGACGCCGACCGGCATGTATCTGCGGACGCCTTTCGATGGACATCTGGGCATGATGGATTTCGACGGCGGCGCCTTCGATCGCTCGCAGCCGTTGACGCGCGAGCACCTTCAGACGGTCCTGCGCCGGGTCTCCGGCACCGACGCGACCATCACCGAGGTGCATCTCGCCTCCAGCTTCACCGACCGCGCGATGCAGGCCACGACCTACCGGCACGGCCGCGTCCTGCTCGCCGGCGACGCCGCCCACATCCACTCCCCGCTCGGCGGCCAGGGCCTCAACCTCGGCATCGGCGACGCCGTGAACCTCGGATGGAAGCTCGCCGCTACCGTCCACGGCACCGCGCCGGACGGCCTGCTCGACACCTACACCTCCGAACGCCACCCCGTCGGCGCGGCGATCCTCGACTGGTCACGCGCCCAGGTCGCGACCATGAACCCCGGCCCCAACGCCCCGGCCCTGCGACGCCTCGTCCACGATCTGCTCGCCACCCGCGACGGCACCACTCACGTGTTCCGCAGCACCTCGGGACTGTTCCATCGCTACGACCTGGGCGATGAGCACCCACTCGTCGGCCGGACCGCCCCGGACTTCCACTTCGCCGACGGCACCCGCCTCGGCGACCTGCTGCGCGAAGGACAGGGCGTCGCGCTCGACTTCACCACCGGCCAGTGCCTGCACGACGCGGCGACGAGCTGGAAGGACCGGATCCGCTACGCGGCCGGGCCGGTGCGCGACGACCTCGGATTCGGCGCCCTACTGATCCGGCCCGACGGCGTCGTCGCTTGGACCGGCGGACGCGACCCCGACCGCGAGGCGTTCCGGCACGCTGCGGCCCGCTGGTTCGGCGACCCGACCCTCATCGCGGCTTAGGAAGGGCTCGGCGCGGCCGAGGAGGCCCTGCAGACGAAGGCGCTACAGACGAAGGTTCTACGGACGAAGGTTCTACGGACCAAGGCACTGCAGAGCAAGGGCAGGTGACCCTGGCGCTCAAGAAGCGCCGCCTAACCCTGGCACTCCAAGAAACTCCGCGGGTCGATCCGCGGCGTCGGCGAGCGGGCTGATCCGCAATCGGGCGGCCGAAGTGGCGCGCCAATGGAACAGCGATGGAACAACGGCACGCTGTGAAGCGACCGTCAGGAACCGGTACTCCCCGCGCACGCTTCTTCCATGAACGGTTTCTCCCTTGAACCCGTGCCGAGCGAGGCGTCGTCAAGTCGTCAAAAGGGCGGTGTCTCGAGGTCGCGCTGGATGAAACTTGCTCCCGATTCGTCCTGTGATGTGCCGTTGTCCTGCGCTTCCCTGCCGCGACTGTCGGCATCGGCTGTCCGCTTTGTCTGCCTGCCCGCTGCTTGTGCCGGGGTTTCTGCGGGGGTTTGTGCTGGTGGGGTGGTGGGAGGGCATGGTGGGGCCATGATCGTGTCTGGTGCTCCGGGGAGGTCGGCGGGCAGGCGTTCGGGTGGGGCGTCGGGCCAGGTGCGGGGCTGGGGGTCGGGGACGGGCTGGATGATCTTCGGGAGTGGGCTGCGGTAGGGGTGTCCGAGTGGGCTGGTCCAGATGATCAGGTGGGGGCCTGCGGTGGTGACGCGCCAGCCGCCGAGGTGCTTGGCGCGGTGGTCGTGGCGGCAGGCCAGGTGGAGGTTGGCGGCGGTGGTGGCGCCGTTGTCGGCCCAGGCCTGGATGTGGTCTTGGTCGGTGCGGGTGGCGGGCATGCGGCAGCCCGGCCAGGAGCAGACCCGGCCCCGGATCTGGACGTATCGGCGTAAGGTCGCATCGGCATGACGCCGATCAGCCCCGTTCGCCGTGTTCGCCACCCCAGCGGTACCGGCCGCGCCCGCCGAGCTTGCGGCATTGACCACGTCAGCAGTGTTCGCCACGCCTGCCGCGTTGACCACGTCAGCCATGTTGGCCGCGCCTGCGGCGCCTGTGGTGCTGACTGCGCCTGCCGTGTTCGCCGCGCCCGTCGTGTTCGCCGAGTCCGCGTTAACCGTCTCAGCCGCGCCTGCGGCGTCCGCAGTGTCAGCCGTGCCCGCCGCGTTGATCATGTCGGCCGCGTTGGCCGCACCAGCCGAGTTCGCCGCGTTGACCGCGTCAGCCGTGTTGGCCACTCCCGTCGTGTTGGCCGCGCCCGCCGAGTCCGAGTTGGCCGTGCCAGCCGCGCCTGTGGTGTTGACTGCGCCTGCCGTGCCAACCGCGTCCGTGGTGCTGACTGCGCCAGCGGTGTTGGCCGTACCCGCCGTGTTGGCCGTGTCGGCCGAGTCTGCCGGGTCGGTCTGTTCGCCCAGCATGGCCGGGTCACCCGATCCCTCTGGGGCGTGCGCTGCAGCCGGGTCACAGGATCGGCCCGGGTGAGGTGCTGCTGCCGGGTGGGGTGATCCGGTTCGGTCGGGTGATCCGGTTGCGGGGGTGGTGCCGAGCTGGGCGTGGGCTTGACGGGTGAGGTCGGCGATGAGGGGTGCCCAGGCGCCGGTGGTGGCCGGTGCGGCGGCCAGCCGGTGGAGCTGGGTGAGGGTGATCTGCAGCTCGACGATGCCGCCGCGTCGCATGTCGCGGGGTGGCCGTTGGGCGGGCGGGCAGGGGCGGTGCCGGGTGATGCCGGCCAGGAGCAGGTGTCCGTCGTCGGTGCAGATGGCATAGCGCCACTGCCCGCCGAGCATGCCGGTGACGATGCGGCGTGCCTGGGCGGCGTGGACCATGCCCCAGCCGGGCAGGTGCGCCGGGTGCTCATCGTGCCCGAGCAACGTCGTCAGCTCCACCCGTATCTCCGGCACCGACCACGATGTCGCGCCGGGCCCCCCACCAAGGCGGCCCTGCGACCGCTGAGGCTCCCCGCACCCGCGCTCACCCTTCGGCTCCGGCTCCGGTGCGGCGCTCTGGTCGTGCCCTCGCTCAGACTCCGGCGCGCCCCTCCGCCCGTGCGTGTGCCCGTCCTCCGGTTCGGGTGCGGCGCTCTGGTCGTGTTCGTACGCGGGCGTGGGTCCGGTGCCCTGGCCGTGCTCACGCTCCTGCCTAGGTTCGGGTGCGCCCCTCCGCCCGTGCGCGTACGCGTTCCCGTCCTCCGGCTCGGGTGCGGCGCTCTGGCCGTGCTCGTGCTCGTGCTCCGGCTCCGGCGCGGGTGCCGTGACCCGGTCGCGCCCGCGCTCGTGCTCCGACTCGGACCCGGTGCTCAGCCTCCGCTCGTCCTCCGACTCTGGTTCGGGTGCGGCGCTGTTGTCGTGCCCGCGCCCGTGCTCTGGTTCTGGTGCGGTGCTCCGGTCGCGCTCGTACGCAGGCGTGGGTTCGGTGCTCGGCCTCTGCCCGGTCTCCGGTTGTGGTGCGGTGCTCTGGCCGTGTCTACGCTCCGGCTCCGGAGCGACCCTCCGCCCGTGCCCGTGCCCATCTTCCGGCTCGGGTCCGTTACCCGACCTCCGCTCGTAGTCGCGCTTGTGCTCGGGCTTCGGCTCGGGTCGGGAGCCCTGCCTGGGCTCGTGCTTCGGCTCGCCTGCGGGGGTGCCGGCGGGGCTGGCGGTAGTGCCTGCGGGAGCCTGAGGGATGCCGGTGTGGGTGTTCGCGGGGCTGTCAGGGGAGTCGGCCGAGCCGGTGGAGCTGGGGATGTCGTCAGAGGTGTCGCCGGGGGTGGGATCGCCGGGTTCCACGAGAGGGTGGGCCAGGACATGGGTGACGATCTGCTCGTCGGTCAGGCCTTCGAAGGTGCCATCCAGGCTGCCCAAGAACAAGTCCGCGCGGATGTGATCGATCGGGCGGCGGTCCCCGGCGCGTTTGCAGGCGCGGGCCAGCTCATCGATCCGCTCGCACCCGGCCACCGCCCGCTCCACCGGCAGGTCCAACCCGGACACGGTCGCGGTACCGTCATCATTGCGCGTGCCGGCCACCCGCCGCCTGCGGACCGCCTCGGTATAACGCTTTTCCGCCCAATCCGGATCGATCGCGAGCACCATGCGCTGAACGTGCTCGACCAGCTCGCCCACCGTCCACCCCGCCGCCCGAGGCACCAGGCGCTCGCAAACCCAGCCGGCCTGGGCGTCGGTCAACCCGCTCGTCCAGCGGATGAAAGCCACCGCCCGCGGCTCATCCAACACCCCCTCCAGCATCGCCTCACCGAGCACCGGCAGGCGGCGATGCAGATTCCACGCCAGCTCGAACGCCGAATCCGCGCGGCGGCGCGACCACACCAGCGCCGCCCGCGCCTCATCCGGGGCGAACTCCTCCGGTGTTTGCAGGCGGACCACGCTGTCGCCGGACCACGCCTCACGCAGCCCGACCTCCAGCAGCACCCGCAAAAACCACGCCCGGTCATGACAGGACTGCCGGTAGGCCGCCTTGAGCACCTCCACAGTGTCGAACCCCGACACCCGCTCCACATCGATACCCGCCAGCACCCCCGCAAGCTCGGCCCCCGGCGGGACCACCGCCAGCCCATCAGGAATCGCCACCGGCACCCCACCACCGCCCCCGGCCTGGGAGGACACACCGCCCACCGCACGCACCGGACGTGTCGGGCCGACTGGGCCCGTCGGGCATGCTGAAGGTGCCGGATCCACCGGACGTGTCGGGTCCGCAGAGCGTGCCAGGCGAGGCGGCCGCGGCGCGCGTGCTGGACTTGTCGGGTCCGTCGGGCGTCCTGGACGTGCCGAGGGCACCGGCGGTGCCGGGCACTGCCCGGCGGCAGCGGACGGCGAGTGCGGCGCGGACACGGCGGTGAACCCCCCAGGAGCACAGACGAAGGCAAACAACGGCTTCCCGACCGCCCGGACCGGGACTTCCTTCAACAGACTCGGCTCAACACACGGCGTATGGCCAACGGCCCGCCAGCTAGGCTCACCTGCAACGGCTACCCCAAGCCTACCTCGAACACACCATCGAATCAAACCCTGACCTGGGCAAATATGGAGCCCCAGCCCGGCGATGCGAGGCAGTCCTCGATGCAACGCCCCGTCCAGAGACGGCTCGCAAAGCCTTCCAGGCTGTCGTCGCGGCGTGCAGTCCAGGTGTACGGGCCGGGTGTGCAGGCCGGGTGTGCAGGCCGGAAGGGGCACCGGCAACGCAGGCTCTATGGAGGCGGGAGAGGTGGCGCCCAGCACGAGGGCACCGCGACGGCCAGAAGCGTTGTGCCCGGAGATGATTCGCAGAGGCTTCCGGGCTGTCGCCAGGGGCGTACGGTCCAGGTGCGCGGTCCGGACGTGCAGGCCGGAAGGGGCACCGGCAACGCGGGCTCTGTGGGGGCCGGAGAGGTCACCTCCTAACAGGGGGCATGGTGAGCGGCCGGAAGGAGGTTGCGTCGGCTACGCGGGCTCCGTCAAGGCTGGGGAGGTCGCGCCGCGCACGGGGGGCGTTGACGGGCCGGAAGCGTTGTGCCCGATACCGGGCCCCGCGGGCATTCCGAGCTTGCGGAATGTGCACGGACGGAGCGGGCTCGGCGAGGACCGGAGATGCCTTCCGGAGCGGTCACCGACCGGCTCAAGACTCGCCAACACCCCACAGGCGTTTTCCGGCGCGGTACCGGACACCGCGATGCCGACCAGCGCGTGGCGGTTTACATCACACAGGATGCCAAGGCTCGGCGGTCACCATCCGACGGGGCCGAGGCGGTCGGTGAAGATTCCGCTCGGCCCGTCGGGGCCGATCATCGCGAGTCCGACGATCGAGTCGGTGCCCTCGGTGACCGTCAACTGACCGGTGTGGTTGTTCATGTCGGTGGCGGCGAACGTGTGGTTCGCGACCTCCCCGGGAGTGGTGGCGTTGAACTTGATCTCCGGGAGTGCCTGGGCGTACCGGACGGTGATCATGTTCAGCGCCGCCTTCGACGACGTGTAGGCGAGTTCGTGCATCTTCGAGATGGGCTGCTCCGGATCGGTCACGACCGCGAAGGACCCGGCGGCGCTCGACACCATCACCACCCGAGGGTTGTGCGCCGCCCGCAGCAAGGGAAGGAACGCGTTCGTGACCCTGATCGGTCCGTAGACGTTGACGTCGTAGACGGAATGGATCTCGTCCACCGTCGTCTCCGCGGGCGGAGTGACCATTCCCGGCGCGCCGGCGTTGTTGATCAGCACGTCCAGGTGGTCGGTGTGCTCGCGGACGAGCCGTACGGCACGGGCCACCGACGCGTCCGAGGTCACGTCCAGCGGGACCATGACCACGTCGACGCCGTCCGCGGCCAGCTTGCCTGCGGCCGCCCGTCCCCGGCTCTCGTCGCGCGAGCCGAGGAAGACCGTCCACCCCTCCGTACCGAGCCGGCGGGCCGCTTCGAGACCGAGGCCCTTGTTGCCACCGGTGACCAGCGCGAAGGTCCGCTCCGAGTTCGTCATTCGTCCTCACTCCTGTGGAGTCGCGTGCCACCCGGCTTGTCCGGGCGGCGTCCTGACGAACACGAGATGCCGGTGCCCCGCCGCCTGTGACAGCTCGGGTCGTGTGACGTACACCACCTGTCGCCGCGGTCACAGAACGCCGAGGATAGGCGTCTTGTGCGTGTAAGGCGCAGGCGAGTGCGATCGGGGAGGAGCCGTGATGGGCGAGGGACAGGTGGGCGCGGGCGAGCCGTACGCGCATGGGGAAACCGTGGACCCGGCCACCGCGGCGTTCGTCGCCCATCGCAACCTGCTGTTCACCGTGGCCTACGAGATGCTCGGCTCGGCCGCCGACGCTGAAGACGTCCTCCAGGAAACGTGGCTGCGCTGGGCGGGCGTCGATCTCGGGACGGTGCGGGATCAACGCGCCTATCTGGTGCGGATCGTCACCCGGCAGGCGCTGATGCGGCTGCGCGCGCTCGGCCGACGTAGGGAGTCGTACGTCGGGCCGTGGTTGCCCGAGCCGTTGCTGACCGCGCCGGATGTGGCCGAGGACGTGGAGCTGGCCGAGAGCGTGTCGATGGCGATGCTGCTGGTATTGGAGACGTTGTCGCCCACCGAGCGGGCGGTGTTCGTGCTGCGCGAGGTGTTCGACCTGGACTACGACGAGATCGCCGACGCCGTCGGCAAGAGCCAGGCCGCCGTCCGCCAGATCGCCCACCGCGCCCGCTCCCACGTCGCCGCCCGCCGCCCCCGCGACACCGTCACCCCGGACCAGACCCGCCACGCCCTCCAGGCCTTCAAACAGGCCGTCGAGACCGGCGACCTGCAACGCCTGCTCGACATCCTCGCCCCTGATGTCGTCCTCCTGAGCGACGGCGGCGGGATCAAGAAGGCGCTGACCCACCCCATCGTGGGGGCAGGCAAGGTGGCTCGTCTTCTTACCGCAGGCCTGGACAGGTTCGGCGACGGCGTGTCGGTCGAGCCGGTGCAGGTCAACGGCTATCCGGGCCTCGTCATGCGGATCGGCGGGGAGATCGACGGCGTCGTGGCGATGCGGATCGAGGATGGCCTCGTCACCGGGGTCTACTTCGTCCGCAATCCCGCCAAGCTGACGCATGTGGAACGCGAGACCGCACTGAGCCGCTGATGCGCTGTCCGCGCCGGTCCGGCCACCGCGCCCGGCCACCGCGCCCGGCCACCGGGCGCGACCAGCGCGTGTGCGGCCAGCGCGTGTGCGGCCAGCGCGTGTGCGGCCAGCGCGCGGGGACGGCGCGTGCGGGGCAGGGTGTACGGGGGCAGGGTGTACGGGGGCAGGGTGTGCGCGGCCGACGCGTGCGGCGACGGAGTGTACGGGGGCAGGGCGTTTGGGGCCGGGCGCCATCCGATCAGAGAGCTTGGGCGGCTCAGGGACCTTGGGTGGCGTCGTCCTCGGGCGCCGTGCCGTACAGGCGGGACAGGTCGGCGACGGCCTCGGTCATCATCGCGCGCAGCTCGGCCGGCTCCAGCACCTCGACGAGCACGCCCATGCGCAGGAACAGCCACCTGGCGTGTGTGAGGGACTCGATCGGCAGCGTCAGCCGCGTCCAGCCGCCAGGCTCCGGCTGCCCGTCGGCGAGCGCCTTGTCGACGACGTCCTGCCCGACGGTGTATCGGAACAGGTCCTCCGCGCCCGGCGCGAGCCGCACCACCGCCTCGGCCGTGTACATGCGTGAGGCGAAATCCGCGGCGAAACCGCGCCAGAACTCGGCGAGGTCGAAGTCCTGCGGCCGTTCGAAGCGCTCGGGCAGCACCTCGGCCTCGATGATCCGGCCCACCCGGTAGGTGCGCACCGTGCCCGAGCAGGCGGCCGCGAGATACCAGGAACCCCCCTTGAGAACCAGCCCGTAGGGATGCACCAGCCGTTCCACCTCGGTCGGCCCCCATCGGCGGTAGCGCAGCCGGAGCACCCGCTCGTCCCAGACCGC
Source organism: Microbispora hainanensis (assembly GCF_036186745.1). Taxonomy (NCBI): domain Bacteria; kingdom Bacillati; phylum Actinomycetota; class Actinomycetes; order Streptosporangiales; family Streptosporangiaceae; genus Microbispora; species Microbispora hainanensis. The sequence goes on along the minus strand of NZ_CP108086.1, from coordinate 6,266,602 downwards.
CTCCGCGACCTCGGTGAGGAACGGCGCCTCGTCGGCGCTGCGATACCAGCCCGGCACGTCGAGGTGGAACCTCTCCCGCATCCGGGCCGCATGCGAGCGCGGCTCGGGCGGCAGCGCTGCCAGCAGCTTCAGCTCCGCCGCCGCGGCGAAGCCGGCGAGCCCGAGCTCAGCGGCGGGGCCGGGCAGCCCGGCCAGGAACAGGGAGGACGCCTCCTCCACGGTCAGCCCGTTCAGCCGGGTACGGTAGCCGTCGAGCAGCCGATATCCGCCGAGCGGCCCGCGGTCGGCGTAGACGGGCACGCCGGCGGCCGAGAGGGCCTCGACGTCCCTGTAGACCGTGCGGACCGAGACCTCCAGCTCTTCGGCGATCTCCGTGGCGGTCATCCTGCCGCGTGTCTGCAGCAGGAGCAGCAGGGACAGCAACCGGCTCGCACGCATGGTGACCAGTCTGCCACCTTTACAAAGTAGATTTATTTGCTTTCGCACATGAGCTGTGTTCAAATGCACGCATGGAAAGTGCCGATCGGATCCGCGCGATCATGAACGCGCTGCGTACGTCCGACAGCGTCTCCGTGGCCGAGCTGGCGCTGGCGTACGGCGTCTCGGAGATGACCATCCGGCGTGACCTGGACGAGCTCGCCCAGCAGGGGGTGGTGCGGCGCGTCCGCGGCGGCGCCCTGAGCCTGCTGCTGCGCGGTGAGGAGCCGCCGTTCGGCGTGCGCGAGCGGGAGGCGATCGACGCCAAGCGCCGCATCGCCGCCGAGGTCGCCGGCCTGCTCGCCGACGGCGAGGCCGTACTGCTCGACGGCGGCACTACAGCGCTCGAAGTCGCCCGAGCCGTGCGCGAACGCCGCCTGACCGTCCTGCCGCTGGCACTGCAGGCGGCACAGGAACTGGCCGACGCACCCCGCATCCGCCTCGTCCTGCCCGGCGGGGAGGTGCGGCACGGGGAGATGAACTTCGTGGGCCCGCTCACGGAGACGTCGATCAAGGCCCTCCGGTTCGACACCGCGGTGATCGGCTGCTGCGGCCTGTCGGCCGAACACGGCCTGACCGCGCACGATCTGCCCGAGGTGGCCATCAAGCAGGCCGCGATCGCCTCGGCCCGCCGCGTCGTCGTCGCGTGCGACTCGGGCAAGTTCACCCGTACGGCCTTCGGCGCCGTCTGCGGCCTCGACCGGCTCGACGTGGTCGTGACCGACGAGCACATCCCCCGAGATCAGCACGACGCCCTCACCGCCGCGGGCGTCACCGTACGCACCGTTCCCGCCTCCGTTCCGGTCGGCTGACCATCGCCCCCGCTCCCTGGAACCGGCGCCATCGGTGTCGCGGCCTGCCGACGTCCAGGTGTCTCCCCAGATCACACCGGGCGCCGGACCTCGTCGCACCCACGTCGGACCAGCGCCGGACCGCATCGCACCCACGTCGGACCGCCCCGGCACGCTGGACCGCGCCGAACTGCGTCGCACCCGTGTCGCACCCGTGTCGCACCCGTGTCGCACCCGCGGTCGTCCCACGTCGGACCGCGCCGGACCGCGCCGGACCACCTTGCACCCACCTCGGACCGCGGTCGGACCGCGCCGGACCCGCATCCGGCGCGGGGCGACTCCGCGGCGCATACGGCTTCGGGAACACGCCCCGAGGCCACATCGGACACAGGCCGGGCGGACATGCGAGGGGGGCAGTATTTCCCAGAGCCCTTCCCAAGAGCCCTCTCCCCACTTCCCCAGAACCCTCTCTCTTCTTCCCAGAACCCTCTCCCCTTGGGAGCCCCGCCTTCCTGAATCCCATGGAGCTCCGGATCCGGGTCGTCCCCGGGGCCGGCATCCCGGCGCGCCGGAAGCCCGCGAACATCTCCTGTGATCGTTCGCACAAGTCGCCGGCACATCCGGCGTCGCGATCCCGCCCCCGCCTCCCCACCCCGCCATCCCGCCCCGCCATCCCGCTCTGCCATCCCGCTCTGCCATCCCGGCCGCGACGACACCCGCTACGACACAGACGACGACATAGATGAACGTTCCGGCGTAAACCTCCCAGCCGCCCCGAGGAGCACCACATGGTCATGTCCGCCTCCACTCGCCCGGCGCTGCTGCGCGCACGCGTGGCCGTCTACGGGCTGTTCCTGCTGTCCGGCATGGCCATGGGCACGTGGACCAGCCGGATCCCCGCCATCAAGGCGGCCCTCGGGCTGAGCGACGGCGCGCTCAGCCTGGGACTGCTCGCCATCGCCGCCGGGGCCATCACCGGCATGCAGGTCGTCGGCAGGCTGGTGGACCGCTACGGCAGCTACCGGACCCTGCTGCCGGTGGCCGTCGCCCAGGGCCTCGTCCTCGTGCTCCCCGCCTACATGCCGAACCTGCCGGCGCTCGCGCTGTCCCTGTTCGTGTTCGGCGCGGTCTACGGCACGCTCGACATCGCGATGAACGCCAACGCCGTGGTGGTGGAACGGGCGTACGGGAAGTCGATCATGTCGTCCTTCCATGCGGTGTTCAGCGTCGGAGGGTTCGTGGGGGCGTCCGCCGGCGGCATGTTCGCCCACGCCGGGACGAGCCCCGGCGTCACCTTCGCGGCGATGGGCGTGGTCATCCTGCTCGTCGCCCTGCTGAGCGCCCGCTGGGCGATGCGCGACGCCCCGGCGCGGGAGGCGGCGAAGACGGGCTCCCCCGAGGCACGGCCCGCAGGCCGGCGCGTCGGCGGCACGGTGCTGCTCCTCGGCGTGCTCGCGTTCTGCTGCATGATCGGCGAAGGCGCGGCGGCCGACTGGAGCTCGGTCTACCTGCGCGACGACCTGGGCTCCTCCCCCGGCTTCGCCGCCGCCGCGTACGCGGCGTTTTCGATCATGATGACGGCGGGCCGGTTCGCCGGGGACCGCCTCGCCGCCTGGCTGGGGCGGGTCACGCTGGTGCGCTGCTGCGGGGGGCTCGCCGGGGCGGGTCTCGCGGCCGGGATCCTCATCGACGAGCCGGTCGCCGGGGTCGTCGGATTCGGCCTGTTCGGCGCGGGTCTTTCGTGCATCGTCCCGCAGGTGTTCTCGGCCGCCGGGCACCGCGACCCGGCCCAGTCGGGGCGGGCGCTCGCCGCCGTGGCGAGCCTCGGCTACACCGGTTTCCTGGCCGGTCCCGTTGTCATCGGCGGCCTGGCCGAGGCCGTCACCCTGCCGTACGCGCTGCTGGTGCCCGCCGTGCTCGCGTTGTTCGTGGCTTTCACCGCTCCGGCGCTGCGCTCGCCCCGACCCGCCCCCGACCGCCGCGCCGAGCCCGCCCACGGCTGAGATCCGCGCCGCGTACGGCGAGGGTTGGATCGGGCGGGGCCGGGCAGTGGAGGGGCGTGGCCGTCAGCAACGATCCCGAGGGACCGGCTCCCGCACACCGGCGGCTCACGGCGATGCTCCGGGAGGAGATCGTCCACGGCCGGATCGAGCCCGATCGCCCGCTGCCGTCGGAGGAGTTCCTCGTGCGCGAGTACGGCTTCACCCCGGAGGACGTACGCCGCGCCGTCGAGACGCTCAGCGGAGAGGGCCTCGTGTACACGGTGGAGGGACAGGGGGCGTACGTGTCCACGCGTGCCGAGGAGACGGGCGGCGGCTGACCGGCCCCCGCCCGTCCCCCACAACTACGCCTGTGCGCCCTGTGCCGGCGAGCCGGGCTCTCGCCACATGGGGTACATGACCGGGCCGCCGGGCAGCCGGACCAGCTCGGGCATGTCGACGTAACCGTGCCGGAGGTAGAGCCGCCGGCTCGCCTCGCTGCTGGCCTCCAGGTAGGCCGGGATGCCCTCGGCGTCCAGCTTGCGGTGATGCTCCTGCAGCAGCCGGGTGCCGAGGCCGCGGCCGATCCTCGCCCGCTCCAGCGCGAGGAACGCCAGGTAGTGGTGCGGTTCCTGGGGGTGGAGCTTCTCCGTGATCTCCCCGAAGAGGCGGTAGCGCTCGGCGTTCTCGCCCGCGAAGGACGCGATCGCCTCCTGCTCTCCCGGGATCTCGGGGAACGGCACGGTGAACCAGACGGCCACACCGGCCAGTTCGCCCGACTCGTGGATGCCGTAGACGTCGCCGTGTTCGAGCGCGTGCGCGGACCACATGGTGAAGAACCGCCGCTGCATCGGCAGCCGGTCCTCGGCCCGCGGGATGAGCCACCGGGTGATCTCGTCGGTGTGGAAGGTCTCAGCGATGAGCCCGCCGGCCGCCGCGGCGTCCGTCATGCGGGTGATCTCGATCGTCACTTGGCGCCCCCGCCGACGGCCTGGGCGCCCAGGCCGATGTTGGCGTACACCTCGGGCCTGGACGACTTCAGCACCCGGCCCCAGATGAGGCCGAAGACGATCGCGACGATGAAGATGCCGGGCAGGATCCAGCGGAGGATCGAGTCGGGCTCGACCCCGAGGACCGTGTCGAAGTTGACCAGGGTGAGCGCGATGATCACGCACAGCGCCACGATCGCCAGAGCCGGGGCGATGCGGGTGCGCCAGGTCGTCTCCCCCCGCGCGTCGCGCGAGAAGAACACGATCACCGAGATCGAGGTGACGGTGAGCAGGGTCAGCAGCCCGAGGCCGCCGAAGGTGCCGAAGATGAAGAACATCTTGGTGACCGGGTCGAGGCCGGAGACCGCGTAGACGACGATCACGATCAGGCCGAGCACGGTCTGCAGCAGCGACCCGGAGATCGGGGCGGCGGTGCGGGCCGAGGTGCGGCCGAAGATCGAGGGCAGGACGTTCTCCCGGCCCAGGGCGAAGATGTAGCGGGCCGTGGTGTTGTGGAAGGCGATCATGCAGGCGATGCTGCTGGTCACGAACAGCACCGAGCCGATCGTCGAGACGGCGCCGCCCAGGTGGAGGGCGGCCTGGTTGAAGATGAGCTCGGTCCCCTGCTCCGAGGCGGCCTTGACGATGCCGTCCGGCCCGGTCGGCACGGTCTGCGCCCAGGCGGAGAACGCGTACAGCAGGGCGATGATCGCGATGCCGAGGTAGGTGGCGATCGGCACGGTCCGGTGGCGGTCCTTGGACTCCTCGGCGAAGACCACCGACGACTCGATGCCGGCGAACCCCGCGACGACGGTGGCGAGCGCGGCGCCCACGCCGGGCACGAACAGGGCGCCGGGGGTGAAGCCCTCGAAGCTGAGGCCCGCCGGGGCGGCGTGGACCACGTCGCCGAGGTCGAACAGCAGCACGATGGCGATCTCACTGACGAGCAGGACGGACAGGATCTTTCCGTTGACGTCCACCCGCAGCAGGCCGAGCACGCCGGTCAGCGCCCAGGCCACGAGCGCGATCACCCACCACGGCGGCGAGCCGCCGAACCAGTCGACCAGCAGCGGCTCGGCCGCCGATCCGATGATTCCGTAGAGGCCGAGCTGCAGCGCGTTGTACGCCAGCAGCGCCACCCAGGCGGTCGCGACTCCCTGGGTGCGGCCGAGGCCCTGGGCGGCGTAGGCGTAAAAAGCGCCCGCGTTCACGACGTGCCGGGCCATCGTCACATATCCGACGGCGAACAGCGCGAAAACCGCGCCCAGCATCAGGAATGCGAACGGGACACCGATGACGCCCGTCACCGTGTATGCCGTGGGAACCGAACCCGCGACGACCATAAGCGGCGCAGCGGCGGAGATAACGAAGAACACAATGGACGGCACGCCGAGCCGGTCCTCTGCCAGTGCGGCGGTGACGGCACTCGGCCGTTGTTGTGTGAGGGACACCTGAAAACTCCGTGTGAGGGGGGGTGGAGGTCACCGGCGGCTGATGACGGCCTGGCCGACGGCGACCTTGGTCTGGGCGATGAGTCTCCGCAACTGCATGGGGAGCATGGCTGTCGCGGCGGCCTCGAACCGGGGATCGTGCTCGGAGAGGACCCGCTGGGCGCAGCCGGCCGCGGCCAGGAGCCCCAGGAGTACGCAGTCGCGGTCCACCGGCGGCTTGCGTCGCTGGATGGCGAGGTTCAGGCGGGCGAGCGGCCACGCGGCGGTGTTCATGTCCGCGGGGGCCGCGGGCTGCTGTTTCAGCAGGTGCCTGACCGGGGGCTTGAGCAGCTTCGCGGCGATCATCCTGGCGGTGACGTCGGCGTAGATCGTCCGGGCGAAGAAGAGGAGCCACGTGCCGATCGGGTGGTGCGGCTCGGCGATGACGTGCCCGAGCACCGCGCTGGTGAGCGGGTCGCCCGTGGCCTTCTGGACCGTGGCGTAGAGGCGTTCGGGGTCCGCCGCGAAGTCGAGCGCCACACGCTCGGCGAGCATCAGTTCGCCGAGGATCCCACCGGCCAGCGTCAGCCCCGTGAGCCGGGAATGTAGCAACGGATGGCCCGTCACATTGTCGTGCAGGACAAAGTACAGGTCATCGACAAGGGACGGGCTCGAAAGATCGCTTTCAGCCACGGTCGGCGATGATATAGGCGAAATGTTCCATCTGTCATCGCGCAAATTCACGTTTCTGCGATCTCCCGCGGAATAGGAGAATTGTTCCAACCGGAACTTAGTTTTCGGCCAATGCGCTTACGGTCCGCCTCCGGCAGGGTCACGGCCGGGCGACGGAATCAGGCCGCAGGCACGCGCGGCGAAGGCCGGCGATCGGGCCGAGGGGACGAACGGCCCGCCGCCCGCGATGAGCATGCCGTGCCCCTCGGCCGCACCCCTCGGCCGCACCCCTCGGCCGCACCTCTCAGCCGCGCCTCTCAGCCGTACCCCCAGGCCGTGCCTCTCAGCCGCGCCTCTCAGCCGTACCCCCAGGCCGTGCCTCTCATCGGAGCAGGGCGTTGGCCAGAATCGTGAGAAGGATCGACGCCACGATCGAGACGATGATCATCACGAGGCAGCCCGCCGCTCCCCCGAGTGGCCGAATCTTGATATTTCCGGGCATGGCGTCCTCCCCCGCGACCCTTCCCGCGCCTACCCAGGTAAATCTGCCCAGATGCGCCTATCCCTGGCACTCATGCCGAACCAAGCCCGGTTTGTCGGTTTTGTCGCCGGGCATCGACGGCCTATGACCATCCAGGACGACAGGGGCGCGGCGGCCCTGGCCCGCGCCCAGGGGCTCTTCAACGTCGCGGGCGGGCTGTGGCCGCTGCTCCACCTGCAGAGCTTCGAGAAGGTGTTCGGCGCGAAGACCGACCGGTGGCTGGAGCGCACCGTCGCCGGGCTGCTCGTGGGGATCGGATGGACGCAGATCAGGGCCGCGTCCACGCCCGGCGGCGCCGACCACGCGCGCCGTCTCGGCGTCGCCGCGGCGGCGACACTGCTCGCCGCCGACCTGATCTACGTGCCCACGGGCCGCATCCGGCCCACCTATCTGCTCGACGCTGCCGCCGAGGCCATGTGGCTGCGCGCCTGGCGGGCCCGTGCCGTACGGCCGGAGCCTCCGTCCACCCGCGCGGGCGCGGCGTTCGCCGCGGCGGCGGCACTGGCCGCGGGGTGCGTCACGGGCGGCGTGCTGGCCGCGCGCCTGCTGCGGCGGCGGCGGGCGGAGCCGGACGAGTCCGAGCTCACCCGTGCCCGATACATCCGCCACCCCGCCGCGCGGTGACCACAAGTCGCTGTTAACACCGAATTACGGACCACGACGAGAGGCGACGAGAGACGGAGCGGACCCGCCGTCACCCGGGCAGGGTCTCTCCGCCGATCGGGGCGAGGACCTCACCCGTGTAGTACGACGACAGCCGGTTGGCGGCGAAGAACACGTACGAAGGGGCGATCTCGTCCGGGTCGGCCGGCCGGCCCATCGGCACCTGCTCGCCGAACTTCTCCGCCTTCTCCTCGGGGAACGTGGACGGGATGAGCGGCGTCCAGACCGGGCCGGGGGCGACGGCGTTGATCCTGATCCCCCGCTCGACCAGCACCTGCGCCATGGAGTAGGTGAACGCGTTGATCGCGCCCTTGGTGGCGGAGTAGTCGATCAGGGTCTTGTTGCCGCGCAACCCGTTGATCGACGAGGTGTTGACGATCGAGCCGCCCTCGGGCATGTGCCGCAGCGCGGCCCTGGTCACCCGGAAGTAGCTGTGGATGTTGACCGCGAAGGTGCGCTCCCACTGCTCGTCCGGCAGCTCCTCCAGTGACCGCACCGGCGTCTGCGTGGCCACGTTGTTCACGAGCACGTCGATCCCGCCGAGCTCGCGGACCGTGCGTTCCACGACCTCCTCGCAGTGGCGGGCATCGGCGAGGTCGCCCGGGATGGTCACGCAGCGGCGGCCCTCCTGCTCCACCAGCTTCCTGGTGTGCTCGGCGTCGTCGTGCTCGGTCAGGTAGGCGATCGCGACGTCCGCCCCCTCCTTGGCGAACGCCACGGCGACGGCCCGCCCGATGCCGGAGTCGCCGCCGGTGACGAGGGCGCGCTTGCCCGCCAGCAGGTCACGTCCGACGTAGTCGCGCATCTCGTCCCTCGGCTCGGGCGTCATCCCGCCCGTCCGGCCCGGGTACGGCTGCGTCTGCGGTGGCGGTGTGGAGTTCGGCTGCTCAGGCATGCGGGTCGGCTACCCCTGACCGTCCGCGGCAAACGGCCGGCCGCCGCGCAGCCGCGGTCACGGTCACGCTCGCCCGATGGATACACACTGTTACCTATCCATCACGCTTTACTATAACCAGAACCGACATCGGGTATGACGTTGCCATGACATCACGGTCGCGGTTCGCTCCGCTCGATGTGGTCTGGAGGACGTGCGACGCCGTGCCCGAGTGCCTGGGCATCGCCCACGAGCCGTACGGCAGATGCCTGGCGCACCTCACGCCGGCCGAGGTGGCGGCGTTCCTGCGCGGCCTGGCGCCCGGACAGTCCCTCGACCTGCGCGGCACCCTCCTGTCGGAGGACCTGATCACGCGGGTCCTCGACGGCGTGGAGCGCCGCGTCGGCAGGGCGAGGTTCGACCGCGCGGTCTTCACCGGCCCGGCCCGCTTCGGCGAGGTCGTCTTCGCCGCCGACGCGAGCTTCGACCACGCCAGGTTCGACCGCCTCGCCTCGTTCTACGGCGCCCGCTTCCTCTGCAACGTCTCCTTCCGCGAGGCCCGGTTCCAGCGCGAGTTCTCCCTGCACGGCGCGCGGGTGCGCGGCCATGCGGCGTTCGACCACGTCACGGTGCGCGGCGACGCTCTGTTCGGCGCGGCCCTGTTCGGCGCGGCACTGGTCGGCGAGGCACTGGTCGGCGGTCCGGGGAACACCCGGTTCCAGAGGGCCTCGTTCCACCGGGCGCAGTTCCACGGGTTCGCCGTGTTCGACGGGGCCGTCTTCCACGGGGACGCCGCCTTCCGCTCCGCCCGGTTCCACCGGGCCGTCTCCTTCCGCGACGCGGACTGCGGGGCGAGCGCCGAGTTCCAGGGCGCCCACTTCGAGGGCGCGGCCTACCTCGGCCCGATGCGGATCGCGCGGCGCCTGTCGCTCGCGGGCGTACGGGCCTGCGCGCCGTTGCACATCGACACCGGCGGGTGCCGTGTGGTGCTGCGCTCGGCGGCCGTCCTGGGACGGCTCGCCGCGCGGCTGTCCGACGCCGAGATCGACCTGCACGGCGCGCGGGTGGCCGGGCTGTCCGACGTCACCCGGCGCTCCGGCCGGCTGCGGGTGACCTCGCTCGACGGCCTCGACGCGGACGCGCTCACGCTGACCGGGGCGGACCTGCGGACGTGCGGGCTCGGCGGGCTGCGCCGCCCCGAGGGCCTGCGCCTGCGGGAGTGCGTGTTCGCCGCGCCGCCGGGCGGGCTCGGGCTGCGCCTGGGCTGGCCGCCCGTACGGTGGTGGAGCCGCCGCCGGGTCATCGCCGACGAGCGCCTGTGGCGGGGCTGGGGAGCGCAGGGCTCGGACGGGCCCGCACCCGACCCGGCGCGCCTGGCCGTGCTGTACGAGCGGCTGGGGCCGGGCGTCGACGACGCGCGGGTCGCGGCCGACTTCGCGTTCGGCGCCATGGAGATGCGGCGGCAGGGCAGCCCGCGCGGCCTGATGCGGCTGCTGCTGTCGCTCTACTGGCTCGCCTGCGGGTACGGCCTGCGCGCGGGGCGGGCTCTCGGATGGCTCGCGCTGGTGGCGGCCGTCGCCGCGGGCGCGGTGTGCTGGGCCGCCGGGGTGCGCCCGCCGGACAGGCCCGCCGTCCAGCGTGCCCGGGTCGGTGTCGTACGGCCCGTGGCGTCCTTCTCCCACGCGGCGCACGGGCTCGCAGGCTGAGGACGAGCAGGGGAGCATCGAAGACTTCGATGCTGAGGACCACAAGCGTTCACGATTGTTACCGCCGTTACCTCCTGTCGCCAGCATAAGCTCAATCGTTCGCAAAGCAGGAGGTTCCATGACAAAGCGCCTATATGTGGCCATAGTCGGCGCGCTGGTCGTGTCGGCGCTCGCCGGCGGCTGCGGGCGTTCGTCGTCGGGGACCGCCGCGGGCGACAGCGCGGCGGCGACGACGGGCAAGACCGCCAAGGACCTGGTGCCCGAGGACGTGCGCGAGTCGGGCACCCTGCGGGTCGCGACGTCCGAGGGCTACCCGCCGATGGAGATGTACAAGAAGGGCACCCAGGAGCTCACCGGTGTCGACCCCGACCTCGGCGCCGCCATCGCGGCCAAGCTCGGGCTGAAGTTCTCGATCACCAACGCGGCCTTCGACGGGCTCATCCCCGGCCTCCAGGGCGGGCGCTGGGACATCGTGATGTCCTCGATGAGCGACACCGAGGAGCGGCGCGCGGCGGTCGACTTCGTCGACTACTTCAACGCCGGCGGCGCCATCATGGTGAAGAAGGGCAACCCGGACGGCATCAGGAACCTCGACGACCTGTGCGGCCGCACGGTGGTGCTGGCCAAGGGCAGCTCCAACCTCGCCATCGGCGAGAAGCAGAACGAGAAGTGCGCCACCAAGATGAAGATCATGCAGAGTGAGGACGCGCCCACCGGCCTGCTCTCGATCGACTCCGGGCGCGCGGTGGCCACGATCGTCGACTACCCCGTCGCCGTCATGTACGCCAAGGACACCGGCAAGTACGACGTGCTGCCCGAGCAGTACGACGCCGGTCCGTGGGGCATCGCCATCGACAAGCGCAAGGCGGCGCTGCGCGACGCGGTCGCCAAGGCGATGGAGGAGCTGCAGGCCGACGGCGGCTACAAGGCCGTGCTCGACACGTACGGCGTGACCGCCAACGCCGTCGACGGCGTGCTGGTCAACACCCAGCCGTGGAAGTGACGCCGGAGAGGGCGGCCGGCGTCGAGCTGCCGATCGAGGCCGTGCGCCCCGTGCGGCCCGGCCGGTGGCTGGGGGCGGCCGTCGCGCTCCTCTTCCTCGTCTGGCTGGCCTACACGATCATCGTCAACGAGAACCTGCACTGGGACGTCATCGTCGCCTTCCTGGCCGACGGCAGGATTCTCGGCGGCCTATGGGTCACGATCCAGCTCACCGTGCTGTCCATGGCCATCGGCCTGGCCCTGGGCGTGCTCGCCGCCGTCATGCAGCTGTCGGACAACCCCGTGCTGCGCGGCACCTCCGCCCTCTACACGTGGTTCTTCCGCGGCACGCCGCTTCTGGTGCAGCTCATCTTCTGGTTCAACATCGGGCTGGTCTTCCCCACCTTCGCGGTCGGCGTGCCGTTCGGCGGGCCCAAGCTGATCGAGTGGCAGGCGAACGCGGTCATCACGCCGTTCACCGCCGCGCTGCTCGGCCTGGCCATCAACGAGGGCGCGTACATGGCGGAGATCGTCCGCGCGGGCATCCGCTCGGTCGATCCGGGCCAGCGGGAGGCGGCCGAGTCGCTCGGCATGTCGCACCGGCAGGTGCTGCGCCGCGTGGTGCTGCCGCAGGCCATGCGGGTGATCATCCCGCCGACCGGCAACCAGTTCATCTCGATGCTGAAGACCACCTCGATGGTCTCGGTGATCGCCGGGGCCGAGCTGCTCACCGTGGCGCAGCGCATCTACCTCGGCAACTTCGAGGTCATCGCGATGCTCGTGGTCGCGTCGATCTGGTATCTCGTCCTCACCACGATCGCCAGCGTCGGCCAGCACTTCGTCGAGAAGCGGTTCGAACGCGGCCACGTGCGGCTGTCCTCCCGGATCCGCAGCAACCTGTCGCCCCTGCCGTCCAAGGAGGCGCTGCCGTCCGAAGAACCCCTTCCGCCCAAAGAACCCCTGCCGCCCAAAGAACCCCTGCCGTCCAAGGAGCCCCGGTCAGCCGAGGAGACGATGTGAGCACCCCTGACCAGCCGATGGTGCGCATCCGCTCCGTCCGCAAGCGTTTCGGGTCGCTGGAGGTGCTCAAGGGCATCGACCTCGACGTCCCCGCCGGTCAGGTGGTGTGCGTCGTGGGCCCGTCGGGGTCGGGCAAGTCGACCCTGCTGCGCTGCGTCAACCGCCTGGAGAGCATCGACTCGGGGCGGATCTGGGTGAACGGCGAGCTGATGGGCTACGCCGAGCGCGGCGGCCGGCTGCACGCGCTGCGCCCCCACGAGCTGTCGCGGCAGCGGCGCGGCATCGGCATGGTGTTCCAGCGCTTCCACCTGTTCCCGCACCGCACCGCGATCGAGAACGTGATGGAGGGGCCGGTCACCGTGCTGGGCACGCCCGCCGCCCAGGCGAGGCGGCAGGCGGAGGAGCTGCTGGAGCGGGTCGGCCTGGCCGACCGGGCCCACCACTACCCGTCCCAGCTGTCCGGCGGCCAGCAGCAGCGGGTGGCCATCGCCCGCAGCCTCGCCATGCGGCCCAGCCTGATGCTGTTCGACGAGCCGACCAGCGCGCTCGACCCCGAGCTCGTGCAGGAGGTGCTGGCCGTCATGCGGGACCTCGCGGCGACCGGCATGACCATGATGGTCGTCACCCACGAGATGAACTTCGCCCGCGAGGCCGGCGATCAGCTCGTGTTCATGGACGACGGCGTCATCGTCGAGCGCGGCGACCCGCGCGAGGTGCTCGCCGCGCCCCGCCACGAGCGGCTGCGCGCCTTCCTCGGGCAGGTCCAGTGAGCGGCTTCGACCTGCTGATCCGGGGCGGCCTGCTGGTGGACGGCACCGGCCGCCCGGGCAGGCCCGCCGACGTCGGTGTCACCGCCGGGAGGGTGACCGTGCTGGCCCCGGGCGAGGCCCCGGCCGGGAGCGCGGCCCACAGCGCGGCCGAGGTGGTCGACGCGCGCGGGCAGGTGGTCTCCCCCGGCTTCGTCGACGTGCACACCCACTCCGACGGCGTCACGCTGCTCGGCGCGGAGGGCGGCGGCTCGGCGCTGGTGCGGGCCCCGGTGCTGGTGCGGGCCTCGGTGCTGCAAGGGGTGACCACCGAGATCTGTGGCAACTGCGGGTCCGGGCTCTTCCCCGCCCTGCCGGAGCGGCTGCCCGCCATGCGGGCCGAGACGCGGATCACCTTCGGCGGCGACGTCGGGGCGTACGCGAACTTCGCGAGCTTCGCCGCCGCGCACGCCGGGGTGCCCCGGGCCAACCATCTGGCCTCGCTCGTCGGCCACGGCACGCTCCGGGCGGGCGTGCTCGGGCCCGTCGACCGGCCCGCCCGGCCCGGCGAGCTGCGCACGATGTGCGCGCTGCTCGACGCCTGCCTGGCGCAGGGCGCGGCCGGGCTGTCCACCGGCCTGATCTACACGCCTGGATCGTACGCGGGCACCGACGAGGTGGTGGCGCTGGCGGCGGTGGCCGCCCGGCACGGCAAGCCGTACGTCACCCACCTGCGCGACGAGATGTCGCGGGTGGAGGAGGCGCTGGAGGAGGCGGTCGAGATCTCCCGGCGCAGCGGCGCGGCGCTGCACGTCTCGCATCACAAGACCGCGGGCCGCTACGCCTGGGGCCGCACCGAGCGCACGCTGCCGCGCATCGCCGCGCTGCGCGCCGAGGGCATGGACGTCACCTGCGACGTCTATCCCTACACGGCGGGCAGCACGGCGTTGTCGGCGATGCTGCCGCCGTGGGCGAACGACGGCGGCCTGGGGGCGCTCACGGCGCGGCTCGGCGACCCCGCGCAACGCGACCGGATGCGCCGGGCCATCGCCGAGGGCGTGCCCGGCTGGGAGAACACGGTCGGCAACGGCGGCTGGGACCGGATCTCGGTGGCGTGCGCGCCCCGCCACCCGCAGACGGAGGGCAGGACCATCGCCGACCTCGCGGCCTCGGCGGGCGCCGACCCTCTCGACGTGGCCGCCGATCTGCTGGTGGCCGAGGCGGGCGAGGTGACGATCATCAGTCACTCGATGGTCGAGGAGGACGTGCGGCGGGTGCTGGCGGCGCCGTACGCGATGATCGGTTCGGACGGCGTGCCGAAGCCGGGCGGGCGTCCGCACCCGCGCTGGGCGGGGACGTTCCCGCGGGTGCTCGGCCGGTACGTCCGGGAGCTGGGGCTGTTGCGGCTGGAGGAGGCGGTGCACAAGATGACCGGGATGGCCGCGGCGCGCTTCGGGCTGACCGGGCGCGGCGTGATCCGCGACGGCGCGCACGCCGACCTGGTGGTGTTCGATCCGGCGACGGTGGCCGACCGGGCGACGTTCACCGACCCGCTGCTGCCGCCCGCCGGGATCGGCGCGGTCGTCGTCGCCGGTGCGGTCGTGGTGCGCGACGGCGAGGAGACCGGCGCCCGGCCGGGAAAGGTGCTGGCCCTGTGACCGGCGACGTGACGCATGGGGCCGGACGCGGCCCGCTGGAGGAGGCGGCGGCCGCCTGCCCGGGCACGCTGGCCGTCTGCGTCCCCGGGACGCTCGCCCTGAACGACGACGTGGTGCTGCCGCTGGCCAGTACCGGGAAGGTGCTGCTGCTCGCGGCGCTCGCGCAGGACGTGGCGGCGGGCGTCGTGGACCCCGGCGAGCGCGTGAGGCTGCTCGACGAGGACTACGCGGGCGGGTCGGGCCTGCTGACCGGCCTGTCGGCGCGCGACTGGACGGCCGGCGACCTCGCGCTTCTCACCGCCGCCGTCAGCGACAACACCGCGACCAACGCGCTGCTGCGGCGGCTGGGGCTCGGCCGGGTGGACGCGGCCGCCGCCGCGCTCGGGCTTGCCGTGACCCGGATCCACGACAGGATCCGCGAGCCCCGGCTCCCGGAGCATCCGCCCTCCTTCGCCACGGGGACGGCGCGCGAGCTGGCGGGCCTGATGCGGTCGCTGGCATGCGGGCGCCAGCCGTGGCAGCGGCTGCTGCTCGGCTGGATGGCGCACAACACCGACCGCGCGCTGGTGCCCGCGCTGCTCCCGCACGAGCCCGAGGACCGCGAGCTCCCGGCGGTCCTGCCGTACGCCGCGGGGGTCTGGGTGGCGAACAAGACCGGCACGGACGCCGGGACGCGGGCCGACGTGGGCGTCATGGCCGGGGTGCGGTGGGAGGGCTACGCCGTGCTCGCGCACGGTCCTGCGGGCCGTGAGCACGGCCTGGTCGAGGCGGTCCGGCGGGCGGGCCTCGCCATCGCGGCCACCGTCCTGCCCCCGGGTAACAGGCCGGGTGATCAGGCCGGGTGATCAGGCCGGGTGACCGCGCCGGTCGACCGCGCCGGGCAACCAGGGCGCGGTGCATCCGACCAGGTCTGATGCGGGGTCACCGATACTGGGGGAATGCTCAGCAGTCACCGCCTCAAGGTGCTCCTGGAGGTCTTCAGGACCGGGAGCATCGCCGGAGCCGCCAAGTCCCTGCGGCTGTCGCCCTCCGCCGTCTCGCACCAGCTCGCCCGGCTGGAGGAGGAGGCGGGGGTCGGGCTGGTGGAGCGGGCCGCGCACAGCCTGCGGCTGACCGCGGCGGGGCGTCGCCTCGCGGGGCGGGCGCAGGAGGTGCTCGACCTCATCGAATGCGCCGAAAAAGACCTGCTCGCGCAGGCGCGGGCGGACGCGGGGCAGCTGCGCATCGGGTTCTTCGCCTCGGCCGGCTATCGCCTGCTGCCGATGGCGTTGTCGTCCTTCACCGCGCGCCACCCGGGCGTCGAGCTCGATCTGGTGCTCGGGCAGCCCCACGAGCTGCTGCCCGACGTGGAACGCGGCGAGCTCGACGTGCTGGTCGTGTTCGAGCACGCCCTGGATCCGTGGAAGGCGCCGAAGGGCGTCGAGGTCGTCCACCTGTTCGACGAGCCGCAGCTCCTCGTCATGCCGCTCGGCCATCCGGCGGGGCACCGGCCCCGAGTGCGGCTGACCGACCTGGCCGACGAGCCGTGGATCACGACGTTCGGCACCGAGACCCCGGTGTCGGTGCTGGAGCGGGCCGGCGCGCTGGAGGGGATGACGCCCACCATCCGCTGCCGCAGCGACCACTACGAGGTGACGCTCGGCCTGGTGCGGGCCGGGCTCGGCGTGGCCCTCGTGCCGAGCCTCGGCGTGCAGGGCGCGGCGGGCATCCAGGTGTGCCAGGTGGACGGGCCCAGGCTCTACCGGCGGGTGGGCGCCGCGCTGCGCCCCACCAACCCCAATCCCGCGCTGCGCGCGTTCGTCGACTACCTCAGGGACGCCTCGGCCCGCCTCAGCGTGACCCTCCGGTAGGCCGGGCACGCGGCGCCCTGCCCACCGGGTGGTGGGCAGGGCGCCGATCGGTCACCAGTTCCCGAGCCTGCGGCCGCTGTGCTCGCCACGCTCGTGCCGGCGGTACGCCTGCGCCATCGCCAGCGTGGCGGCTCCCAGCGCCACGGTCACGATGCCGATCGCGACGTTGTTCCATATGGTCGTCGCGGTGGCCTCACGTCCCGCGCGCAGCACAAACGGCGAGATGATCGCCCACACGCCGAGCAGCGGGAGAAGCCAGCCCATGCCGTAGGTGCGCCCGAAGGCGGACGCGAGCCCCAGGGCGAGGGCGCTGATCACGAGGCCGGTGATGAGGTTGTTGACGGTCATGCCCCGGAATCCGAAGAACCCGACGATCCATGGCGATAGGGCCAGATACAGGCCGGCCAGGAAGGCTAGCCCCTCCAGCACCTGGGCGGGGGCCGTCGAGCCCGCCCGATCGTACGTCTGGCGTAGCTCGCTCACGTCGGGATGACGCTCGAGGCCGGTGGGTCCAACCATGTCTGGTTCCGCCTTTCCTGCTGCGTGCGTTTGTGTCGACGGCCATACCCCACAAAATCCCGGCATTCTCGAATTCGATTAATATTCCCGCATTTATTTGGTAATCGCCGGACAAATACGTTCGGGAGCGTTCAAGGCGACATGCGGCGGGAATGGCCGGGCAGGGTAGTGATAGGGCCTTCGACGGGAGGCTCCGCAACCAGAGCCGGAGACGGGACGCTGGGGGTCATGATCGCTGTAGTCCTGGCCTTGCTCGCCGCGGCGGCCAACGCCGTCGCGTCCGTGCTGCAGCGCCGGGCCGCCCGCAGCGCCCCGGCCGACGAGGCGTTCCGGATCGGCCTGATGTGGGACCTCATGCGGCGGCCCACCTGGCTGGGCGGCATCGCCGCGCTCATCGCGGGCTTCCTGCTGCAAGCGGCCGCGCTGACGACCGGCGGGCTCGCGCTCGTCCAGCCCCTGCTGGTCGCGGAACTGCCGATAACGATGCTCGTCGCGGGCTGGATGTTCCGGGCTTGCGTCACTCCCCAGACGTGGCTGGCGGTCGGCGCGCTGACGGTGGGACTGGCCGGGTTCCTCGTTTCGGCGTCGCCCACTCCCGGTGACCGGCTCCCCGGCATGCTGACCTGGGTCGTCTCGGCGGGTGTGACCGCCGGGCTGCTCGCCTGCTGCGTGGCCGCCGCGATCGCCTGTGGCGGGCCCGCCCGCGCGGTGCTGCTCGGGGTCGCCGCCGGGCTCGGCTTCGCCTACACCGCCGTGCTCATGAAGCGGACGGTGGAGGAGTTGCCGGCGGGCCTGCGGACGCTCGCCGGCTCCTGGTCGCTGTGGGCCATGGTGGCGGCCGGTCTGTGCAGCCTGTTCCTGCTGCAGAACGCCCTGCACAGCGGTCCGCTCGTCGCCGTGCAGCCCGCGCTGACCGTGACCGACCCCGTGGCGAGCACGGCGTACGGCGTGGCGATGTTCGGCGAGGACATCCGCACCGGTCCGTGGGTGCTGCCCGAGCTGACCGGCATGGCCCTCATCCTGTACGGCAGCGTGCTGCTGTCGAAATACGCCCCGCTCAGGGAGCAGGCTCGCATGGCCGGGGCTCATCATCGCGGAGCGGGAGGAGGTCCGGGAGAAGAAGGGACTCGGCCGGCGCCGTGGTGAACAGGACGGCCGCCCGCGCGATGAGCGCGGCCCGCCCGGGCAGGCCGGGTTCGAGCCGGTCGAGCGCCCGCAGCAGGTCGGCACGGCGGCGCGCGTGGACGCTGACCCCGGCCCGCGCCATCGCGAGCACGCCGTCCCTGCCGTGCCCGGCGATGGGCCGGTGGGTGACGACCGGCACTCCCGCCGCGAACGCCTCCCGGCAGGTCAGCCCGCCCGCGTTGTCCACCAGCGCGTACGCGGAGGCGAGCAGGCCGGCCAGGTCGTCCCGCCAGCCGAGGGCGATCCCCGCACGGCCCAGCAGGCGGTCGAGGCGGCGGCGCAGCCGCTCGTTGCGCCCGCACAGCACGACGGGAATGTAGCGGCCCGAGCGGGCCAGGAGCCGGGCGGTCGCCGCGACCCTGCCGACTCCCCAGGACCCCGCGCAGACGAGCACGATCCGGTCGCCGTCGCGCAGGCCGATGCGGGCCCGCGCGTCCGCCGGCGCACCGGCGCACGCGAATTCCGGACGGACGATCGGGGCACAGCGGAAGGCCGGCCGGCCGACGGCGGCCGTCACCGCGAGGGCAGTGGACGTGTCCGGACACAGGTAGCGGTCGTTGCCGGGGTGCAGCCAGAGGCGGTGCACGGCGAAGTCGGTCAGCACGACCACGCTCGGCACGGCCAGCCGTCCCCGCTCGCGCAGGTGCCCGGCGGCCTGCGCGGCCACGTGGAAGACCGGCACCACCAGGGAGGGCCGCACGCGGCGCACCGCACGGGCCAGCCCGGCCGCGGCCACGATCGTCAGCGGCGAGGTGGAGGGGGCCCGGCGGGAGACGAAGAACACGCGGTAGACCAGCGCGTACAGCCACGGCGACCGCAGCATGACCGCGCGATACCACCAGCGCAGGAGCGCGCCCAGCCGCAGCGGCAGCAGGGCGAGCACGTCCACGACCTCCGCGTGCATGCCGGCGGCGGCCAGGCGGCGGGCCAGTTCGGCGGCCACGGCGTCGTGGCCCGCGCCCATAGAGGCGCTGACGATCAAAGCCCTGCCGCTCATGCTCGCGACGTCCCTCATGCTCACGACCCTCCTTCCCGGGCGGGGGGAGGCGTGACGGACACTGGAACGCGATGAGACCTCACGCGCTGGTCGTCGCCGGGCTGGCCCTGCTCCACGCCGGGCCGGGGGCCGCCTGGCTGCCCGCGGTCCGCCGCCTGCTGCCGTCGCTCGCGGGCGAGGGCGATCCCGGGCATGTCGCGCTGACCTTCGACGACGGGCCCGACCCGCGGTCGACCCCGCTGTTCCTCGACGAGCTCGACCGGCTCGGATGCCGGGCGACCTTCTTCGTCCTCGGCGAGATGCTCGACCGCCATCCGGAGCTCGGGCGGAGCATCGCGCGGGCCGGGCACGAGGTGGCCGTGCACGGCTGGCGGCACGACAACGCCCTGCTCACCCGGCCAGGCCGGGTCGCGGCCGAGATGGGCAGGGCCGCGCGCCTCGTCGCCGCCGTCACCGGCACACGCCCGTCGTGGTACCGCCCGCCGTACGGCGTGCTGAGCGCCGAGGCGCTGGTCGCGGCGCGATGGCACGGCCTGCGGCCGGTGCTGTGGACGGCCTGGGGCGAGGACTGGACGCGCCGGGCCACGCCCGGCTCGGTGCTGCGCACCTTGGAGCCCGGCCTGCGCGGCGGGGCGACGCTGCTGCTGCACGACTGCGACCACACCTCCGCCCCGGGTTCCTGGCGCTCGGCGCTGGGCGCGCTCGCCGGCGCGGTCGCGCGCTGCCGCGCCGCCGGACTGCGTGTCGGACCGCTCGGCGCCCACGGCGTGGGTGTACCCGGCGGCGGCGCGCGGCCCCACCGGCTGCCTGCGCCGGCAAGCTTTTACCTGCGGCCGGAAGCATAAAAACGCGGAAAAAGGGACGCTCACCTTTGGCGCCCTTCTCCATCACATTTTTGCGCTTTTTTCCGAACATCACCTGGCCGGGCACGCCGCTTTTCCCGTCGGATTGCCCACGTAAAAGCGCCCGCCCGATCTGTCGGGGTTTGTGGTGAATCGCGGTGGAGATTCTTCAGGCATGTCCGCAGCGGACGTACGCGACGCCGCGCACCGGGAGAACTTCCCGGTGGCCTCCCGCCTGCTCCCGCGCGCGTACCGCCGCGACCTGATGGCGGTGTACGGCTTCGCCCGATATGTGGATGACGTCGGCGACGAGGGTGACCCCGCCGAGCGGCCCGCCCTGCTCGACGAGGTGGAGGCCGACCTCGGCCGCCTGTACTCCGGAGGGAGCCCGCGGCTGCCCGCCGTACGCGCACTGGGGCCGCTGGTCGCCGGGCGGGGCGTGCCGCGAACGCCCTTCCTCCACCTCGTGGAGGCCAACCGGCGCGACCAGACGGTGCGGCGCTACGACACCTTCGCGCAGTTGCTGGGCTACTGCGAGCTGTCGGCCAACCCGGTCGGGCGGATCGTCCTGCACGTCTTCGGCGTGGCCACCCCGGAGCGGGCGCGGCTGTCGGACCGCATCTGCTCGGCGCTTCAGGTGATCGAGCACTGCCAGGACGTGGGCGAGGACCACGCCCGCGGCCGCGTCTATCTCCCCGGCGAGGACCTGCGCAGGTTCGGCTGCCGCGAGGCCGACCTGGACGCGCCGCGCACCTCCCCGCGGCTGCGCCGGGCCGTGGCGCTGCAGGCCCGCCGCGCCGCCACCCTGCTGGACGAGGGCATGCCGCTGCTGGAGACGCTGAGCGGGTTCGCCCGCACCGCGGTCGCCGGGTACGTCGCGGGCGGCCGGGCGGCGCTCGCGGCGCTGGAGCGGGGCCGGCACGACGTCCTCGGCGGGGCGGTCCGCGCGCGCCGCCGCGCGGTGCTGAGCGAGTGGGTGCGCGTGCTGAAGGAGGTGAACGGTGACGGTTCCCGGCGCGATTCCTGATCCCGTTCCCGATCGCCCGCCCGGCCCCGCTCCGCATCGCGCGGGGGACGACCCGCCCGGTCCCGCGCCGCGCCCCCTCACGCCCATTCCCGTGCCGATGCCGGCAGCGGTGCCCGTTCCCGTCGCCTACCGGTACTGCGAGCGCGTCGTCCGCACCCGCGCGCGCAACTTCGCCTACGGCATCCGCCTGCTCGCCCCGCCCAAACGCCGTGCGCTCAGCGCGCTCTACGCCTTCGCCCGGCGGATCGACGACATCGGCGACGCGGCCGGGCCGGTGGACGCGCGGCTGTCGGCGCTGGAGCAGGCCCGCGCGGGCCTGCGGGCCGCGCACCCGGATCCCGCCGACCCCGTCCTGGTGGCGCTGCGCGACACCGCCACGCGTTTCCCCGTCCCGCTTGAGGCGTTCGAGGAGCTGATCGACGGATGCGCCGACGACGTCGCGGGCGCGTGCTACCAGTCGTACGAGGACCTGGTCGGCTACTGCCGGGAGGTCGCCGGGTCGATCGGTCGGCTGTCCCTCGGCGTATTCGGCCTCGCCTCCGGGGTGGCGAGCGGTGACCGCGCTCTGCGGCGTGCGGCGCGGCTGGCCGACTCCCTGGGGGTGGCGCTCCAGCTCACCAACGTGCTCAGGGACCTGCGCGAGGACCGCTGCGCGGGCCGGGTATATCTGCCCGCCGACGACCTGCGCAGGTTCGGCTGCACGCTCGACCTGGACGCGTCGGGGGCGTTCACCGATCCGCCCGAGCGGCTGGCGCGTCTCGTCCGCTACGAGGCCGGCCGGGCGCTCGGCTGGTACGCCGAGGGGATGCACCTGGTCCCGCTGCTCGACCGGCGCAGCGCGGCCTGCACGGCGGCGATGGCGGGCATCTACCGGCGGCTGCTCGCGCGCATCGCCGCCGACCCCGGCCAGGCGCTGGCCGGGCGCGTGTCGCTCACCCCGTGGGCGAAGGCGATGGTCGCGGCGCGCGCGATCACGGGAGCGGCCAGATGAACGGCCCGAGGGACGTCGCGCCCGTCGCGGTGGTGGGCGGCGGCCTCGCCGGCATCACCGCGGCCCTCGCGCTCGCGGAGGCCGGATGGCCGGTGACGCTCTACGAGGCGAGGCCCCGGCTCGGCGGGGCCACCCACTCCTTCGCCCGGGGCGGCCTGACGGCCGACAACGGGCAGCACGTCTTCCTGCGCTGCTGCACCGCCTACCGGGGGCTGCTCGACCGGCTGGGCGGCACCGGGCGGGTGCGCCTGCAGGAACGCTTCGACGTACGCGTGCTCACCCCGCACGGCGGTCGGGGACGGCTGCGCCGGGCCGCGCTGCCCGGGCCGTTCCACCTGCTGCCCGCGCTCGCGGGCTACCGCCTGCTGTCCCCCGCCGACCGGCTGCGCGCGGTGCGCGGCGCGCTCGCGCTGCGCGGGCTCGACCCGGCGGAGCCCGCCCTCGACCGGGCCGCGCTCGGCGGCTGGCTGGCCGACAACGGCCAGCGGGAGGCCGTGCGGCGGGCGCTGTGGGACCTGTTCGCGGTGGCCGCGCTCAACATCCCGGCCGACGAGGCGGCGCTGGGACCGGCGGCGATGGTCTTCAGGACGGCTCTGCTCGGCCGCGCCGACGCCGCCGACATCGGCGTGCCGTCGGTGCCGCTCGGCGAGCTGCACGGCGGTGCCGCACTGTCCGCGATCACCCGGCTGGGCGGGCAGGTGCGGCTGGCGGCGAAGGTCGACAGGGTCCTGCCGGGGCCGGCGATCCGCGTGGGCGGCGCGCGCGTCGGCGCGTCGGCCGTCGTCGTCGCCACCCCGCACGGCCAGGCCGCACGGCTCGTGCCCGCGGAGGCCGCGCCGGACCGGGACGCCTGGGCGGGCCTCGGGGCGAGCCCCATCGTCAACGTGCACGTCGTCTACGACCGGCCCGTCATGCGGCTGCCGTTCGCCGCCGTCGTCGGCTCGCCGGTGCAGTGGATCTTCGACAGGACCGCCTCGGGCGGCCTCACCCGGGGCCAGTATCTGACGGTCTCGGTGTCGGCGGCGCGGCACTGGATCGAGGTGCCCACGGCCGCGATGCGCGAGGTGTTCCTGCCCGAGCTGGAGCGGCTGCTCCCCGCCGCCCGTACGGCGAGGGTCGTGGACCTGTTCATCACCAGGGAGCGGCGGGCGACCTTCCGGCAGGTCCCGGGCAGCGGGGGGCTGCGCCCCGGCGCGGCCACCCGGTGGCCCGGGCTGTTCCTCGCCGGCGCGTGGACCGACACGGGCTGGCCCGACACGATGGAGGGAGCCGTGCGCAGCGGTCTCCAGGCGGCCCGCCTCGCCAGGCGGCATCTCGAACGGGAGCACACCCGATGACCGGCGTCACCGCTGGGGTGGCCACCAGCGCCGCCCGCGCCGCGACCGCCCTGAAGGCGGCGCGCGATCACCTGCTGGGCCTGCAGTCACCCGAGGGCTGGTGGAAGGGCGAGCTTCAGACCAACGTGACCATGGACGCCGAAGACCTCCTGCTGCGCGAGTTCCTGGGCGTGCGGACCGCGGAGGAGACCGCCGAGGCCGCCCGGTGGATCAGGTCGCAGCAGCGCCTTGACGGCCCGCGTTCCGGCACGTGGGCGAACTTCCACGAGGGTCCCGCCGACCTGTCCACCACCATCGAGGCGTACGTCGCGCTGCGCCTCGCGGGCGACCCGCCCTCGGCCCCGCACATGCGCGCCGCGGCGGCGTACGTGCGAGGGGCGGGCGGCATCGAGTCGGCCCGGGTCTTCACCCGGATCTGGCTCGCCATGTTCGGGCAGTGGCGGTGGGAGGACCTGCCGGTCATCCCGCCGGAGATCATGTTCCTGCCGCCGTGGTGCCCGCTGAACGTGTACGACTGGGCGTGCTGGGCGCGGCAGACCATCGTCCCGCTCACGATCGTGACCGCGCACCGGCCGGTCAGGCCGCTGCCGTTCGGGCTGCCGGAGCTGCGTACGGGACGGCCCGCGCCGCGGCCCCCGCGTACGGGCTGGGACGCGGCGTTCGCGGCACTCGACCGCGCCCTGCACCGCTACGAACGGCATCCGGTCGCCGGGCTCCGCCGCGCCGCGCTGCGGCGGGCCGTCGAGTGGGTCGTGGCACGGCAGGAGGCCGACGGCTCGTGGGGCGGCATCCAGCCTCCCTGGGTCTACTCGCTGATCGCGCTGCACCTGAGCGGATACGGCATCGACCACCCCGTCATGCGGGCCGGCCTGGCCGGCCTGGACAGGTTCACCATCAGGGAGGACGGCACGCGCCGGCTTGAGGCGTGCCAGTCGCCGGTCTGGGACACCGCGCTCGCGATGACCGCCCTCCTCGACGCGGGCCTGCCCCGCGACCATCCCGCGCTGGCCCGGGCGGGCGAGTGGCTGCTGTGCGAGGAGATCAGGGGGCCGGGCGACTGGGCGGTGCGGCGTCCCGGTCTCGCGCCGGGCGGCTGGGCCTTCGAGTTCGACAACGACGGCTATCCCGACGTCGACGACACGGCCGAGGTCATCCTCGCGCTGCGCCGGTTGCGCCGGCCCGACGCCCGGCCGGCCCTGGAGCGGGGGCTGCGCTGGATGGCCGGGATGGCCTGCCGCGACGGCGGGTTCGCCGCCTTCGACGCCGACAACACCCGCGAGCTGTGCCTGCGGCTGCCGTTCTGCGACTTCGGCGCGGTCATCGACCCGCCGTCTGCCGACGTGACCGCGCACGTGGTCGAGGCGCTCGCGGCCGAGGGGATGGCCCGCTCCCCCGTCGTACGGCGGGCGGTGGTGTGGCTGCTGCGGGCGCAGGAGCCCGACGGCTCGTGGTTCGGCCGGTGGGGGGCCAACCACGTGTACGGCACGGGGGCGGTGCTGCCCGCCCTCGTCGCGGCCGGGGTGCGGCCGCAGGCCCCCTGCGTACGGCGGGCCGTGGCGTGGCTGGAGGCGCACCAGCACCCCTGCGGCGGCTGGGGCGAGGACCTGCGCTCCTACCGCGACCCCGCGTGGATCGGGCGGGGCGAGCCGACCGCCTCGCAGACGGCGTGGGCCCTCATCGGCCTGCTCGCGGCCGGGGAGCGGGGCCCGTGCGTGGACCGGGGCGTGGCCTGGCTCGCCGACAGCCAGCGCCCGGACGGCACCTGGGACGAGCCCTACTACACCGGGACGGGCTTCCCCGGCGACTTCTACATCAACTATCACCTGTATCGGCTCGTCTTCCCGTTGAGCGCGCTCGGCCGTTACCTGCACGCCGGGGAGGAGCCGTCATGACGGACCTGATCGTGTGCACCGCGCTGGGGATCGAGGCCAGAGCCGTCGCCCGCGGGCTGCGGCCCATGCCCGATCACCTCCGGGTCCGGGTCGTCCGGATGGGGATGGGGCCCGAGCGGGCGGCGCGGGCGGTGGCCCTGCTCCCGCCGGGCGCCGCCCTCGCCGTCACCGGCTTCGGCGGGGCGCTCCACGACGGCCTGCGCCCCGGGGACGTGCTCGTCGCCACCGAGGTGCGCTCGGGAGACCAGGTCTGGCCGTGCCCGTCGGCTCCGCTGCTCGCCGGGGAGCTCGCGCGCGCCGGGCTGCCCGCCCGCACCGGCCCGCTCGTCACCTCCCCGCGCATCGTGACGGGCCGTGGCCGCCGGGCGCTGGCACGCGAGGGCGCGTACGCCGTCGACATGGAGAGCGCCCCGCTGGCCGCCGCCGCGGGCGCCCGGCCGTTCGCGGCCGTGCGGGTCATCGTGGACACCCCCGGCGCCCCGCTGCTGAACCTCGCCACGATGGGCGGCGCGGTCGCCGCCCGGCGCACGCTCGCCCGGATCGGCCCGGTGCTGGCGCGGTGGGCGGCGGCGACCGGCCCGCGCCGGGTCCTGCTGGCCTCGCCCCGCTCGTTCTGCGCCGGGGTCGAACGGGCCATCGAGATCGTGGAGCGCGCGCTCGACCGCTTCGGCGCGCCCGTGTACGTGCGCAAGCAGATCGTGCACAACATCCACGTCGTACGCGACCTGGAGCGGCGCGGCGCGGTGTTCGTCGACGACCTGGCCGAGGTGCCGGAGGGCGCGGTCACGGTCTTCTCCGCCCACGGGGTCGCGCCCGCCGTACGCGAGGAGGCGGGGCGGCGCGGGCTGCGCGTCATCGACGCGACGTGCCCGCTGGTGGCGAAGGTGCACGCGGAGGCCCGCAGGTTCGCCGCGCGAGGCGACCTCGTCGTGCTCATCGGCCACGCCGGGCACGAGGAGGTCGAGGGCGTGCTCGGGGAGGTGCCCGGCGCGGGCGTGCTGGTCGAGGACGAAGCCGGCGTGGCGGACGCGGTCGCGGCCGTGCCGCCGGGGCGCGGGGTCGCCTACCTCACCCAGACCACGCTGGCGGCCGACGAGGCGGGGCGGGTCGCGGCGGCCGTACGGCGGCGCTTCCCCGACGCCGAGGGGCCGCGCGGCGACGACATCTGCTACGCGACGACCAACCGGCAGCACGCGGTGCGTGCCGTCGCCGAGGAGGCCGACCTGGTGCTGGTCGTCGGGTCGGCCAACTCCTCCAACGCCCTGCGCCTCACCGAGGTCGCCGCGCGCTCCGGCCACGGCGGGGCACCGCTCGCCCGCCTGGTCGACGGGCCCGGCGACGTCGCGCTCGACTGGCTGCGCGGCGCGCGGACGGTCGGGGTGACCGCCGGGGCGTCCACCCCCGGCGCGATGGTGGACGCCATCGTGGCCGCCCTCGGCGGGCTCGGCCCGCTTGAGGTGGAGGAGCGGCGGGTGACCGAGGAGAACGTCGAGTTCACGTTGCCGAAGGAGGTGCGGCCCTGATGCCGATGCCCGTACGCCAGAGTCTGCGCGTCGGGGCCTACATCCTGGCCCAGCGGCTGCGCCGGCGGGAGAGGTTCCCGCTGCTGGTCGAGCTTGAGCCGTTGTTCGCGTGCAACCTGAAGTGCGCGGGCTGCGGGAAGATCCAGCACCCGGCCGACGTGCTGAAACAGCGCATGCCGGTGGAGCAGGCGGTGGCCGCCGTCGAGGAGTGCGGCGCCCCGATGGTGTCGATCGCGGGCGGGGAACCGCTCATGCACCCCCAGATCGCGGAGATGGTCGAGGAACTGGTGGCGCGCAGGAAGTACGTCTTCCTGTGCACCAACGCGCTGCTGATCCCGCGCAAGATCGACCGGTTCACGCCCTCGCCGTACTTCGCCTGGGCGGTCCACATCGACGGCCTGCGCGAGCGGCACGACGCGTCGGTGTGCAAGGAGGGCGTCTTCGACGAGGCGGTCGCGGCGGTGCGCGAGTGCCGGCGGCGCGGCTTCCGCGTCACCACCAACACCACGTTCTTCGCCGGGGACAGCCCGCGCACCGTGATCGAGGTGCTCGACTTCCTCAACGACGACCTGTGCGTCGACCAGATGATGATCTCGCCCGGGTACGCGTACGAGAAGGCGCCCGACCAGGACTGCTTCCTCGGGGTGCGGCAGACGCGGGAGCTGTTCCGCGCCGCGTTCGCGGGCGGCAACCGCAGACGCTGGCGGTTCAACCACTCGCCGCTGTTCCTCGACTTCCTGGAGGGGAAGGCCGACTTCCCGTGCACGGCCTGGGCGATCCCGTCCTATTCGGTGTTCGGCTGGCAGCGGCCCTGCTACCTCATGGCCGACGGGTACGCCCGGACCTACCGGGAGCTGGTCGAGGAGACCGACTGGGACGCCTACGGCCGGGGACGCGACCCGCGCTGCGCCAACTGCATGGCGCACTGCGGCTACGAGCCGACGGCGGTCTTCGCCACCCTCGGCTCGCTGCGCGAGTCCCTGCGCGCGCTGCGCGGCACATAGGAGCCGGGGCGCTCATGGATGCGGAAGACGGGGTGCCGAGGCGCTATCCGGTGGAACTCCGGCAGCGGCGCCGTCGGCCCCAGCCCCAGATGAGGCCGCGCACCCGGCGCGCCGGCAAGGTAGCGGCGCAGGATCTGCGCACGATGCTCGGACGGGATCTCCTCGAGCAGGATCGGACACTCGCGGCCCTGACGGCGGAGCGCGGCCTTGCCGCCCGCGGCCTCGACGTCGCGCACCCAGCTCGCGTCCGGCCCGAGCATCGAGACGAGGAAGTCGGCGCCGCGGTAGTGGGTGACCGCGAGCACGACCGCGGCGAGACCGGGAACACATGGAAGGACCAGCAGCCAGCCCAGCAGCGGGGCCGGACCGACATCACCCGAGGTGTCCCGGACGGTCAGTGCGGCGATCGCGACGCAGAGCGCGATCCCGAGCAGCCCGATCGCCAGCGGGAAAGTCCAGCGCTTACCGGCGCGGGCCGCCCGGATCGTGCCCATCCAGCCCAGGAGTCCCAGCGCCCCGACCACAGACACCGTGGCGCAGGGTCCGTTACTTCTTCGCCGAGCCATCGGTGCGCATGGCCGTCTGCGGCACACTCGACCGCGCCAGCCGGCGGATCGCGCCGCTGATCACCGTGCCCGGAGAGGTGAGCGAAACGCAGGCTCGCGTGATCGCGAAGGCCCTCGCCTTCGGCTACTTCGCCGCACTCGAGCAGTGGTACCTCGACGGCGGCAACCGGCCTATCGCCGAATACGTCGAGGAAGGCATGCGGCCACTACGCGGCATCTGGAGCGCACCGCATCCGTCCTCCGAGCGCGATCACCCCAGCGTCTCGGCGCCTTCCCATTGAGTTCCTTTACGATGTAGATCATCCTATCGGGATGGTCGTACACCTCGGAGGAACGCTCAGGGGCGGCCGAAGCGGCGGGCCAGGATCCGGAACGCGCCGGGCGCGGCCCCGTGCAGGCGGGCGGGCACCCGCAGCCAGGCGGGGACGTACACCTCGGCGCGGTCGCGCTCGACCGCCGTCGCGATGGCGCGGGCCACCCGCTCCGGCGGGACGGGCACCGGCCTGCGGCGCGTGTACGGCCTGCCGCGCCGGGCGAAGAACGGCGTGTCGACGACCCCCGGCACCACCGCCGTCACGCCGACGCCCTTGCCCTCGACGCCGTTCACGTCGACCGCGGGCAGCTCGTAGCGCAGGCTCTCGGCGAAGGCCAGCAGGCCCGCCTTGGTCGCGGCGTACACCGCCTCCTCCCGCACGCCCACCACGCCGGCGATCGAGGCGACGTAGACGAGGTGGCCCCGGCCGCGCTCCAGCATCCCGGGCAGCAGCAGCCGGGTGAGCTGCACGTGGGCCGTCAGGTTGACCGCGATCATGCGTTCGGCCGTGCCCCCGGACATGCGCGGGAGCGGCCCGCTCCAGCCCTCGCCCGCGCACGCCACCAGCACGTCCACCCGCCCGGCGCGTACGGCGAGGTCGGCGGTGGGGTCGGACAGATCGGCGGGCAGCGTCTCGCCGCCGGTCCGCGCGGCGACGCCGTCGAGCGCCTCCTGATCGCGCCCGGACAGCACCAGCCGCGCGCCGCGCGCCGACAGCTCCAGCGCCGTGGCGGCGCCGATGCCCGACGACGCCCCGGTGACGAGCACCCGTGCCCCCGCCAGCCGCATCCGCCCCGCCCCCCTCGTCACCCGCTCGTCACCCCGCTCGTCACCCGCTCGCCCAAGGGTGTACCCCCGCGGTTTCCGCGAACCGGTGGACCACCGATGGTATGACTGGGTAGCCTGCCAAGTATGACCAAGAAGATTACGATCTCTTTGCCGGACGAGCTGGCCGACGAGGCGCAGGCGTCCGGCAACGCCTCGGCCTACATCGCCGCCGCGCTGCGGGAACGGCGGCGCATCCAGGGCGACCTGGCCATCATGGCCGATTTATGGGGGCCGGGCTGGCAGGACGGCATCACCGATGACGACAGTGCCCGCGCGGCGCGCCTGGTGACCGGCGACGCCAAGGCGGACGCCGCGTGACCGACCCCGTCCCACCGGCCGGCGTCCTGTCCGGCCACGTGCTGGACCTCGACGCCGTCGTCCACCTGATCGAGGGCAAGAGCATGTACGGCAGGGCCGTCGTGCGGCAGTCCTCGGCGCACGGCGTCACCCTCCTCGTCCCCGCGCTCGCCGTCCAGGTGTTGTCGCTCGGCCCCATCCAGCCCCGGCTCGAACGCTTCCTGCGCATGTCGATGGTGGTCACCGGCGCGCTCTCCCCCGGTGACGCCGTCGAAGGCGGGCCGTACGCGCAGACGATCATGACGAGCCTGCGGCGCCACCGGCCGGCCGCCGCGGACGCGCTCCTGCCCGACGTCCTGGTGGCCGCCCACGCGGCCGTCCACGCCATCCGCCGCGACTGGCGGATCATCACCGCGACCCCCTACCTCTACGAGGGCATCGACGTCCGCCTGGAGATCCTTCCCTAGATTTGCGACCAGGCCCTGCGATGCGGCGGCCGGTCAGCGGCAGAGGGATCGACGGCGGGCGAACCATCGCCTGGCGGGAGCCGTCCGCCCATGACCGCGTACACGTCGCCGCAGGTCAGGGGTACTGCCTGGGAGGCGGGGGTACCAGCAGGGCATGGCCGCCCTTCCGGCGTACGCGCCGATGCTGGCCCGGCTAGGGCCGCTGCCCTCGCCCGGCAGCGAGTACGCGTACGAGATGAAGTGGGACGGCGTCCGCGCCCTCGGCTACGTCGAGGACGGCACGCTGCGGCTGGTCTCGCGCAACGGCAAGAACGTCACCGTCGCCTATCCCGAGCTCGCCGGACTGGCCGCCGCCACGGGCGGGCACGCGGTGGTGCTCGACGGGGAGATCGTCGCGTTCGACCAGCAGGGCAGGCCGTCGTTCGAGGCGCTGCAGCCGCGCATGCACCAGCGCGACCCGCTCAAGATCAGGCAGCTCCTCGGCACCACACCCGTGACGTACCTGCTGTTCGACGTGCTGCACGTCGACGCCGCGACCACGATCGCGCTGCCCTACACCGAGCGGCGGAGCCGCCTGGAGGACCTCGTCCACACCGGGCCCCACTGGGCCGTCCCGCCCTACTACACCGGCTGCGGCGAGCACGCGCTGGCCGACTCCCGGCGGCTGGGGCTGGAGGGCGTCGTGGCCAAGCGGCTCACCTCGCCCTACCGCCCCGGCCGCCGCTCCCCCGACTGGGTGAAGGTGAAGAACTTCCGCACACAGGAGGTCGTCGTCGGCGGGTGGCGGCCCGGGGAGGGCCGCCGGGCGAACACCATCGGCTCGCTGCTCGTGGGCGTCAACGACGACAGCGGGCGCCTGCGGTACGCCGGCAGCGTCGGCACCGGCTTCACCGACGAGGCGCTCCGGCGGCTCGCCGAGCGCCTGGCCCCGCTGCGGCGGGACACGCCCCCGTTCGAGGGCATCACACGTGAGGAGGCCAAGGGCTGCCACTGGGTGGAGCCGGTCCTGGTCGGCGAGGTGCGGTTCGCCGAGTGGACGGGCGAGGGGCGGCTGCGCCACCCCTCGTGGCGGGGCCTGCGCGACGACAAGGAGCCAAGCGAGGTCGTCCGCGAGGAGGGCTGAGCCCGCGCCTGCTCACGTGCCGTGTCATGCGGCACAGCGCCGCCGCGGGTCACGCGTCCTCATCGCGCCGCCACGCGGCGGCGAGGACGACGACGCCGACGACCGCGACGAACAGATCGGCGTAGATCTCGTAGCCGGTGAGGAAGCCCAGGCGCGGGATGACCTGGCGGTTGAAGACGTTCAGTATCGCGCCCCAGAACGGCTGCACGGCCAGGTGGTCGATGGTCCCGCTGATGCCCGCGGCGACCAGGAACGCCCCGGCGAGCCTGATGACTTCACGCATGCCGCCGACGCTAGGGACCGGCCCGCCCGGCGGGGATCGGGCGTCGGCATGCTCCCGTACGGCGAAGGTCGCGGGCGCGCGGCGTGCCCGCCGACCGAAGTCGGACGTCCGCCGACTTCGGTATGGTCCTCGCGCTCGGCCGTTCGCAGGCCACGCGCCGGGTCGTAGGCTGCGGGGGATATGGATGCCCCCGCCGCCCCCCGGCACCGGCGCAGCCGGCGCGACCGGTTCGTGGACACGGCGATGTTCATGCTGGCCGTGGCCTTCGGCTTCTACACGTCGGTGGAGCGTCTGCACACCTCGCCCCTGCCGCCGGCCTGGCTGTTCAGCCTCGACCAGGCCGTGGGCATGCTCGGCTGCGCGGGGTTGTGGCTGCGCCGCAGATG
Organism: Microbispora hainanensis; assembly: GCF_036186745.1. Classification (NCBI taxonomy): domain Bacteria; kingdom Bacillati; phylum Actinomycetota; class Actinomycetes; order Streptosporangiales; family Streptosporangiaceae; genus Microbispora; species Microbispora hainanensis. The sequence goes on along the minus strand of NZ_CP108086.1, from coordinate 6,234,645 downwards.
GCCGGTCGGGCTCGCGGTGACGCTCGTCGTGCTGTCGGCCGTCTTCGAGATGATCGCGGGCCCGATGCTGGCCGCGCTCTTCTCCGTCGCGGTGCACCGCCGTCCGCGGACCTCGGGGATGGTGTTCGCGCTCAGCGTCGTCGCCGCGGTCGTCTTCACCTGGCTGCGCCCCGACCCGGACATGCCGCCGCTCGCGCTGCTGACGCTGGGCCTGGCCCTCCAGGGCGCGGCGGCCGGCTGGGGGCTGTTCGTCCACCACCGGCGGCGGCTCGTGCTGGCCCAGCGCGACCGCGCGGCCCGGATGGAGACCGAGGCGAGGCTGCGGGCCGAGCAGGCGCAGCACCAGGTCCGCGAGGCCATCGCCCGCGAGATCCACGACGTGCTCGGCCACCGGCTTTCGCTGCTGAGCGTGCACGCGGGGGCGCTGGAGTTCAACCCCGGGGCCGATCCCGCCGACGTCGCCCGGGCGGCGCGGGTGATCAGAGAGAGCGCCCACCAGGCCCTGCAGGACCTGCGCGAGGTGATCGGCGTGCTGCGCGCCCCGACCACCGAGCACGCGCCCACCCTGGCCTGCCTGGAGGAGCTCGTCGCGGAGTCGGGCCGGGCCGGCATGCGGGTCGAGTTGCGCGACGACCTCGGCGTGCGCGAGGCCGCCGTCCCCGGCCGGGCGGGCCGCGCCGCCTACCGCGTCGTGCAGGAGGCCCTCACCAACGCCCGCAAGCACGCGCCGGGGGCGGCGGTCCGCGTACGAGTGTCGGGGGCGCCCGGCGAGGGCCTGACGGCCGAGGTGGTCAACGACGCTCCCGCCGCCGCGCCGGAGGCCGCCGGTGGGGGCCATGGCCTGGCCGGCCTGGCCGAGCGCGTCACGCTGGTGGGGGGACGTTTGGAGCACGGACCGGCGCACCCGGATGACAGCGGCCCGAGTGACGGCGACCCGGATGACAGCGGCCCGGGTAACGGCGGCCCGGGTGGCTGGCGCGTGCGGGCCTGGCTACCGTGGCCGCCATGACCCTCCCACCGCATGCCGTGCCACCGCATGCCGTGCCACCGCATGCCGTGCCGCCGCATGCCGTGCCGGAGTCCGCCCCGATCGGCGTGCTCATCGCCGACGACGACCCCCTCGTCCGGGCCGGGCTGGAGATGATGCTCGGCGGCGCACCCGACATCCGCGTCCTCGCCCAGGCCGGGGACGGGGCCGAGGTGCTGCCGCTGGCCGGCCGGCACCGCCCCGACGTGGTGCTGATGGACATCCGGATGCCGGTGATGGACGGCCTGGCCGCCACCGAGGCGCTGCGCGCCCGCGACGGCGCGCCCGAGGTGATCGTGCTGACCACCTTCGACGCCGACGAGCACGTGCTGCGCGCCCTGCGCGCGGGGGCCGCCGGGTTCCTGCTCAAGGACACCCCGCCGGGCGAGATCGTGGACGCCATCCGCCGGGTGGCCGCCGGTCATCCGGTCCTGTCCCCGGCGGTGACCCGGCGGCTCATCGCCCGAGTCGCCGAGGACGGCCAGGACCGGCGCCGGGCCCGCGCGCGGGAGCGCCTGGCACTGCTCAACGACCGGGAGCGGGAGGTCGCGGTGGCGGTCGGCCAGGGCAGGCCGAACGCCGAGATCGGCGCCCTGCTGCACCTCAGCGTCCCCACCGTCAAGACGCACGTGTCGAGCGTCCTGGCCACGCTCGGCCTCAACAACCGTGTCCAGATCGCGCTGCTCGTCCACGACGCCGGTCTGCTCGACGATCCGCCCGATCCAGGGACCACAGGACGGTGACCTCGTCGCCCAGCTCGGCCCGCACCCGCTGAAGGGTGCGCGGGCTGGGGTCGACCAGGCACCGCTGCGCGGCGGCCCGCAGCAGCGGCAGGTCGACGGCGCTGTCGGTGTAGGCGTGGGCCAGCGGCATCGTGACGCCGATCTCCCGCAGGCGGCCGGGCTTGGCCGCGCCGTAGCAGCCGCGCACCGGCGTGAAGGCGTGGCGGCCGCGGCGCAACTGCGCGGCGATCACCTCCACTCCGTCCAGGCCCAGGCTCCGGCAGACGGCGGTGGCGAGCGGGTCGGCGCAGGCGGTGGCGACGACGACCCGGTCGCCGGCGTCCAGGTGCGCCCGGAGCCGGTCCAGCGCCACGGCGATCCGGCGGGGCTCGGCGGTGTGCGCGACGGCGAACTCCTCCGCCAGGGCGCGGAACCGCTCCGGCGGCACCCCGGCCGTGGCGAGCCAGACGAATCCCGCCGTCGCCCGCCGCCTGGTGGGCGGCAGGAAGAACAGCGGCACCAGCACCACCGCCGCGGTCAGGGCCGCCGCCGCCCGCAGCGGGCGGCGCAGCAGCAGCATGCGCAGGAAACGCCCGAAGGAGTCGCCGCGTACGAGGGTGTCGTCGAGGTCGAAGACGACGACGGGCCGGCCGGTCATCGGCGCCCCCGGCTCTCCGGCAGGCCCAGCATGCCGAGCAGGACCTCCAGGACCTCGTCGGACGACCGCGCCCCGGTGGCGGTCGGCAGCGCGCTCCAGATCCACAGCTGCGCGAGCCCGTGCAGGGCCGCCCACAGCGCGCCGGTGACCTGCCGGATGTCCGCCGCCGGGTTCCACCCCTCCGCCTGGCAGGCGCCCACCAGCGCGGCCAGGGTGTCGAACACCGTCAGGCTCGCCCCGGCCAGCTCCGGCTCCTGCGGATCGACCAGGTCGTGCCGGAACATCAGGGCGAACATGCCGGGCTGTTCGAGCGCGAACCCCACGTACGCGCTCGCGGCCGCCCGGAGCCGCTCGACGGCGCCGGCCTCCGCGGGGAGGGCGCCGAGGGCCCGCTCCCCGCGTGCCGCCAGGTCGCCGAACCCCAGGGCCGCCACCGCCGACAGCAGGGACGCCCGCCCGGAGAAGTGCCGGAGCGGCGCGCCGTGCGACACCCCCGCCGCCCGTGCGATGGCGCGCAGGGTGACGGTGCCGGGGTCGCCCTCGTCGACCATCCTTCGCGCGACCGCGATCAGGTGGTCGCGCGGGCCGATCTCTCCATCCATGTAGACAGTGTCTACACCCTGGATGTAGACACTGTCTACATGACGTCAGACCACGCGATACCGCTCGGCCGCGCCGGCGCGCAGCGTCAGGCCGTGGCCCGGCGCGTCCGGCGGGCGTACGGCACCGCCGGTGGGGTCGGCCGCGCCGTCGAACAGGTCGCCCTCGATGCGCACGTGGTCGTGGAACCACTCCATGTGGCGCAGGTTGGGGGTCGCCGCGGCGACCGGCGCGTGCAGGTTGGGCGCGCAGTGCGCCGACACCTCCAGGCCGTGCCCGGCGGCGATCGCCGCCGCGCCGGACCAGCCGGTGTAGCCGCCGCAGCGGGTCGCGTCGATCTGCAGGCAGTCGACCGCGCCCGCCGCGCACATGCGGGTGAAGTAGACGAGGTCGCCGCCGTACTCGCCCGCCGCGACGTCGGCGTCGGACCGCTCGCGCACCAGGCGCAGCCCGGCCAGGTCGTCGGAGGACACCGGCTCCTCGAACCACCGCACGTCGTGGTCGCGCATCCGGCGTTCCAGCCGTACGGCCTGTTTCGCGCCGTAGCCGCCGTTGGCGTCCACGTACAGCTCGGCGGCGTCCCCGATGACACGGCGGGCGAGCGCGACACGGTGCAGGTCGCGGGCGGGCATGGCGCCCGCGGACTCCCCGATCTTGATCTTGACGCGGGGGATGCCCTGCTCGTGCACCCAGTGCGCGAGCTGCGCCGTCGTGACGTCGTCGTCGTAGGTGGTGAACCCGCCCGAGCCGTAGACGGGCACGGACGGCCCGGCCAGACCGAACAGGCGGGCGAGCGGCACGCCGAGCAGCCGGGCCTTGAGGTCCCAGATCGCGACGTCGACCGCGGAGACCGCATACCCGGCGACGCCCGTACGGCCCGCGTTTCGCACCCGGCGGACCATCGCGGTCCACAGGCCCGGCACGTCCATGGGGTCGCCGCCGCGCACGACCGGCGCGAGCAGGTCGGTGACGACCCGCGCGGCGGCGGCGGGCGCGTAGGTCCAGCCGAGCCCGGCCGCCTCGCCCGCGTCCGCGCGGACCACCACCATCGTGGTCGCGTCCCAGCTCAGCGTGCCGTCGGCCTCCGGACGGTCGGTCGGCACGCGGTACGCCGACACGTGAAGGTCCCCGATCACGAGGTGGCTGCGCACGCGCGTCCCCCTACCCGGGCGTGACCCCGGGACTCCGGATCGGAGGAAAGATTTTCCCTGGGGCGAGTGTTCGGCTTCCCATTCCAAGGGCAGCGCGCCACATATGACGGAAATCGCCTCAGAAATACTCATCAGGCGGCTCGCCGACTGGGGTGTCGACACCGTCTTCGGGCTTCCCGGTGACGGCATCAACGGCATCATGGAGGGGCTGCGCCGCCACTCCGACCGCGTCCGGTTCGTGCTGGTGCATCACGAGGAGGCGGCCGCCTTCATGGCGGCGGCGCACGCCAAGGCCACCGGTCGCATCGGGGTGTGCCTGGCCACCTCGGGCCCCGGCGGGATCCACCTGCTCAACGGCCTGTACGACGCCAAGCTCGACCACCAGCCGGTGCTGGCCATCACGGGCATGCAGGAGACCAGCGTGCTGGGCACCGGCTACCAGCAGGAGGTCCACCTCGACCGGCTCTACGAGGACGTGGCCGAATACAACCTCGTGGTGGACAACCCGGCCCAGCTCCCTGGTGTGGTGGACATCGCGATCCGCACGGCGTACGCGCGCCGCGGGGTGGCCCACCTGTGCCTGCCCAACGACGTCCAGGTGGCCCCCGCCGACGCCGACCCCTACCAGCACGTCGCCCCCGCGCGGCCGCCCGCGACCGCCCCCGTCTACCTGCCCCCGCCCGGCGTGCCGCGCCAGGAGGACCTGCGAGCCGCCGCCGAGGTGCTCAACGCGGCACGGCGGCCCGCGATCCTGGCCGGCGCCGGCGCCCTGCACGCCCGCGAGGAGGTGCTGGCCGTCGCCGAGACGCTGGGCGCGCCCGTGATCAAGACGCTTCCCGGCAAGGCGGTCATCCCCGACGACTCGCCATACGCGGTGGGCGGGATCGGCCTGCTCGGCACGAAGCCGGGCGAGGAGCTGGTCGAGGACTGCGACACCCTGCTGATGGTCGGCACCAACTTCCCCTACACCAAGCACCTGCCCGAGCCCGGCAGGGTGCGCGTCGTGCAGATCGACGCCGACCCCGCCCGCGCGGGCGTGCGCATGCCGACCGAGGTGCCGATGATCGGGGACGCCAAGGAGGGGCTGGCCGCGCTGCTGCCGCTGCTCCACCGCAACGACGACCGGGCGCACCTGGAGAAGTATCAGAAGGCCATGGCCGCGTGGCGGGAGAACATGGCCGCCCTGGAGAACCCGGAGCGCGCCCCGATCGCCCCGCAGTATCTGATCGGCTGCGTCGACCGGGCCGCCTCCGGCGACGCCATCCTCACCTGCGATTCCGGCACGATCGCCACCTGGGCGGCACGGCACTGGACGATCCGCGGCGACCGCGAGTTCTACCTGTCGGGCAACCTCGCCACGATGGCCCCCGGCCTGCCGTACGCGATCGCGGCGCAGCTCGCCCACCCCGACCGGCAGGTGATCGCGTTCATCGGCGACGGCGGCTTCGCGATGCTCATGGCCGAGTTCCTCACCGCGGCCCGGCTCGGCCTGCCGATCACCGTCGTGGTCAACAACAACGACTCGCTCGGCCAGATCCTGTGGGAGCAGATGGTGCTGGGATACCCGGAGCACGGGGTCAGGTTCGGCGCGCCGGCCTCCGACTTCTCCGCCTGGGCCCGCTCCTGCGGCGGCTACGGCCGCAAGGTCACCGACCCCGCAGAGGTGGACGAGGCCGTACGGCAGGCCCTCGCCCATCCGGGGCCGGCGCTGGTGGACGTGGACGTCGATCCGAACGAGCCGCCCATGCCGGGCAAGGTCGCCCGCGACCAGGCGGTCAGGTTCGCCGAGGCGTTCCTGAAGGGGCAGCCGCACAAGGCGGCCATCGCGACGACGCTGTTCAAGGACAAGATCTCTCAACTGGGGCGGTGACGCCATGTCGGACCAGGTGCTCGTTCCTCCGCCGGTGACGACCCGGCCGCGGCGCCCGTACGTGCGGGTGCGCGACCTCGAACGGGACCTGGCCGCCCGGGTGGACGGCGAGGTCAGGTTCGACCCGGGCAGCCGGGGCGCCTACTCCACCGACGGGTCGAACTACCGGCAGGTGCCGATCGGGGTGGTGGTGCCGCGCACGGTGGACGCGGCGGCCGAGGCGATCGCGGTCTGCCGGGAGCACGGCGCGCCCGTCACCTCACGGGGCGGGGGGACGAGCCTGGCCGGTCAGACCTGCAACACCGCCGTGGTGATCGACTGGTCGAAGTACTGCCACCGGCTGGTGTCGGTGGACGTGGCGGCGCGCACCTGCGTGGTCGAGCCCGGCATCGTGCTCGACGTGCTGAACCGGCTGCTGGCCGACACCGGCCTGATGTTCGGGCCGCGCCCGTCCACCCACGCCCAGTGCACGCTCGGCGGCATGATCGGCAACAACTCCTGCGGCTCGACCGCCCAGGCGTACGGCAAGACCGCCGACAACGTCGCGCGGCTGGAGATCCTCACCTACGACGGCCAGCGGATGTGGGTGGGGCCGACCAGCCAGGAGGAGTTCGACCGGATCGTCGCCCAGGGCGGGCCGAGGGCGCGGATCTACCGCGAGCTGCGCGCGATCGCGGACGAGCACGCCGACGAGATCCGCCGCCGCTTCCCCGACATCCCCCGGCGGGTGTCGGGCTACAACCTCGACCAGCTCCTGCCCGAGGCCGGGTTCGACCTGGCCAGGGCCCTGGTCGGGTCGGAGGGCACACTGGTCACGGTGCTGCGGGCCGAGCTGCGCCTGGTGCCCGCGCCCAAGGCCGAGTGCCTCGTGCTGCTCGGCTACCACGACATCGGCGTGGCCGCCGAGGCCGTGCCGCGCATCGTCGGCCACGGCCCGCTCCAGCTCGAAGGGGTGGACGACAAGCTCGTGGACTTCGAGCGGCGCAAGCACATGCATCCCGACGCCCTCAAGCGGCTGCCGGAGGGCGGCGGCTGGCTCATGGTCTCCTTCGCCGGCCGCTCGCAGAAGGAAGCGGACGCCAAGGCCCGCGGCATGCTGAAGGAGCTGAAGGACAGCGAGCACGCCCCGCACGTCTCCTTCTTCGACGACGCGAAGATCGAAAAGGAGCTGTGGGAGGTCCGCGAGTCCGGGCTGGGCGCCACCGCCCGCGTGCCCGGCATGCGCGAGACGTGGGAGGGGTTCGAGGACTCGGCCGTCCCGCCCGACCGGCTCGGCGACTACCTGCGCGACCTGCGCCGCCTGCTGGAGGAGTTCGGCTATGGCGACGCCTCCCTGTACGGGCACTTCGGGCAGGGCTGCGTGCACACCCGCATCCCGTTCGACCTGGTGACCGCCGACGGGGTGGCGGCCTTCCGTGCCTTCCTCGAACGCGCCGCCGACCTCGTCGTGTCCTACGGCGGCTCGCTGTCGGGCGAGCACGGCGACGGGCAGGCCCGGGGCGAGCTGCTGCCGAAGATGTTCGGGCCTACGATCATGACCGCATTCGAGCAGGTCAAGGCCGTCTTCGACCCGGGTGACCAAATGAACCCCGGCAAGGTCGTCGCGCCGTACCGGCTGGACGAGAACCTGCGGCTCGGCCCCGGGTGGACGCCCGCCGACCCGCCCGTCCACTTCGGCTACCCGGACGACGAGGGCAGTTTCCAGCGGGCCGTGATGCGGTGCGTGGGCGTCGGCCAGTGCCGCCAGCACACCGGCGGGGTGATGTGCCCGTCCTACCGGGCCACCGGCGAGGAGGAGCACTCCACCAGAGGACGCGCGCGGCTGCTGTTCGAGATGCTGAACGGCCACGCCGACTCCGCGGTCAAGGACGGCTGGCGTTCCACCGCCGTGCGCGACGCGCTCGATCTGTGCCTGGCCTGCAAGGGCTGCCGGCACGACTGCCCGATGCAGGTCGACATGGCGACGTACAAGGCCGAGTTCCTCGCCCACCACTACGCCCGCAGGATCAGGCCGATGGACCACTACGCCATGGGGTGGCTGCCGGTGTGGGCCCGCCTGGCCGCGCTCGCCCCGGGCCTGGTGAACGCGCTGGCACACGCGCCCGTGCTGTCGGGCCTGGCCAAGGGCCTGGCGGGGATCGAACCGGCCCGGCCGGTGCCGGACTTCGCGCCGCTGCGCTTCAGCGACTGGTATCGGCACCGCGGGCCGCGCGGCGGGGGCGAGCGGGGGCCCGTGCTGCTGTGGCCCGACACGTTCACCGACAACTTCCACCCGCACATCGGCCGCGCCGCCGTCTGGGTGCTGGAGTCGGCGGGCTACCGGGTGCTGATCCCGCCGCGCACGCTGTGCTGCGGCCTGACGTGGATATCGACCGGCCAGCTCGGCGTGGCGCGGCAGGTGCTGCGCCGCACCCTGCGCACCCTCGCCCCGGCGCTGCGCCGCGGCATCCCGATCGTGGGGCTGGAGCCGAGCTGCACGGCGGTGTTCCGGGCCGACGCGCCCGAGCTGTTCGCGCACGACCGGGACTTCGCCCGGCTGCGCGAGCAGACCAGGACCCTCGCCGAGCTGCTGAGCGCGGCCGGCGGGTGGGAGCCGCCCCGCATCGACCGGGACGCCGTCGTCCAGCCGCACTGTCACCACCACGCGGTACTCGGCTTCGACACCGACAGGGACCTGCTGTCCCGCGCCGAGGTGCGGGTGGAGGCGGCGGGCGGCTGCTGCGGCCTCGCCGGGAACTTCGGCTTCACCGCCGGGCACCTGGAGGTGTCGACGACCTGCGCGGAGCACGAGATCCTGCCGGCCGTCCGCGCCGCCGACGCCCGCACGGTCGTCCTCGCCGACGGCTTCAGCTGCCGTACGCAGATCGAGCAGGCGGGGGTGGGACGCCGGGCGGTCCACCTGGCGGAGCTGCTGGCGGCCGGGGTGCGCGGCACCCCGTTGAGCGAACGTCCCGAGTGCCGCATCGCGCGCAGGCCCGGCCCGGCGCGGGTGCTGGGGACGCGTTAGCGGTCGCGGTCGGCGGCCAGGCGGGCCAGGGCCTCCAGGCCCGCCGCCGGTCCCGGCGCCAGCTCCGCCGACCGCAGCGCCTCCATCGCCTCGGACAGCAGGTCGTCCACCCTGGCCAGGCACCACGCCCGGCCGCCCGCCTCTTCGACGAGCCGCGCGGCCCGCGCGAGGTCGGCCTGGGCGAGCGGGCGGCGATACAGCGCGGCGAGCGCGCCGCCCGCTGCCGTGCCCGACGTCAGCGCGGCGACGACCGGCAGGGACTTCTTCCGGTTGCGCAGATCGGAGTGGACCGGCTTGCCGGTGACGGCCGGGTCGCCCCAGATGCCCAACAGGTCGTCCACGATCTGGAACGCCAGCCCCACGCGCTCGCCGAACATCCGCAGGAAGGACACCTGCTCGCTGGTGGCGCCCCCCGGGAGCCCGGCGGCCTGCAGCGCGCCGAGGGCGCAGGCGCAGCCGAACAGCGCGCCCGTCTTGCCCTCCGCCATGCGCACGCACTCCCCCAGGCTCACGTCCGACCGCTCCTCGAAGCCGAGGTCGGCGCTCTGGCCGTCCAGCAGCGTCTGGACACACCTGGTGAGCGTGCGCACGCTCGCGCCGGCGGATCGGCCGCTCCCGGCGAGCACGGCGAAGGCCAGCGTCAGCAGGGAGTCTCCGGCCAGGATCGCCTCGGAGCGCCCGAAGACGTTCCACACCGTCGGGCGGTGGCGGCGGACCGCGTCGCCGTCCATCACGTCGTCGTGGACGAGGGAGAAGTTGTGCACCAGCTCGACCGCGACGGCGGCCGGCAGCGCGGCGTCCGCGTCCGCGCCGACGCCCTCGGCCGCCAGGAGCGTGAACGCCGGGCGCAGCGCCTTGCCGCCGTCCGCCCGCAGCGGCCGCTCCCGCGCGTCCCACCATCCGAAGTGGTAGCCCGCCATCCGGCGCATCGGCGCGGGCAGGGTGTCGACCGCATGGCGCAGGGCGGGCTCCATCAGGTCGCGCGTCCGGGCGAGCACCTCCGCCGTGGTGCGCACTCCCTCTGCAACCGGTTCCGTCACGCTCCCACCACCTCGGGCTCGAGTGGACACACAGGCCGGCTGGACTTGTCGGCATACCCCGGCCGCCCCCGCGCCACACGTGCCTCCGAATCCCCATAGCGTGGTGCGCATGCGGAAGTGGGTGCAGGAGATGGGGCTCGGGCTCGCGGCCGTCGGGCGGCCCGCGTACATCACGCTGGGCAGGGACGAGGACCTCGGCAGGGACCGTGACGTGGCGGCGATGCGGGCCCGCACGTGGGAGGTGCTGGACGCCGCGTGGGCGGCGGGCGTGCGGTACGTCGACGTGGCCCGGTCCTACGGCCGGGCGGAGGAGTTCCTGGCGGGCTGGCTGGCCGACCGGGGCATCCGGCCCGGGGAGATCGAAATCGGGTCGAAGTGGGGATACGAGTACGTCGGCGGCTGGCGCATGGACGCCGCGCGCCACGAGGAGAAGGACCTGTCGGCCGCCCGGCTGCGCCGCCAGCTGGGCGAGACCCGGGAGCTGCTCGGCGAACACCTGACGCTCTACCAGATCCACTCCGCCACGGTGGAAAGCGGGGTGCTCGACGACGAGGAGGTGCTCGGCGAGCTGCGCGCCCTGCGCGCCGGGGGCGTCGCCGTGGGCCTGTCGACCACCGGCCCCCGCCAGGCCGCGACGATCGACAGGGCGGTCGCGACCGGGCTCTTCGACACCGTGCAGTCGACCTGGAACCTGCTGGAGCGCTCGGCGGGCGAGGCCCTGGCCCGGGCGCACGCCGCCGGGCTCACCGTGATCGTCAAGGAGGGCGTGGCCAACGGCAGGCTGACCTCCCGGGGCGCGCCGCCGGCGCTGGCGGACGCCGCACGCGAGCGCGGCGTCACCCCCGACGCGCTGGCGCTCGCCGCCGTGCTCGCCCGCCCGTGGGCGGGGATCGTGCTGAGCGGCGCGGCCACGACCGCCCAGCTCGCCGAGAACCTGACGGCATCTGCCGTGACCTGGGACGACGAGGCCGAGAAGGCGCTCGCCGGGCTGGCGGAGGACGCCGAGACCTACTGGGCCCGCCGCGCCGCCCTCCCGTGGGCCTGAGCCCCCGGGTCTTTTTCAGGGCAGGAACTCGCCGTCCTTCAGCTCCAGCACGCGGTCGGCGAGACCGACGAGGCCCTCGTCGTGCGTGGCCACCAGCACGGTGACGCCCTCGCCCCGGACGAGCACCCGGAGCAGCTCCATGATCTGGCGGGCGGTCTGGGAGTCGAGCTGACCGGTCGGCTCGTCGGCCAGCAGCAGGCGGGGCCGGTTGGCCAGGGCCCTGGCGATGGCCACGCGCTGCTGCTGGCCGCCCGACAGCTCGTAGGGCCGCTGCTCGGCCTGGCCTGCCAGCCCGACAAGGGACAGCAGCACGTTGACCCGCGCCTCCCGTTCCTTGGCGGGCACCCGGGCCAGCCGCAGCGGCACGCCCACGTTCTCGGCGGCCGACAGCACCGGGATCAGCCGGAACGACTGGAAGACGAACCCGACGACGTCGCGCCGCAGCCGCAGCAGGCCCTCCTCTGGCAGCTCGGGCACGGCCTGCCCCGCCACCCGCACCTGGCCCTCGTCGGGCCGGTCCAGGCCCCCGACCAGGTTGAGCAGCGTCGTCTTGCCCGCGCCGGAACGCCCGCGGATCGCGACCAGCTCGCCGGGGTTGGCCTCGAAGGAGACCCCTCTGAGGGCGCGCACGCCCGCGGGATAGGTCTTGCGCAGTCCCTCTACGACGACCAGCGGCTCACTCATCGGTCTCCTCATCCACCCCGGAAGGCCACACCCCGATGTGGTCGCGTTCGAGCTCCAGGCGCACCCGGTGTTCCATCGACAGGGCGTTGATGAACTCCCTCGGCAACTGCAGGCGCCCGGCCCGGTCCAGCACCGCGTACTCCTCGGCGACCACCCTCCCGTCGGAGGAGGTGCGGCGGAACGTCTCGCTGGAGGTGCGGCCGTCGCGGATGCCGATCGTCCGGTCGACCTGCTGCGACACCATCGGGTCGTGGGTCACGACGACGGTCGTGACGCCCAGCTCCCGGTTGGCGTGGCGCAGCACGCCGAAGACCGTCTCGGCGCTCTCGCTGTCGAGCTCCCCGGTGGGCTCGTCGGCGAGCACCACCTCGGGCGCGTTGGCCAGCGCCACGGCGACGGCCACCCGCTGCTGCTCGCCGCCGGACATCTCCCCGGGCCGCCGGTCCGCGCGGTCCGCCATTCCCGTCAGCTCCAGCAGCTCGTCCGTACGCGACGACCTGGCCCGCCGCGACGTGCCGCCCGCCAGCCGCATCGGGAGCATGACGTTCTCCCGCGCGGTGAGGTACGGCAGCAGGTTGCGGGAGGTCTGCTGCCAGACGAAGCCCACGACGGAACGCCGGTAGCGGAGGCGGTCGCGGGGGGTCATGGACAGCAGGTCGATCCCGGCGACCCGGGCGAGCCCCGCCGTCGGCACGTCGAGCCCCGACAGGATGTTGAGCAGCGTCGACTTGCCCGACCCGGAGGCTCCGACGACCGCCACCAGCTCGCCCCGGCCGATGAGCAGGTCGAGACCCTGCAGCGCGACCACCTCGACCGCGGCGGGCCCCTCGGTCTTGTAGATCCGCACGAGGTTGTCGCACAGGATGTGGGCGTCCGCGCCGAACACGGGTCCGCCCCGCGTGGCCCGGGCCTCCAGGTCAGCCAGCGTGTCCACGTCTTCCTCCCCAATAGGCGCCCGCGAGGGCGACGGCGGCGACCCCGGCGGCCAGAGCACCCGCGACAACGCCGGGCAGCGCGGGCAGGAGCGCGCCGCCCGACAGCGCGCCCTGGCGCCCGCCCGCGTACGCCGACAGGTCGATTCCGATCAGCGCGGGCATGGCGAGCCCGGCCGCCAGCCCGGCGACGGCGGTCAGGACGAGCAGCGGGGCCGCCTCCAGGACGGTGACCAGCCCGGCCTGCCTGCGCGTGAGGCCGAGGGCGCGCAGCAGCCCGAGGTCCTCCGCGCGCCGGGCCGCGCCCCCGGTCAGGGCGATCGCGACGGCCGCCAGCGCGTACGCGGCCAGCGCCGCGGCGGCGACCCGCAGCGCGGCGGTCAGCGCCGCCGTCAGCGGCGCCCCGGTGATCTCGGCGAGCGCGCCCGCCACGGTGGTCATGTTCGCGCCGGACGGGAGCAGCGGCCTGACCGCTTCGGGGTCTCCCGCGATCAGCAGCGTGTTGACCTGTGCGGGAGCGCCGGGCAGCACGATGAGGGCGCCGTCGCCGGCCGCCACCCCGGGCATCGCGTCGACGGTCCCCGCCGGGGTGACCGTCGTCCGCGCGGGCCAGCCGACGTCGAAGCTCCCCGCGGCCGACAGGTCGCGCGAGACCAGCGCGCCGCTGCCCGGCGGCGGCAGGCGGAGCGGGCTGCCCGCGACCAGCCGGTGGTAGGCGCCGAGATCGACGGCGACGACCGTGGCCGGCCGCCCGCCGAAGCCCACCTCGGCGACCGTCGTGCCGACCGCGGCGGGGACGACGGCCCTGACGCCGGGCGCGTGGGCGATCTGCTCCAGCGTCTCCGGCGCGATGCCCTCCGCGCGCTCCACCCTGATCTCCGCGCCGGTCCGCTCCCAGGCCGCCTGCCGCTGGGCCTCCTCCAGCCCTCCGGCGGTGACCATGCCGTACGCCGCGAGGGCGACGGCCGGCAGCAGCGTGAGCACCGGCAGCGCGGCGCTCGGCACGGCCCGGGCGGCGGCGAGCCCGAGGAACGGCACGGCGCCGCTGCGCCGGGCGGCGGCCCGGAAGGCGAGGTGGATCAGGGCCGGGCCGGCCCGCAGCACCACCAGCGCGGCGGCCAGCGCCAGCAGCACCGGCCCGGGCGCGAGGAACGCGTCGCCCGTGCCGAGACCGCCAGTGCCGAGACCGCCCGTGCCGAGCCCGCGAGTGCGCAGAAGGTGCACGCTCGCCACCGCGAGCGCGAGCACCAGGAGCTCCAGCACGATGCGGCGCAGCGCGTTCCCCGACCGCCGGCCGCCGGACCGGACCAGCGCGGCGGCGCAGGCGATCGCGATGGTCCCCGCCGCCAGCGCGGCAGGTCCCAGCCGCGCGACCGCCGTCGGGGCGCCCGGCACGAAGCCCGCGGCCGCCTGGCCCGCCGCGGCCGCCGGCACCGCCACGAGCGCGACCGCTCCGCCGCAGGTCAGCATGGTCCGGGCGAGGGACGCGCCGCGGGCGCGCATCAGCAGCAGGTCGCCGCGCACCCGCCCGGCGAACAGCAGCACGGCCAGGGCCGTGGTGCCGAGGCACACGACGGCCAGCCCGCTCAGGAACACCGTGATGAGCGCCCGCGTGAGGGCCAGCCGTTGCAGGTACTCCGCCAGGATGCGGTCGAGCCCGGTCGACAGGGTGACTTCGAGGTCCTGCCTGCCCAGGCGGCGGCCGAACTCCGCCGTGTCGGCGAGCACGGCCGCCGCGTTGCCCGCGCCGATGCGCTCCTGCGCCGGGGTGACGAGCCATCGGAAGAGGATGGGCAGCTCGGCGCCCGCGAGGCTGTCGCCGTCGGCGAGCGCGGTGACGATCAGGTCGTCGTCCATGGCGAGCGGCACGCGGTGGTGGATGACGTAGGTGAGCTCCGGCTCCAGCGCCCAGAACCGGTCGGCGGGACGCACCGGCTCGAACAGCCCGGTGACCTTCACGGTCAGGTCGCCGAGGCGGAGCGTGTCGCCCGTTCTGATCGACATCTCCGTGGCGGCGACCGCGGGGACGGCCACCTCGACGCGGGTGCCGGAGCCGCGGCCAGGTGGGCCGCCCTTGACGTACCGCACATGCCGGCCCGCCCCTGAGACCCATTTCAGCGTCATATACCGATGCGCCCGGTCGTCGATCAGGATCGGCGACGAGGTGGCGAAGTCGTAGAGCCGGCCGGGATCGGCGACCTCCCGCAGCGCCGTTGGGAGCAGGGCGCGCCAGGCGGTGTCCGCCTTGGCCACCTGCTTCGTCGTCCGCATCCCCCTCGGGTCGAACGGCCGGCGGGTGAACTGGACCGCCAGCGAGGCCGTCCCGGGCGGGGCGGAGCCGACGGCCGACCTGGCCGCCGCGTCGAGGGACGACTCGACCATGCGGGGCAGGGCCGAGACGACCAGGGCGGCGCCGAAGACCAGCGCGGCCAGCAGCGCGGCCACACCCTTGTGCACTCCCAGAAGCCCGTGCACTCCCGGCAGGCGGATCATGACGCCTCCCCCGCACGCAGCACGGCGGCCGGCTCACGGCGGTGCAGCGACCGCGCGAGCCCCGCCACGATCGCGAGGAGCACCGCGAGGATCGCGACGGCGAGCGCCGCCACCTGTGGCCACGGCACGTGGAGCGACACCGGCAGCCCGCCCGCGGTCGCGTATCCGGCTGACACCATCGGCGGCACCACCGCGGCGGAGACGGCCACGGCGAGCGCCACCCCACCGGCCAGCGACAGCCCGATCACGAACGACTGCTCGGCCGCGAGCAGGCCGAGCGTCTGCCGGAAACTCACGCCGAGCGCGCCGAGCACGGCGAACTCCCCCCTGCGCTCGCGCGCCGAGACCGCCGTGTTGACCAGGAATCCCAGCACGGCGAACGCCAGCGCCGCCGCGAAGCCGAGCAGCAGCGCGCCCTGCAGACCGGCCGCCGTGGGGTCGTCCCGGTAACCGGCGGTGAGGGCGGCCGCGTCCACGATGTCCCTGCCGCGTCCCGAGGCGGCCAGGGCATCCCGAGTGGAACCGTCGGCGGCCAGCCACCACTCCGTCACCTGCCCCTCGGCGCCCTTCCCCCGGAACGCCGTGAGGTCGGCGAGCAGGGCCGGGGTGCCCTCGGGCGTGCCGGGCATCGCCGTGACGACGCCCACGACCCGGACGGGGATCGCCGCCGTGCCCGCGGTGATCCTGGTGGTGTCCGCCAGCCCGGGGGTCACCACGACCGGGAGCGGTCGCCCGGCGGACCCGGTGATCCGGGAGGCCAGCGTGGCCGGCGGCAGTTGCGACAGGTCGGGGCGCAGCAGCAGCACCCGGCCCAGATCCGCCGCGTCGGCGGCGATCAGCGTGGCGTCCGCGCCGTCGGCGACGACCGTGGCGCGGTGCGCGGGCACGGCCGCCGCGACCCCCGGCAGCCTGGTGAAGGTCCGGGCGTCGTCGCCGGGCAGGGCCGGGACGCGCAGCGAGGATCCGGCGACGTGCCTGGCCCGGTCCTCCTGGGCGGAGCGCCAGGTCGCGGCCGTGGTCAGGGACAGCACGCCGATCGCCGTCGCCATCGTCAGCAGCAGCGCCGGGCCCGAATAGCGGGCCGGGCGCCGGCTCACCTGCCGGGCGGCCACGGCCGGGCCGAACCCGGGGCGTCGCCGCGTCGCCCGCTCGGCGATCTTCGCGACGGCGGGCACCAGCCGCAGGGCGGCCATCCCGCCGCAGAGCAGGGCGAGCGCCGGCCCGGCCCCGACGAGCGGGTCGAGCCCGAGCTCGCCGCCGAGGCGCGTCGTCTCCGCCGCGTCCTGGCCGCGCAGGCGCCAGATGGCGAGGGCCGCCAGGACGAGCAGTGCCACGTCGGCCCCGGCCCGCTGCACCAGGCCGGGCCGGTCGGCGCGCCCGCGCGCCGCCTGCTCCTCGACGTACGTGCGGCGGGCGGCGAGCAGGGGCGGCGCCGCCAGCATGGCGGCGCAGGCGAGCGCGACCACCGCCGCCACGGCGAACGTGCTGCCGTCGGGCGCGCGGGGCGGCTCCACGCCGGTGGCCTCGATCCAGGGGAAGGCGCTCAGCAGCCGCAGGAGGACGGGTGCGAGGAACGGCGCCGCGGGCGCGCAGGGCAGCGCGATCAGCAGCGCCTCCCCCGCCGCCATGGCGGCGAGCCGCGGCGACCCGCCGCCCCTCGATCGCAGCAGGGCCGTCTCCATCCGGCGGTGTTCGGCGAGCAGCCGCGCGGTCAGCGCCAGCGCGTACGCGGCCAGCACGAGCAGCTGGAGCACCGGCACCAGCATGGTCGAGCGGGCGACCAGCGCGCCGTGGTCGAGCCGCAGCAGTGTGCCGGACAGCGTCTCGGTGACCGTGCACCGGGGGCAGCCGGACCGTACGTCGGCGGAGATCCCGGCGACCGACGCCGAGAACGGCCGCAGTCGCTCGGGCGGGAGCCGGCGCAGGTCGGGCTCGGCGAGCCAGCGGGCCGAGGCGCCGGCCGCGAACCGGTCGAGGAAGACGCCGGCCGGCACGACCATGGGGCCTCGGGAAGTGAAGTCGGCGGTCTGCGTGCCGTGGCGCAGCAGGTCCTCTCCCGTCCAGCGCGGGTCGTCGGGGTCGCGCAGCCGGAAGACGCCGGAGACGCGCACGCGGGCCGGCTTGCCGTCCAGGCGTCCGACGACGGTGAACGTGTCGCCGGTGGAGACCCTCATCGCCCGCGCGGCCGGCTCCGAGAGCGCGACGGCCGTATCGCCTGCCGTCCCCGCTGTCGTTCCCCGCGCCGTCCCCGCGGTCCCTTTCCGCGTGGGCCATCGGCCGCTCACCAGGTCGGCCTGGCCGTCCAGTCCCTCGTACGTGGCGAACCGGGTCAGGACGGGCTGACCACCTTTATCTCGTCCCCTCAGCGCGTAGGAGGCGGACTCGACGCGCGCGGTGACCCGTACGGGCACCTCGCCATGGGCGTGGGCGATGCCCGCGCGGACGGCCTGGTCGACCTTCGCGAAGTCCCCGGACGTGACCGAGGAGGTGACGACGGTGGCGGTGGCGGCGAGCGGTGCCGTGTCCAGGGCCCTCCGCACGCCCGCCTGGCTCGCCGACCCCGCGTGCAGCAGCAGCGCCGCGATCGCCGTGGTGGCGAGCAGGATGGAGCCGAACGCGGCCGCCAGCAGCAGCGGCTCGGCCAGCGCACGTCGGATCACCAACGGCAGCCGCCCCAGCACTGCCCTCCCCCGTTTCACCCGGGCATCATGGCAAAGCCGATCCGGGCACACCACACCGGCCCGACATACGTAGCGATTCCGATATATCCGACAGACCGTACTTGCGGGACATCCGGCACGAAGGTGTAAGTTGACCCCGCAAGCGACGGACGCGGAGGAAGCCGGTGTGAATCCGGCGCGGTCCCGCCACTGTCACCGGGGAGCGAACCTCACCCACGCCACTGCCCAGCACGGGCGGGAAGGCTGAGGGGAGCGCTGATCCGGGAGCCAGGATACTCCGGCCGTCGGACCTTCTACCGGGGGCGCGGATACCCCCAGGGGGGACATGCCATGGCCCGGACAGGCCTGCGCAGACGCGCCTCACTGCCGGTTTCGCGCTCCACCTGCTGACGTGGCCGGCGGCGGCCTGCTCGTGGCGGGCACGACCTCCGACGCGGGAAAGAGCGTGCTGGTGGCCGGCCTGTGCCGGTGGCTGGCCCGGCGCGGCGTACGGGTCGCGCCGTTCAAGGCGCAGAACATGGCGCTCAACTCGATGGTCACCGCCGACGGCGGCGAGATCGGGCGGGCCCAGGCGATGCAGGCCGTGGCGGCCCGGGTCGAGCCCGAGGCCGCGATGAACCCGGTGCTGATCAAACCCGCGGGCGATCGGCACTCCCACGTGGTCGTGCTCGGCCGCGCGCACGCCGACGTGGACGCCATGTCCTACCGCGACCACAAGATGCGCCTGCTCGACGTCGCCCTCGACGCGCTCGACGGCCTGCGCCGCCGCTACGACGTCGTGATCTGCGAGGGCGCGGGCAGCCCCGCCGAGGTCAACCTGCGCGACCGCGACATCGCCAACATGGGCCTGGCCCGCGCCGCCGGCCTGCCGGCGCTCGTCGTCGGCGACATCGACAGGGGTGGCGTGCTCGCGCACTTCGCCGGCACCATCGCCGTGCTCGACCGGCACGACCAGCGGCACATCGCGGGCTTCGTGGTCAACAAGTTCCGCGGCGACCTCGCGCTGCTGCGGCCGGGGCTCGACTGGCTCACGGAGGCGACCGGCCGGCCGTGCCTCGGCGTGCTGCCGTGGCGCTCGGGCCTGTGGCTCGACGTGGAGGACTCCCTCGACCTCGACAGCCGTCCCGGCCTGCTCACCCCGCCGGTGGGACGTGACGTGCTGCGCGTGGCCCTCGTGCGGCTGCCGCGCATGTCCAACGTCACCGACGCCGACGCGCTCGCCGCCGAGCCGGGGGTGAGCGTCCGCCTCGTCACCACCCCCGCCGAGCTCGCCGACGCCGACCTCGTCGTGCTGCCCGGCACCCGCGCCACCGTCGGCGACCTCGCCTGGCTGCGCGAGCGCGGCCTGGACGAGGCGCTGCGCCGCCGCGCCGCCGAGGGCCGCCCGGTGCTCGGGATCTGCGGCGGCTACCAGATGCTCGGCAC
Organism: Microbispora hainanensis; assembly: GCF_036186745.1. Taxonomy (NCBI): domain Bacteria; kingdom Bacillati; phylum Actinomycetota; class Actinomycetes; order Streptosporangiales; family Streptosporangiaceae; genus Microbispora; species Microbispora hainanensis. The sequence goes on along the minus strand of NZ_CP108086.1, from coordinate 6,215,310 downwards.
GGTCATCGACGACGAGGTCGAGAGCCGGGCCGGCCGGGTGCCCGGCCTCGGGCTGCTGCCTGCCCGGACGGCGTACGCGCCGGGCAAGGTGCTCACGCTCGCGGAGGGCGAGTGGCGGGGTCACGTGGTCGCGGGCTACCAGATCCACCACGGCCGGGTGACCTTCGACGGCGGCGAGCCGTTCCTCGACGGCTGCCGGGCCGGGCAGGTGTGGGGCACGACCTGGCACGGCCTGTTCGAGCGCGACGGATTCCGCCGGGCCTTCCTCGCCGAGGTCGCCGCCGTCACCGGCCGGGCCTGGCTGCCCGGGACCGGAACGTTCGCCGCGCACCGGGAGGCCCGCCTCGACGCCCTGGGCGACCTCGTGGAGGAGCACCTCGACACCGAGGCCGTGTGGCGGCTCATCGAGCGCGGCGTGCCCACCGGCCTGCCCATCGCCGAGCTCACGCTGCGGGAGGACCGTCCATGACGACACCGCCGAGGATGCTGCTGCTGTCCACCGCCGACACCGAGCTGCTCGCCGCGACCCGGAGCGGGGCCGGCTGGCGGGTCGCCAACCCCGCGCGTACGGCCGCGGAGGACGTGCCCGCCCTGGTGGACGGCGTGGACGCCGTCGTCGTCCGGCTGCTCGGCGGCAGGCGCTCCTGGCCCGAGGGACTCGACGCCGTGCTCGCGGCCGGGCTGCCCACCGTGGTCCTGGGCGGCGAGCAGGCCCCGGACGCCGCGCTGATGGCCCTGTCCACCGTGCCGTCCGGGGTCGCCGCGCAGGCGCTCGCCTATCTGGCCGAGGGCGGCCCGGACAACCTCGCGGAGCTGCGCCGCTTCCTGTCCGACACGCTCCTGCTGACCGGCGAGGGCTTCGCGCCGCCCCGGCCCACGCCCGAGTCCGGCGTACGGCCCGGCCGCGCCCGCCGGGAGGGCCGCCCGCTGGTCGGCGTGGTCTACTACCGGGCGCACGAGCTGTCGGGCAACACGGCGTTCGTCGACGCGCTGTGCGACGCCGTCGAAGCGGCGGGCGCCGACGTGCTGCCGGTCTTCTGCGGATCGCTCCGGGGCGCGGGTGACGACCTGCTCGACCTGCTGCGGCCCGTGGACGCGCTGGTCGTCACCGTGCTGGCCGCGGGCGGGGCGGTCGCCGCCGCCGCGAGCGCCGGGGGCGACGAGGACGCCTGGGACGCGGGGGCGCTGGCCGCCCTCGACGTGCCGGTGCTGCAGGCGCTGTGCCTGACCACGCCCCGCGCGGTGTGGGCGGACTCCGACGCCGGGCTGTCCCCGATGGACGCCGCGATGCAGGTGGCGGTGCCCGAGTTCGACGGGCGCCTGATCACCGTGCCGTTCTCGTTCAAGGAGGACGGGCCCGACGGCGTGCCGGTCTACGTCGCCGACGCCGAGCGGTGCGCCCGGGTGGCCGCGCTCGCGGTCGCGCACGCCCGGCTGCGCCACGTGCCGAACGCGGACAAGCGCCTGGCGATCGTGCTGTCGTCCTATCCCACGCGGCACTCCCGGGTCGGCAACGCCGTCGGGCTCGACACCCCGGCCTCCGCCGTCGTGCTGCTGCGCGCCCTGCGCGACGCCGGATATGACGTGGGCGACGCGCCCGACGACGGCGACGCGCTGATCCACGCCCTGATCGCGGCCGGCGGCCACGACGTGGAGTGGCTCACCGAGGAGCAGATCGAGGCCGCCCCCGCCCGCGTGCCGCTGCACGCCTACCGGGAGTGGTTCGCGGCGCTGCCCGGCGACCTGCGCGACGCGGTGACCGCCCACTGGGGGCCGCCGCCGGGCTCCCTCTATGTGGACGGCACCGACATCGTGCTCGCGGCGCTGCGGTTCGGCAACGTCCTGCTCGCGATCCAGCCGCCCCGGGGATTCGGCGAGAACCCGGTCGCCATCTATCACGACCCCGACCTGCCGCCCAGCCACCACTACCTCGCGGCGTACTGGTGGCTGGCCCGCGAGTTCGGCGCGCACGCGGTCGTCCACCTCGGCAAGCACGGCACGCTGGAGTGGCTTCCGGGCAAGGGGCTCGGGCTGGCGGCGTCGTGCGCGCCCGACGCCGCGCTCGGCGCGCTGCCGCTGGTCTATCCGTTCATCGTCAACGACCCCGGTGAGGGCACCCAGGCCAAGCGGCGGGCGCACGCCACCGTCGTCGACCACCTGATCCCGCCGATGGCCAGGGCCGACTCCTACGGCGACCTCGCCCGCCTGGAGCAGCTCATGGACGAGCACGCCACCGTCGCCGCGCTCGACCCGGCCAAGCTGCCGGCCGTACGCGCGCGGATCTGGACGCTGATCCAGGCCGCCCGGCTCCACCACGACCTGCACGTGGACGAGCGGCCGCAGGACGCGGAGTTCGACGACTTCCTGCTGCACGTCGACGGCTACCTGTGCGAGATCAAGGACGCGCAGATCCGCGACGGCCTGCACGTGCTGGGCCAGGTGCACACCGGTGAGGCCCGGGTCGACCTGGTGCTCGCCGTGCTGCGCGCCCGCCAGGTCTGGGCCGGCGCCGCCGGGGCGCTGCCCGGCCTGCGCGAGGCCCTCGGCCTCTCCCCGGACGCGGGTACGGCCGAGGTGGACGCGTTCGAGGCCGAGGCGCGGCGGCTGGTCCAGGCGATGGAGGACCACGGCTGGGATCCCGCGGCGGCCGGCACGGTCACGGACCACGCGGAGGCCGCCCGGGTGCTGCGCTTCGCCGCGACCGAGGTCGTGCCCCGGCTCGACCGGACGACGGACGAGGTGGCGCATGTGCTGCACGCGCTCGACGGCGGATATGTGCCCGCCGGTCCTTCCGGGTCGCCCACGCGCGGGCTGGTCGGCGTGCTGCCGACCGGCCGCAACTTCTACTCCGTGGATCCCAAGGCCATCCCGTCACGGCTGGCCTGGGAGACCGGCTCGGCGCTCGCGGCCTCGCTGGTCGAGCGCTACCACGCCGACACCGGCGAACATCCGCGCACGGTCGGGCTCACGGTCTGGGGCACCAGCGCGATGCGCACCCAGGGCGACGACATCGCCGAGATCATGGCGCTGCTCGGCGTGCGCCCGGAGTGGGACGACGCCTCCCGCCGGGTGACCGGCTTCGCGGTCATGCCCGCCGAGGAGCTGGGCCGCCCCCGCGTCGACGTGATCGTGCGGATCAGCGGATTCTTCCGCGACGCGTTCCCGCACGTCGTGGCGCTGCTCGACGAGGCCGTCCGCACGGTCGCTGCGCTGGACGAGCCCGCCGAGGTCAACCCGCTGCGCGCGCACGTCCACGCCGACCTCGCCCGGCACGGCGATGAGCGCCGCGCCACCAGCCGCGTCTTCGGCTCCAAACCCGGCGCGTACGGCGCCGGCCTGCTGCCGCTCATCGACGCCCGCAACTGGCGCGACGACGCCGACCTCGCCGAGGTGTACGCGGTGTGGGGCGGCTACGCGTACGGCGAGGGCCTCGACGGCCGGGAGGCCCGCGCGGACATGGAGGCGGCGTTCCGGCGCATCGACGTGGCGGCCAAGAACCAGGACAACCGCGAGCACGACATCGCCGACTCCGACGACTACTTCCAGTACCACGGCGGGATGGTCGCCATGGTCCGCCACCTGACCGGCCGGTCCCCGGCGGCGTACGTGGGCGACTCGCACGTCCCCGACGCGGTGCGCACCCGGACGCTGGGCGAGGAGACGCGGCGGGTGTTCCGGTCGCGGGTGGTCAACCCGCGCTGGATCGCGGCGATGCGGCGGCACGGCTACAAGGGCGCGTTCGAGATGGCGGCCACGGTGGACTACCTGTTCGGGTTCGACGCCACGGCCGGGGTGGTGGACGACTGGATGTACGAGTCGCTCGCCTCCTCCTACGTCTTCGACCCGCAGGTGCGGGAGTTCATGCGGGCGTCCAACCCCTGGGCGCTGCGCGGCATCGCCGAACGGCTGCTGGAGGCGGCCGACCGCGGCCTGTGGGCCGAGCCGTCGCCGCAGACCCTCGACGGGCTGCGGGCGACGTACCTGGAGATGGAAGGCGACCTGGAGGCGGGCAAGTGACCGTGGGATACCCGTTCAGCGCGGTCGTCGGGCACGACGACCTCAAGCTGGCGCTGCTGCTCAACGCGGTGTCGCCCGCGATCGGCGGCGTGCTCGTGCGGGGCGAGAAGGGCACGGCGAAGTCGACCGTGGTGCGGTCGCTCGCGGCCCTGCTGCCGCGGGTGGCGGTGGTCGCGGGCTGCCGGTTCTCCTGCGACCCCGCCGCGCCCGACCCGTCGTGCCCGGACGGCCCGCACGCGAACGGCCTGTCCCCGCACCCGCGCCCGGCCCGGCTGGTGGAACTGCCGGTGGGCGCGTCGGAGGACCGCGTGGCCGGGTCGCTCGACCTGGAGCGGGCGCTGACCGAGGGCGTCAAGGCGTACGAGCCGGGCCTGCTCGCGGCGGCCCACCGGGGCGTGCTCTACGTGGACGAGGTCAACCTGCTCCACGACCACCTCGTCGACCTGCTGCTCGACGCGGCGGCGATGGGCGTGGCCCACGTGGAGCGCGAGGGCGTGTCGGTCCGCCACGCGGCCCGCTTCCTGCTGGTCGGCACGATGAACCCGGAGGAGGGCGAGCTGCGCCCGCAGCTCCTCGACCGGTTCGGCCTGGCCGTCGAGGTTCGCGCGTCCCGCGACCCGGCGGAGCGGGCCGAGGTGGTGCGCCGCCGCCTCGCCTTCGAGGCCGACCCGGCCGGCTTCGCGCGCGCGTACGCCGGTGGGGAGCACGATCTCGCCCTGCGGATCGCGGCGGCGCGCGACCGGCTGCCCGCCCTGGCGCTTCCCGACGACGCGCTGCGGAAGATCACGGCGGTGTGCGCGGCCTTCGACGTCGAGGGGATGCGCGCCGACCTCGTGATGGCGCGTACGGCCGTCGCCCTGGCCGCATGGGAGGGCAGGGATGAGGTCACCTCCGACGACGTACGGACGGCCGCCCGGCTGGCGCTCCCCCACCGGCGCCGCCGTGACCCGTTCGACGACCCGTTCGACGACCCGTTCGACGACACGGGCGGCCAAGGACTAGACGAGGAGCGGCTGGAACAGGCACTGACCGACGCGGATGACACGCCGGATAAGGGGCCTGATGGCGGGCCGGACGACGGCGGGCCCTCGGGCGGCGGGGGCGGCGAGCAGGCACCCGTGAACCAGGCCCCCGTGAACCCTGGTGCCCCCTACCGGACCCGGCTCCTCGCACCGGACGCGGCGGGCCGGGGCGGGCCCGCCGGACGGCGCGGGCGCACGACCGGCGAGTCCGGCCGCACCGTCGGCGCCCGCACCCCGGACGGACGGCTGCGCCGGCTCGACCTGGCGGCCACGCTGGCCGCCGCCGCGCCGCACCAGCACAGGCGGGGGCACGAGCGCGGCCGGGCCGGCTCCCGCCTGGTGCTGCGCCGCGAGGACCTGCGGGAATCCCTGCGCGAGGGGCGCGAGTCGAACCTCGTGCTGTTCTGCGTGGACGCGAGCGGGTCGATGGCCGCGCGGGCGCGGATGCGCGCGGTGAAGGGCGCCGTGCTGTCCCTGCTGCTCGACGCCTACCAGCGCCGCGACAAGGTCGGACTGGTGACCTTCCGGGGCGCGGAGGCGATGGTCGCGCTGCCGCCGACCTCCAGCGTCGATCTGGCCTCCGGCCGGCTGGCCCGGCTCGCCACCGGCGGGCGCACTCCGCTGGCCGCCGGGCTGCTCCGCGCCGAACGGGTGCTGGCCGCCGAGCGGCTGCGCGATCCCCGCCGCCGTCCGCTGCTCGTGGTCGTCACCGACGGGCGGCACACCGCGGGCCCCGACCCGGTCGCCGCGGCCCGGCGGCTCGCCGGGGTCGCGAGCGTCGTCGTCGACTGCGAGCACGGCCCCGTACGGCTCGGCCTGGCCGGGCGGCTCGCCGCCGCGCTCGGCGGGACCGCGATCCGGCTGGAGGAGCTGGCGGCCGATCATCTGGCCGCGGTGGTGCGTGACGTCAGGAGGGTGGCGTAGATGCCGCAGGGCAGACCGGCCGACGTGCCGGACGACGGGCTGACCACGCGCGAGCGGCGCAACCGCCCGCTGGTCATCGTGCACACCGGGGAGATGAAGGGGAAGTCGACGGCCGCCTTCGGCCTGGCGCTGCGCGCCTGGAACCAGGGCTGGCCCGTCGGGGTGTTCCAGTTCGTCAAGAGCGCCAAGTGGCGGGTCGGCGAGGAGGCCGCGCTGCGCGCCCTCGGCCGCCTGCACGAGCAGACCGGCGAGGGCGGCCCGGTGACCTGGCACAAGATGGGCGAGGGCTGGTCGTGGATCCAGCGGCCCGGCACCGAGGCCGGCCACGCCGCCGACGCCCGCGAGGGGTGGGCGCAGATCAGGCGCGACCTCGCCGCCGAGACCTACGGCCTGTACGTCCTGGACGAGTTCACCTATCCGATGAAGTGGGGCTGGATCGACGTGGACGACGTCGTCGCGACCCTGCGCGCCCGGCCCGGCCGCCAGCACGTGGTGATCACCGGCAGGGACGCCGATCCCCGCCTGGTCGAGGCCGCCGACCTCGTGGTGGAGATGACCAAGATCAAGCACCCGATGGACGCGGGGCAGAAGGGCCAGAGGGGCATCGAATGGTGACGCGCGCATGGTGACGATCCCCCGGCTCGTCGTCGCCGCCCCCGCCTCGGGCGCGGGCAAGACCACCGTGGCGACCGGGCTGATGGCGGCGCTGACCACGCGCGGCCTGGCCGTCTCGCCGCACAAGGCGGGCCCCGACTACATCGACCCCGGCTATCACGCGCTCGCCACCGGCCGCCCCGGCCGCAACCTCGACGCGTACCTCGCCGGGGAGGACCTGGTCGCCCCGCTGTTCGCGCACGGCGCGCGCGGCGCGGACGTGGCGATCGTCGAGGGCGTGATGGGCCTCTTCGACGGGCGTGCCGCCACGTCCGAGGCGTCGACCGCGCACGTCGCCCGCCTGCTCGACGCGCCCGTGCTGCTCGTGGTGGACGCGTCGTCCCAGGCGGCGTCCGTCGCGGCCCTCGTGCACGGCTTCGCCACCTTCGACCGGTCCGTACGGATCGCCGGGGTGGTGCTGAACCGGGTGGGCTCGGCCCGCCACGAGGAGATCCTCCGCGAGGCGCTGCGGCCCCTGGGCGTCCCGGTGGCCGGGGCCCTGCCGCGTGAGGCGGCCGTGCACGTGCCGTCGCGGCACCTCGGCCTGGTGCCCGCCGCCGAACGCGACGCGCAGGCACGGCAGGCCGTCGCCGCCCTCGGGGCCCTGGTCGAACGGCACTGCGACCTCGATCTCGTGCTGCGCCTGGCCTCGGCGGCGTCGCCGCTCGCGGTCACGCCGTGGTCGGCCGCCGACGCGGTGGGAACCCCGGTGCCCGGCCGTCCCGTGGTCGCGGTGGCCGCCGGTGCCGCGTTCACGTTCTCCTACGCCGAGACTGCCGAACTGCTGGCCGCCGCCGGTGCCGAGGTGGCGTACGTCGATCCGCTGCGCGACGAGGCGCTGCCGCCCGGCACCCGGGCCCTGGTGATCGGCGGCGGATTCCCCGAGGTCCACGCCGCCGACCTGGCCGCCAACACGCCGCTCCGGGAGCAGGTCGCCCGGCTGGCGGCCCGCGGCGCGCCCATCGTGGCCGAGTGCGCGGGCCTGCTCTACCTGGCCGCCTCGCTCGACGGCGCGCCGATGTGCGGCGTGCTGCCCACGCGGGCGCGGATGACCGGCCGGCTGACGCTCGGCTACCGCGAGGCCGTACGGCCCGACGGCACGGTCGTGCGCGCCCACGAGTTCCACCGCACGGCCTGCTCCCCGCCCGCCGGGGACCCCCCGGCGTACGTGCTGCCGAAGCGGGAGGGGTTCGTCCGGGGCGGCGTGCACGCCTCCTATCTCCACCCCCACTGGGCGGGCACGCCCCGCCTGGCCCCCGAGCTCGTACGGGCCGCCGGGACCGCCGCATGAGGCCCGTGCTGACCGGGGTGGGCGTCGGCCCGGGCGACCCCGACCTGGTGACGGTGAAGGCCGTGCGCGTGCTGCGTGAGGCCGACGTCGTGGTGGTGCCGGTCGCCGACACCGGCGAGGAGGGCCGCGCCGAGCGGATCGTCCGCGCCCACACCGGGCGGGACGTGCTGCGGCTGGAGTTCGCCCTCAGCGATCCACCGGGGAGCGGCCCGCGCCGCGCCGCCGCCTGGGACGCGGCTGGGGCGGCCGTCGCCGCCACGTACGACACCGGCGCGCGGACGGTCGCGTTCGCGACGATCGGCGACCCCAACGTCTACAGCACCTTCACCTACCTGGCCGAGACCGTGCGCGGGCTCGTGCCGGAGGTGGAGGTCCGCACGGTCCCCGGCATCACCGCCATGCAGGCGCTCGCCGCGAGCAGCGGCACCGTCCTGGTCGAGGGCCGTGAGTCGCTCGCGCTGATGCCGCTGACGGCGGGGCTCGACGCCCTGCGCGGGGCGCTCGACGCCCACGACACCGTCGTCGCCTACAAGGGAGGACGCATGCTGCCCCAGGTCCTGGCCGCCGTCCGCGACTCCGGCCGCATCGGCGGCGCGGTGTACGGCGCGTCGCTCGGGCTGCCGGAGGAGGACGTGCGGCCCGCCGCCGGGCTCGATCCGGACGAGGCCGGGCCCTACCTGTCCGCGCTGCTGGTGACCCGGAAGCGCACGGGCCGGGGAGGCCGGCTGTGACCGGGCCTGTTCCGAGGGGCAGGGTGACCTTCGTCGGGGCGGGGCCGGGCGCGCCCGACCTGCTCACGCTGCGCGGCGCGGCGGCCATCGCCGAGGCCGACGTCGTGATCTGGGCCTCCAGCCTGGTCCATCCCGGCGTGATCGAGCACGCCCGCGACGGCACCCGGGTGGTCGACTCCGCCGCCGTGCCCCTGGAGGAGGCCGTCGCCCTGTATGAGGAGGCGGCCCGCGACGGGCTGCGCGTGGCCCGCGTGCACTCCGGCGACCCCGCCCTGTGGGGGGCGGTCCAGGAGCAGCTCGACCGGTGCGCCGCGCTCGGGCTGGAGACCGAGGTCGTGCCGGGGGTGTCCAGCTTCACCGCCGTCGCCGCCGCCGTACGGCGGGAGCTGACCGTGCCGGAGGTCGCGCAGTCGGTCGTGCTCACCCGGCTGGAGGGCGGCAAGACGCCCATGCCCGAGGGCGAGACCGTGCGGGAGTTCGCCGCGCACGGCACGACGATGGCGCTGTTCCTGTCGGCGGCCCGCGCGGGCCGGTTGCAGGAGGAGCTGCTGGCGGGCGGCTACCCGCCCGAGACGGCGTGCGTGGTCGGCTACCGGGTCACGTGGGAGGACGAGCTGGTGCTGCGCTGCCGCCTGGACGAGCTGGCGGCGACCATGCGCGCCCACCGGCTGTGGAAGCACACACTGGTGCTGGTCGGGCCCGCGCTGGAGGCCCACGGCACGCGCTCGCACCTCTATCACCCCGGTCACTTCCACGGCCACCGCCGGTCCGACCCTGCCGCCCGCCGAGCATTGCGGGGATCATGATGAGCGAGACCCCAGAACTGCGCGAGCCCGACCTGCCGCGCACGATGCGGGTGCGCAAGCGGGCGCTGCGCACCGGATGGACGACCGGCACCTGCGGGGCCGCCGCCGCCAAGGCCGCCAGCATCGCGCTCGCGCACGGCGACACCCCGTCCACGGTGGACACGCCGCTGCCGGGCGGCGGCCGGGTGACGCTGCCGGTCGACTCCTACGACGTGGCGGACGCGAAGGCCACGGCCGTCGTCGTCAAGGACGCGGGGGACGACCCCGACGTGACCCACGGCGCGCACCTGACCGCGACGGTGTCGTGGCGGCCCGAGGCCGGCATCGAACTGGACGGCGGCGTCGGCGTGGGCGTGGTCACCCGGCCCGGCCTCGGCCTGGAGGTCGGCGGCCCGGCCATCAACCCGGTGCCCCGGGCACAGATCACCCAGGCCGTCGGCGAGGTCGTCGACCTGGGCCGGCGCGGCGTCCGCGTGATCATCAGCGTGCCCGAGGGCGAGCGGATGGCCCGCAAGACCACCAACGCCAGGCTCGGCATCATCGGCGGCATCTCGATCCTCGGCACGACCGGGATCGTGCGGCCGTTCTCCACCGAGTCGTGGCGTTCCTCGGTCGTGCAGGCCATCGACGTGATGGCGGCGCAGGGTGAGCGCACGCTCGTGCTGTCCACGGGCGGGCGCACCGACCGCGCCGCGATGCGGCTGCGGCCCGACCTGCCGCCCGTGTGCTTCGTCGAGGTCGGCGACTTCACCGGGGCCGCGCTGCGCCGGGCCGTCGACGCGGGGCTCACCGACGTGCTGTTCGTCGGCATGGCCGGCAAGCTGACCAAGCTCGCGGCCGGGGTGCTGATGACCCACTACACCCGGTCGAAGATCGACAAGGACCTGCTGGCCCGGGTGACCCGCGAGGCCGGCGGCGGCGAGTCCCTGGCCGGGCGGGTCGGCGAGGCCAACACCGCCCGGCACGCGTACGAGCTGTGGGAGGCCGCCGGGCTGCTCGAACCCGCCGGGCGGGTGTTGTGCGCCCGGGTCAAGGACGTGCTTGAGCGGTTCTGCGACGGCGCGCTCACCGCCTCGGTGATCATGGTCGATCCGGACGGGAACGCGCCGGTCGCCTCCAGCGCGGAGGCACCCGGGTGGTGACGCGGATGGTGACGCGGATGGTGACGCGGGTGGTGACCGTCATCGGCGTCGACGGACGGCCGCTCGCCTCCTGGGCGGCCGCGCGGCTGGCCGAGGCGACGCTGGTCGCCGGCGCCGCCCGTCACCTGGACGCGCTGTCCATCCCCCGGCAGGCGGAGCGCGTCGTGCTGGGGAACGTCACGGCGGGCGTGCGGGCCCTCGCGGGCCACGACGGCCCGGCCGTCGTGCTCGCCTCGGGCGACCCCGGGTTCTTCGGCCTCGTCCGCCTGCTGCGCGAGCACGGCCTGGACGTCGAGGTCGCGCCCGCCGTCTCCTCGGTCGCGGCGGCCTTCGGCCTGGCCGGGCTGAACTGGGACGACGCCGTCGTGGTGAGCGCGCACGGGCGCGACCCCCGCCGGGCGGTCAACGCCTGCCGGGCGCTGGCGAAGGTCGCCGTGCTCACCGCCCCCGGCGCGGGTCCCGCCGAGATCGGCGCGGCGCTGCGCGGCTGGCCGCGCCGTCTCCTGGTCGCCGAACGCCTCGGGGCCGCCGATCAGCGGGTCACCCCGTGCACGCCCGAGGAGGCCGCCGGGAGGGAGTGGGCCGGCCCCAGCGTGGTGCTGTGCCTGGCGGACGGCCCGTCTCCGCGTGGCTGGGCCGCGCCGCCGAACCCGGCTCCGGAACGGTGGGGCCTGCCCGAGGAGCGCTTCGAGCACCGCGACGGCATGATCACCAAGGCGGAGGTGCGGGCGCTGGCCCTCGCGCATCTCGGTCCCCGCGTGGGCGACCTGGTGTGGGATCTCGGCTGCGGCAGTGGTTCCGTGGCCGTCGAGGCGGCCCGTTTCGGCGCCGCCGTCGTCGCCGTCGACCGCGATCCCGCCCAGTGCGACCGCACCCGCCGCAACGCCGCCGCGTACGGCGTCGAGGTGCGGGTGGTGCACGGCGCGGCCCCCGGCTGCCTGGCCGGGCTCCCCGCCCCGGACGCCGTGTTCGTGGGCGGCGGCGGGCCGGGCGTGGTGAGCCACGTGGCGGCCCTCGGCGCGCGGGCCGTGGTCGTCGCGCTCGCCGCCGTCGACCGGCTGCCCGCCGTACGCGACGCGCTGGCCACGGCGTCGTACGAGGTCGGGGGCGTGTCGCTGGCGGCGAGCAGGTTCGGCGCGCTGCCGGACGGCGCGACCAGGCTCGTGGCCGCCAATCCCGTCTTTCTCGTGTGGGGGCATCGATGACGGTCATCGGACTGGTCACCGCGACCAAGGCGGGCCGGGCCGCCGCCGCGCTGCTGGAGCGGGCGTGGCCGCACACTCGGTCGTATCCGGTGGCCGACCTGGCGCGGGCCTGGCGCGAATGCGACCGCATCGTGTGCTTCCTCGCGACCGGCGCCACCGTACGGCTGATCGCCCCGCTGCTGGGCGGCAAGCACGAGGACCCCGGGGTGGTCTGCGTGGACGAGGCGCGCCGCTTCGCCGTGGCCCTGATCGGGGGTCATGGCGACGGTCATAGTGGGGGTTCCAACCGGCTCGCGCACGAGGTCGCCGACGTGCTCGGCGCGACTCCCGTCGTCACCACCGCGACCGACGCCACCGGGACGGGCGCGCTCGACACGCTCGGCCTGCCGGTCGAGGGCGACGTGGCGGCCGTGACCCGTGCGCTCCTCGATGGTGAGGGCGTGACGCTCACCGCCGACGCCACCTGGCCGCTGCCGCCCCTGCCCGTCGTCGCGGCGGAGACGCCGCGTCCGCCGTGTGTCGTGGTCACCGACCGGCTCGTGGAACCGCCCCGCCCGGCCGTCGTCGTCCGGCCGCCGAGCCTCGTCGTCGGCGTCGGCGCGAGCCGGGGCGTCGCCGCCGAGGAGGTCCTCGCGCTCATCCGTGAGGCGCTCGCCGATGCCGGGCTGTCGCCCCGCTCGGTCGTCCGCCTGGCCACCGCCGACGTGAAGGCGGACGAGGCCGGGATCGTCGAGGCCGCCCGCACGCTCGGCGTGCCGCTCGTCACCCACCCCGCCGAGCGGCTCGCCCGGGTCGAGGTGCCGCACCCCAGCGAGGTCGTCCGCCGGGCGGTCGGCACCCCCAGCGTGGCGGAGGCCGCCGCGCTCGCCGGCGGCGGCGAGCTCGTGGTGCCCAAGCGCAGGTCGGCGATGGCGACCGCGGCCGTCGCACGGCTGCGGCCCCGCGGCAGGCTCGCGATCGTCGGCCTCGGCCCCGGCGCCCGCGACCTGATGACCCCGCGCGCCGTCGCCGAAGTGCGCCGCTGTGGCTACCTCGTCGGCCTCGACCAGTACGTCGACCAGATCCGCGACCTGCTGCGCCCCGGCACGCGTGTCATCGCGTCGGGCCTCGGCGCGGAGGAGGAACGCGCCCGCACCGCCGTACGGCTGGCCCGCGAGGGGCACGCGGTCGCGCTCGTCGGCAGCGGCGATGCGGGCGTCTACGCGATGGCCGCGCCGGCACTCGAATTCGCCGACGACACCTTCGATGTGGTGAGTGTGCCGGGGGTGACGGCCATGCTCGCCGCCGGCGCGCTGCTCGGCGCGCCGCTCGGCCACGACCACTGCGCGATCAGCCTGTCCGACCTGCACACCCCATGGGAGGCGATCGAACGGCGTGTGCGGGCGGCGGCCGACGCCGACCTCGTCGTGGCCTTCTACAACCCCCGCTCGCGCGGGCGCGACCGGCAGCTTCCCCGGGCGCTGGAGATCCTCGCCGAACGGCGCGGGCCCGGCACCCCGGCGGGAGTGGTGACCGACGCGACCCGCCCCGGGGAGAGCGTCACGCTGACCACGCTCGGCCGGCTCGACGTGTCCGCCGTGACCATGCGCAGTCTCGTGATCGTCGGCGCCACGTCCAGCAGGGTCGTGGCGGGCCGCTTCGTGACGCCGAGGGGGTACGCGTGGCAGCCCTCGCCTACCTAGTAACCGAGGCGTGCGCCGGATGCGGCGCCTGCCTGCTCACCTGTCCCGAGCACGCGATCCGTCCCAGTGGCCGGCCCGGTGATCGGCCCGGTGATCGGCCCGACAGCCGGCCCGGCGCTTCGCTCGTCGTGCTCGACAGCCGGTGCACCCGCTGCGGCGAGTGCGCCGAGGTATGCCCCGTCGACGCCGTACTGGAGGTGCGGGCGTGAGTGTCGAAACCCACAGTGTCGAAACCCACAGTGTCGAATCCCACGGGGCCTGGACGCCCCGCGAACGGGCCAGGATCGGCGGCATCGTCGCCGTCGTCGCCGCCCTGCACATCGCGGGCTGGGCGCTCTACCTCTACTACGCGAACGGCCTGGCCGGGGCCGGGGCGTTCGCGGGCGCCGGGACGCTCGCCTACAGCCTCGGCGTCCGCCACGCCTTCGACGCCGACCACATCGCCGCCATCGACGACACGACCCGGCTCATGATGCAGCGGGGCCGCCGTCCCGTCGGCGTCGGCTTCTTCTTCGCCCTGGGCCACTCGACCGTCGTCCTGGTGCTCGCCATGATCGTCGCGGCCGCCGCGGGAGCGGCGGCGGCCGGGGACGGCGTCGAGGAACTCCGGCACGTCGGCGGCCTGGTGTCCCAGGTGGTCGCCATGTCGTTCCTGCTGCTCGTCGCCGTCCTCAACGCTCTCGTCCTCGCCGGGGTGATCGGCCTGTGGCGCCGGATGACACGCGGCACGCTCGACCGGAACGAGCTGGAGGTGCTGCTGCTCAACCGCGGCCTGCTCAACCGGATGCTCGGCCGCCGGGCGCGCGGGCTGATCCGGTCGTCGTGGCACATGTATCCCGTCGGCATCCTGTTCGGGCTCGGCCTGGAGACCGCCAGCGAGGTCACGTTGCTCGCGCTGTCGGCAGGCACGGCGGCGCAGGGCGGGCTGCCCGCCCTCGCGGTGCTGACCCTGCCCCTGCTGTTCGCGGCCGGGATGACCGCCTGCGACACCGCCGACAGCCTGCTGATGTCGCGCGCCTACTCCTGGGCGCACCGCAGCCCCGCCCGGCGGCTCTACTACAACGCGGCGACGACCGGGATGACCGTCGTCGTGGCCGCCTTCATCGCGAGCGTCTACCTCGCCGGGCTGCTGACCGAGGCAGCCGGGACCGGTGGGCTCGGGGGACTCCGCGGACCTCTCGCGGCGTACGCGTCGCTCGCCGAGCACTTCGAGATGCTCGGCTACGTCATCGTCGCCGCATTCGCCGTCGTCTGGGCGGGCGCCGCCATCGTGTGGCGGCTGTCCGGGCTCGGCCGGAGGTACGCCGAATGAGGATCGTGCACCCCATCGAGGCGAGGTCGTACGAGATCCTGCGCTCCCGGGCCGACACCTCCGGGCTGCCGCCGCTGACCCGCGCCGTGACCGAGCGGGTCATCCACGCGAGCGCCGACCTCGGCTACCTGGCCGACCTCGTCGTCTCCGCCGAGGAGGACCTGCGGCGGGCCGCGGACGCCCTGCGCGCCGGCGCCCCCGTGGTCACCGACGTCGAGATGGTCGCGGCCGGGATCACCGCCGTCGCCCCCG
This sequence comes from Microbispora hainanensis, assembly GCF_036186745.1. Lineage (NCBI taxonomy): Bacteria > Bacillati > Actinomycetota > Actinomycetes > Streptosporangiales > Streptosporangiaceae > Microbispora > Microbispora hainanensis. Next base: position 6,200,272 of record NZ_CP108086.1, on the reverse strand, counting down.
TCTGCCACGTACGCCGGGCCGTCGCGCGGGACGGCCTGACCCGCAGCGCCGCCGCCGTCCACCTGGCGTACGACGAGGTGGGCCCGGGGGCGGTGTGGGCCGTGGGCAACGCTCCCACCGCGCTGGAGGAGATCCTGCGCCTCGGCGTCCGCCCCGCGCTCGTCGTCGGCCTGCCCGTCGGGTTCGTCGGCGCGGCCGAGAGCAAGGCCGCCCTGCGCGCGTCGGGACTGCCCGCGGTCAGCAACCGCGGCGAGAAGGGCGGTTCGGCGGTCGCCGCCGCCGCCGTCAACGCACTTCTGTACGCCTCAGAAGATCGGGAGGATCCACTATGACCGGCTCGCCGGCGCTGCTCCTCGTCGGCCACGGCACGCGGGACCCGGCCGGAGTCCGCGGCTTCCACCTGCTGGTCGAGGAGGTGGCCGCCCTGTCCCCCGTCCCGGTCGCCGGCGGGTTCATCGAACTGTCCTACCCGCCGCTGCGTGAGGCGGTCGCGACGCTGACCAGGGCCGGGCACACGAGGCTCGGCGTGGTTCCGCTCGTGCTGGTCGCGGCCGGGCACGCCAAGGGCGACGTGCCCGCCGCGCTGCGCCGGGAGGCGCTCCGCCACCCCGGCCTCGGCTACGCGTACGGCAGGCCGCTCGGGCCGCACCCCACCCTGCTCCAGTTGCTCGACGAGCGGCTCGACGCGGTGCTCGACCCGTCCGAGCGCCCGGAGACCACCGTCGTGCTCGTCGGCCGCGGCTCCTCCGACCCCGACGCGAACGCCGAACACGTCAAGGTGGCCCGGCTGCTGTGGGAGGGACGCGGCCTGGCCGGAGTCGAGCCCGCGTTCATCAGCCTCGCCGATCCCGGCGTGCCGGCCGCGCTCGAACGGGCCCGGCTGCTCGGCGCCCGCCGGATCGTCGTCCTGCCCTACTTCCTGTTCAGCGGCGTGCTCCCGGACCGTACGGCCGAGCAGGCACGGGAGTGGGCCGCGGCGCACCCCGAGGTCGAGGTGCGCTGCGCCGACGTGATCGGGCCCGCGCCCGCGCTGGCCGGCCTCGTGCTGGAGCGCTACCACGAGGCGCTGCGCGGCGACATCCGGATGAACTGCGACACCTGTCTCTACCGGGTGCCGTTGCCGGGCCACGAGCACCGGGTGGGCGCCGCCCAGCACCCGCACCACCATCCCGATGACCCGGCGCACGTGCACGCCTAGGAGAGGCTGCTAGGAGAGGTTGCGCAGGAGGGTGGTGAGGGTCGTGCCGAGCGGGGCGTCGAAGGTCATCAGCGCCTCCCCGTCGCCCCGGGTCGGCCCCTGGTTGATGATCGCGACGGGAATCGAACGGGCGGCGGCGCGCCGGACGAACCGGTAACCCGACATGACGGTCAGCGAGGATCCCAGGACGAGCAGCAGACCGGCCCGCTCGGTCAGCGCGTAGCACTCCTTGACCCGTGACGGCGGCACGTTCTCGCCGAAGAACACCACGTCGGGCTTGAGCACGCCGCCGCAGCCCCCGCAGTCCACGGTGCGGAACGTCTCGATCTCGTCCGCGTCCAGGACGGCGTCGCCGTCCGGGTTGATCATCTCCGAGCTGGCCTGCCAGCCGGGGTTGGCGGCCCGCAGGCGCCGGTCGAGCGCCTCCCGCGAGCTGCGCTGGCCGCAGCCCAGGCAGCGCACCCGGTGCAGGCTGCCGTGCAGTTCGACGACCTCGCGCGCGCCCGCCGCCTGGTGCAGGCCGTCGACGTTCTGCGTGATGACCCCCGCGACCAGGCCGCGACGCTGCAGCTCGGCGACCGCCCGGTGCCCGGCGTTGGGCGCGGCGTCCACGATGTGACGCCACCCCAGGTGGCTGCGTGCCCAATAACGCCTGCGGGCGGGGGCGCTGCTCACGAACGTCTGGTAGGTCATCGGCTCGGCCCTGCGCCTGCGCCCGGTCTCACCGCGGTAGTCCGGGATCCCCGACTCGGTCGACAGACCGGCCCCGCTGAGGATCACCACCTCGCCGTCGGCCACGAGATCGGTCAGCAGTCCCAACCGCTCGGCAATACCCGCGTCGTGTGCCACAGTCACGCATCCATGGTGCCCCAACCTGCGCACAGGTCAGCCCCGCCCCTCCCCCAGCCGTACGTCGAAGATGACCTCGACCTCGTCGCGCAGCTTGAGCGCTCCGAAAAACGCGGTGTAGGGGCGGATGCCCCACTCGGACTGCACAACGGTGGCCCGGCCGCGGGCCCGTCCCTCCTCGATCGCGCCGTACACCGTGACCGGCCGCGTGACGCCTGCGATGGTCAGATCCCCGTCGATGTGGAACGCGTCGGGATCCCCCTCGACGCGGGTCGAGCGGAACGTGACCAGAGGGTGTCGATCCGCCTTGAGGACCTTCTCGCGCATGTTCTTCTCGATCTCTACCCGGTCGGAGTCGGTGAGCGGCTTGACCCCGCCCGTGCCCTCCCTGACCCGCATCGAGGCCACCTCGGCCTCCAGCGTCACCCGGCAGCCCGCCGGGTCGTCCGGCGTCACCACGGCCTCGCCCCGCCACCGGGTCACCTCGATCGTCAGATCGTGCCCGGCCTTGGCGCCCAGCCCGGCGCGCCCGGTGAGGACCAGGAGCCGGCCGGACCTCGGCCCCAACGCGTACGTGCCCGCCTCGACGTCCATTTCGTGGGCATTCCCACGGAACGGGCCGGGGATGTCGGTGCCGGATGACATGGTGGGCATCCGATCCCCCCCCAGAAGGAGATGGATCATGAGCGAACCCATGTCGTTCACGCTGCGGCCCGTCGGAGTCGTACGCTCCACGCTTACCGATCGCACCGAAGCTCCCCGGCAGGGGCGTGAGGGCGCGCCGGACGCCTGGCTGGAGATCGATCCCGCAGTCGGGGAGGCCCTCGACGGGATGACAACGGGCGACGAGGTGCTCGTCCTCACCTGGTTCCACCAGGCCGACCGCGAAACCCTGCGGGTCCACCCGCGCGGGGAGACGAGCAACCCGCTGGCCGGCGTGTTCGCCACCCGCTCCCCCGACCGCCCCAACCCCATCGGCCTGCACCGGGTCACGGTCCTGGAGACCGACCCCGCACGGGGCCTGCGCGTGCATCCACTGGAGGCCATCGACGGCACACCTGTGATCGACATCAAGCCCGTGCTCGACGCGACCGAGCGGTGACACCCTTCCGCCTTTACGTTGTAGATTCGCTTGACACGCGCCGGATTCTGCCCAGGCGGTGGTAGGTGAAGGCCCAGCGGTCTTCGCCTTCTTTGCGGCGGGTGTAGCGGTCGGGGTGCTGGTAGCGGTCGCGGTTGTGGAACTGGCAGGCCGGACCGAGGAGCTTCAGGTCGGTGAGGCCGCCGGTGCTCCAGTTGTCGGCGTGGTCGATCTGGCACATGGTCGCTGGGAGCGGGCAGCCGTCGACCCAGCACGTGGCATACCGGGCGAAGATGGCCCGGCGCTGGGCAGGAGTCGCCAGGCGGACCTTGCGGCCCATGTCCAGGACCTGCCCGTCGGCGTTCATGACGATCCGGACCAACGTGCTGGTGCGGGCGAGGCGGTGCACGCTGGAGACGGGCAGCACCTGCCCGGTCGCCAGCAACAACCCTGGCGCGGTCCCCGGCGCCATCCCCAACGACGCACCAAGCGACAACACCCCGGGCGGCCCGCCTGCCGACGCTCCCAGCGCCGTCCCCAGCGTTCCCGGTATGTCCTGGCCATGCCGGTAGTCCCCCGCAGGCCCAGGCCCGGCGTGGGTGTGACGTGCGTAGGCGTCCTCGGGAGGAGGATCCGGCCGCGCTGCCTCCGAGGGTGCTGCCTCCGACGGCGGCGCATCCCAAGCCGCCGCGCCTGAAGACGCTGTGTCCGAAGGTGCTGTGTGCGAATGCCCGCCACCGGCGGCGAGGCATGCTGACCCGGCCCGCGTGGCGTGCGGTGCTCCAGACTGGACCGCAGCGCGGTCGCCGTCGCCGCCTGTGGCGGGCGCGGTCTCGTGGCGCTCGGCAGAGCTGGTGCTGACGGTCTCTCCGCCCTCGGCGGAGGCGATGCTTGCAGTGTCGCGCAGCTCGCACTCGCCGGGCCGCCGCTCACCGGCATCGCTACCCGTACCGGCACCTGCCTCGGCCTCGGCAGTGTCGAACTCGTCGGCTTCGGCGGGCGCAGGGGCGCCAGTGTTGTCGGCGTCGGGACAGTCGGTGCCGCCCGCAGCGCCGGGGTCGCCCATCACGCCGGAGGTGGCGCCCTCGGCCCCGGTGGGGTCGTCGGCGCTTCCGGCGTCGCTGTCGCAGTCGCCGGTGGCAACAGCCTCGCTCGGGGCCTCGGAGCTTCCGGCGGGGTCGGGAGCGTAGTCGCTGGGGGCGCTGTCGCCGAGGTCCGCCAAGTAGTGGCTGACGTCGTCGGCGGTGGCCGGGTCGGCGGGGTATGGGTCGTCGGCGGTGGGGTCGGTGGTTTCGGGGTCGGTGGGGAGGGATTCGGCGCTGACCACGACGAGGAGCTCGGTGACGATCTTCTGCTCCAGCAGGGCGATCAGCGCGTCCGCCTGACGTACCGTCAGCGGGCGGTCATCCCCCTGCGCCCTCAGCTTGGCGTACGCCTGCAACAACGCCATCAACCGGGCGCCGGCCTCACGCGGCAGGTAGAACTCCCCTTCCACGCCGCCGCCCTTGCCCGGGCGGACCCGCAGGAACCGCCGCCCGTAATCGGCCCGCTCATCCCGCTCTTCCCCATCGGGGTCCAGCACCGCCCGCAGATGGCGGCCGGCCTTGGCGACCTCCGCCGCCCCGGCCTTGCCCGCAAGGTCCACCAAGATCGGCTCCGCCAGGCCGGCCTGCTCATCCGATAGTCCGGCCACAGCGGCGCAGATGGCCTCCACCACCCCCGCCGCCAACTCACCCGTGGCGAACTTCTCCCGCACCTTGGGGAGGCGCTGCAGTTCCGCCCCCAACGTGAGCAGGCGGCCCGCACCACCCACCGTCATCCCCCCACTGGTGCGCAACCAGCACCGGGTGGAGGCATGCCCATGCTGCCTGGCCTGCCCCGCACGATGCACCCGCCCCACCCGATCGGCCAGCGCGCAGGTGATCCGATCCCGGGCGAACAGCAACTCCTCCGCCTCGGCCAGGCACACATCCACGTCATCGGGAAGCGGCGTCAGCGCCAGCTCTTGGGCCACCTCACGAACCGACCCCACCACCACCCACGACGACCGCACACCACCCCGACCCCGACCACGGCCACGATCACGCCCACCCACACCGCCGGAAGCACCCCCACCCGCACCGTCGGAAGCACCCGCACCCGCACTCGGGCCGGCCGCGCCAGGACCATCCGCGCCGGTGCCGTTCGTGCCAGCAGCGCCCGCGCCATCGGCAGCACCACGCGCGGCACCAAAGCCAGCGCCATCCGCGCCAGCGGCATCTCCACGGGCGGCACCCGCGTCAGGGCCATTCGCGCCAGCGGCAGCCGCACCATCACAAGCCCCGCGCACGGCACCGGCGGCAGCCGCGCCAGCGGCAGCCGCACCATCAGCATCCCCTCCACGGGCGGCATCGGCGTCAGATCCCGCACTGTCGGCGGCCCAACGCGCGGCGTTCGCGTCAACGCTGTCCGTGCCAGCACCGCTCATGCCAGCGGCATTCGTACCGGTGGCAGTCCCACGCGTGGCGTCCGCGTTGTCTGCCTCTGCGCCGTCGACAGCTCCACACGCGGTATCCGCGCCAGCGCCGTCCATTCCAACGGCATTCGCACCGGCGGCATCCCTACGCGTGGCGTCTGCGCTGTCGGTATCGGTGCCTGGGACGTCCGTGGTCTCGGCGCCTGGGGCGTCCGCCTCCGAGGCATCCGTGCTTGCGGTTCCGGGTGCGTCGGCGGGCCGCCGGGGCTCGAAGTTGATGATCGGGAAGGGATCGCGGGCGGATGAACCGTCGGACGACCACAGCGGCGAATTGGCGATCAGACGGTCCCACCAGCCGTCGTCAGGGGTGTTCGAATGAGGGGTGCGCTCGGTATCGATGTCGAACAGATCCATGACACCCCCATCAAGAGATTAGAAAACTTGTATTAATTCTCTCGCGCCCTTGAGGCTAGTTCAAGATCAACTAGCAATCTCTTGGGATCACAGATTAGGGAGACCTTCCTGGTCGCGGCAGGGTTCGCCGCGGGCGGGCGAGCCCACGCCAAGAGATGCGGCCGACGCCCCTGAAGGCGACCCCGGAGACGACCCCGGAGACGACCGCGAAGGCGGCTACGAAGACGGCGACGGCGGCGGCCACAGAGATGCCCCGTTTGAGGTGGTCCGTCGAGGCTGTCCAGGATCGCGCCGAGGGAGCCCACGACGAACACACCGCCGATCTCGCTCCGAGGCATACCGAACAAGAACCGGCGTTTGCACCATTACCGATAGATCGGCACGAATATTGGGAACAAAAACGAAACGGTCGCCACAACGCTCTCACTTGACGGGATCCACATCTTTCCCATGTCAGGAGAGGCGGCGACCGGCAAATAGATGAGAGGATTCAGCAACGCTGAATAATCCGCCATTCCAACCGCAAACGCGACATCGGAGCCGAGCGCAGGGATTTCCCGCGCGAGATGCGATTCCGGTGGCGTTCGAATGGAATGCGGACCGTGCCGCCCGCGCCTTACCTCAGGCGTTCGAGCCGGGTTCGGGGCAGGCGGGACCTGTTCCCAATGCGCCGGTCGTCGCCCGGCCATTCGCGCCGGCCCCAGCACACGCCAGATCGTGTTAGCGCTAACATTTCGAGCTCGTCTTCGCCCTCCTCCACATCGAGAGATCGGCCGGTGGTGGTGGAGCGGAGCAAAGCCCAGGCGTGGGCATGGTGTCAAGTGGCGCGATACGCACACTCAAACGAGGAACTCGGCCCAAGGGCCACATCAGGGAATCTCGGCACTCACGGGCGAGCACGGCGCATGAAACTTTCATCCGATGACTGCGTTCCCCGATCAGACCGGCTGCAAGGCGGATCCGGGATCGGGGGCGATTTATGCGACGCCGAACCGGCGGAATCCTGCTCTTGACACAATTCGCCGGGTTTTTCACACTGAGCCCCGAGGCGGTCTCCCGTTGTCCGGTGGTGGTGCGCGGGGCGGAGAGCCGCCGTTCGCGACGCCCTCATGGTGTGCGCTCCCTTTCCCGCAAGCATGGCGTCCAGCGCTGAATGCCTCCGCGCTTCCCTTTGCCCGAAGTCATGGAGGCACGGGCGCACGCGCCGGTCGGTCACCTTCCGGTTCCCTCACCTCTGCCATCCCCAGTCGAATCGATTCCGAGTGTCACTGACCCCCATGGACTTGGAGAGCTGAATTGTCTGACTTCACCCGACGGCAAGTGCTGCGATTCGGCGCGGTCGGAGCCGGCGCCGCGCTGGCGCCGTTCCAGTGGACGGCGGCCGCCCGGGCCGCGGTGGCGGTCCCTCCCGAGGTGAGCGCCGCCAACGACCTGGCCCTCTGGTACGACGAGAGCGCCGGCACCGACTGGCTGCGCGCACTACCGATCGGCAACGGCCGGCTGGGCGCGATGGTGTTCGGCAACGTCGACACCGAGCGGTTACAGCTCAACGAGGACACCATCTGGGCAGGCGGGCCGTACGACCAGAGCAACACGAGGGGCGCGGGGGCTCTCGGGCAGATCCGGCAACTGGTCTTCCAGAACCAGTGGAGCCAGGCCCAGAGTCTCATCGACCAGAACATGCTGGGCAACCCCTCGGCCCAGCTGGCGTACCAGACCGTCGGCAACCTGCGGCTCGCCTTCGGCAGCAGCAGCGGGGTCTCGGACTACAGCCGGGTCCTGGATCTGACCACCGCCACCACGACCACGACGTACCTGCAGAACGGCGTGCGCTACCGGCGTGAGGTGTTCGCGAGCGCGCCGGACCAGGTGATCGCCATCCGCCTCACCGCCGACAGGGGCGGCTCGATCACGTTCTCCGCGACGTTCGACAGCCCGCAGCGGACCACGCGCTCCAGCCCGGACGGCACGACGGTGGCGCTCGACGGCGTGTCCGGCGACCAGCGAGGTCTGGCGGGCAAGGTCAGATTCCTGGCGCTGGCCCGGGCCGTCGCCAACGGCGGCACGGTCAGCAGCTCCGGCGGCACGCTCCAGGTTCGCAACGCCGACAGCGTGACCGTGCTGATCTCCATCGGCTCCAGCTACGTGAACTACAGGGACACCAGCGGTGACTACCAGGGCATCGCGCGAGGCTATCTCAACGCCGCCAACGGCAGGACGTACGACGACCTGCGCGCCCGTCACGTCGCCGACTACCAGCGGCTGTTCGGGCGCACCACACTCGACCTCGGCCGCACCTCGGCGGCCGACCAGCCGACGGACGTGCGGATCGCGCAGCACGCGAACACCAATGATCCGCAGTTCTCGGTGCTGCTGTTCCAGTTCGGCCGCTACCTGCTGATCTCCTCCTCACGGCCGGGGACCCAGCCGGCCAACCTCCAGGGCATCTGGAACGACTCCCTCAGCCCGTCGTGGGATTCCAAGTACACGCTGAACGCGAATCTGCCGATGAACTACTGGCCCGCCGACACGACGAACCTGTCGGAGTGCTACGAGCCGGTGTTCAGAATGATCAACGACCTCACGGTCACCGGCGCCCGCACGGCTCAGGTCCAGTACAACGCCGGCGGCTGGGTCACCCATCACAACACCGACGCGTGGCGCGGCAGCTCGGTCGTCGACGGCGCGTTCTGGGGCATGTGGCAGACCGGCGGCGCGTGGCTGGCCACCATGATCTGGGACCACTACCTGTTCACCGGCGACGTCGACTTCCTCCGGCAGAACTACCCGGCGATGAAGGGCGCGGCGCAGTTCTTCCTCGACACGCTCGTGCAGGAGCCGAGCCTGGGTTATCTGGTCACGAACCCCTCGAACTCCCCGGAGCTGGCCCACCACTCGGGTGTCAGCGTGTGCGCCGGCCCGACGATGGACAACCAGATCCTGCGCGACCTGTTCAACGGCTGTGCCAAGGCCGGCGAGGTCCTCGGCACGGACGCGAGCTTCCGGGCGCAGGTCCTCGCCGCCAGGGACCGGCTTCCTCCGATGAAGGTCGGCTCGCGCGGCAACATCCAGGAGTGGCTGTACGACTGGGTAGAAACCGAGCAGAACCACCGGCACATCTCCCACCTGTACGGCCTGCACCCCAGCAACCAGATCACCAAGCGCGGCACCCCCACGCTCTACAACGCCGCGCGGCGGACCCTCGAACTGCGCGGCGACGACGGCACCGGCTGGTCGCTGGCCTGGAAGATCAACTACTGGGCGCGGATGGAGGAGGGCGACCGGGCACGCAACCTGATCGGGCTCCTGGTGAGGACCGACCGGCTCGCGCCGAATATGTTCGACCTGCATCCGCCGTTCCAGATCGACGGCAACTTCGGCGCCACCTCTGGCATCGCGGAGATGCTGCTGCAGAGCCACACCGGCGAGCTGCACGTGCTGCCCGCGCTGCCCTCGGCGTGGCCGAACGGGAAGGTGCAGGGCCTGCGGGGCCGCGGCGGCTACACCGTGAGCGCTACCTGGAGTTCCAACGGGACCACCGAGATCCTCGTGAAATTCGACCGCACCGGCACGGTCAACGTGCGCAACCGGAGCTTCACCGGCACCTACCAGGTGGTCGACGCCGAGACCGGCGCCGCCGTCTCCGTCACCAAACCCGAGGCCGACGTCATCGCGCTACCCGGCCAGGCCGGCCGCACCTACCGTCTGACCGGGTCCGGCGGCGGCAGCACCCCCACCGGTTATGTGCGGATCGCCAACGCCGCCACCGGCCTGGTGCTCGACAGCGGCGGCAACGTGGCCTCGGGGTCGAACCTCAAGCAGTGGAACTGGGACGGCAGCACCAACCTCCAGTGGCAGCTCGTCGACCTGGGCGGCGGCTGGTATCGGATCGTCAACCGCACCAACGGCATGGTGGCCGACAGCTGGGGCAACTCCGCCAACGGCGCCAACGCCAGGCAGGCCCCCTGGAACGGCGGCAACAACCAGCAGTGGCGCCTGAACGATCTCGGCAACGGCCGCTATCAGATCGTCAACCGCGGCACCGGCACCGCCCTCGACGGCATGGGCTACACCGCCACCGGCTCCGCCGTCGGCATGTGGACGCCGAACAGCAGCCCCAACAACCAGTGGACGATCATCGCCGTGTGACCGAGCCGGGCAGGACGGAAGGGAGTGCCAGGGGCGGCAGCGGATCCTGCTGCCGCCCTGCGGATCCCCGCGCACCGAATGCGTTTCATTGCCGGCCCTCGCCGTCGCGGGGCCGTACGACCGCGACGGGGCAGTGCGCGCGGTGCAGTACGGCATGGCTGACCGAGCCGATGAGCGCGCCGCGCACCCCGCCCAGCCCGCGGGAGCCGACGACCACGAGGTCGGCGACCAGCGAGGCGTCGGCCAGCGCCGGGGCCGGGTGGCCGCAGACCGCCGACTCGACCAGCGGGACGTCCGGGTGCTTGTCGCGCCACGGTGCGAGCCGCAGCCGCGCCGCCCGGCACTCGTTGTCGTAGATCTCCTGCAGCGCCGTTCCATAGCCGACGGCGAAGGGGGAGAACGCCGGCATCTCCCAGGCGTACACCGCGTGCACCCGCCCGCGCCGCGCCCGGGCCTCCTCGAAGGCGAACTCCAGGGCCGCCTCCGAGTGCGGGGATCCGTCGAAGCCGACGACGACCTCGTGGTATTCCTCCCGGTGCGGTTTGCGTACCACGACGACGGGGACCTCCGCGTGACCGGCGAGGCCGAGGCCGACGGAGCCGAGGATCAGGCCGGAGAAGCCGCCCATCCCCCGGCTGCCGACCACGAGGGCGTCGGCGCCGGCCGATGCGGCGCGCAGGGTCTCGACCACCGTGCCCTCGGCGAGCTCCGTGGTCACCTCAAGGCCGGGGGCGAGCTCCCGGGCGCGGGCGGCGGCCGCCGCGAGCACGCCTTCGCAGAACTCGCTGTAGGACTGGGCGAAGCCCTCGACGGCGTGGAACGGGTATTCGTGCGCCCACGGCTCGCGCACGTGGACGATCTTCAAGGTGGCCCCCCGGCGCCGCGCGTCGTCCGCCGCCCACTCCAGTGCCGCCGTCGCTGGGCTCGATCCGTCGACGGCGACGACGATCTGTCCGGCCATGTACGTCTCCTCCTGTGCTTCAAGCGGTACGCGGACGCGCGCGGGGGTTGATCCTCCCGGGCACCATCGCACCGTCTCCGCTGCCCGCGGCGCAGCAGACGAAAGTCCTCAAGCCGAGGGACTTCCGCCCGCGCGCCGCGCGCGGGAGGAGTTCAGGACCTCGTCAGCCTGATCACGTTCCAGGAGACCGGCGGCAGCACGATCCGGAGCGGATCGCTCTGGTGGTTCGTGTTGGGGCGGGGCGCCACCCGATCGGGGTCGTCGGCGGTGTTGCGGGCGTAGACGTCCTCGTGGGTGAGCGTCGTCGCCTCGGCGATCCGCACGGCGCCGGTGCCCGAGACCAGCGCCCTCGCGTCGAGCTCCAGCTCCACCGGCTCGTCCGTCGACCTGTTCACCACGAACAGCGTCGTCTCCGTCTCGTCCCGGGTGGCGACCGCGTGGAGCACGGGCACCGCGCCGAACTCGGCCGTCTCGTACGTCGGGCAGACGGGCTCGACGCGTACGACGTCGCCCTTGGCGAGCCGCGCCGCCTGCGCGAACGGGTGGAAGGTGGTCTGCCGCCAGGCCCGGCCGCCGGGCTCGGTCATGATGGGCGCGATCACGTTGACGAGCTGGGCTAGGCAGGCCGCCGCGACCCGGTCGCTGTGCCGCAGCAGTGTGATGAGCAGGCTGCCGAAGGCCACGGCGTCGGCGAGGTGGTAGTGGTCCTCCAGGAGCGGCGGCGCGACCGGCCAGTCCTGCCCGGGCTCGGCCGCCTTGACGCGGCTCAGGTACCAGACGTTCCACTCGTCGAAGGAGACGGAGATCTTCTTGCTGGAGCCGAGCCTGGCCCCCACCTGGTCGGCGGTGGAGACGACCGTGGAGATGAAGTGCTCCATGTCGCTCGCGCAGGCCAGGAAGCCGGCGAGGTCGCCGTCCTTCTCCTCGTAGTAGGCGTGACAGGAGATGTGGTCGACCAGGTCGTAGGTCTCCTCCAGGACGGTCGCCTCCCAGGTGCCGAAGGTCGGCATGGAGGAGCCGGAGCTGCCGCAGGCCACCAGTTCCAGACTGGGGTCGACCATGCGCATGGCCCGGGCGGTCTCGGCGGCGATCCTGCCGTACTCGTGGGCGGTCTTGTGCCCGATCTGCCAGGGGCCGTCCATCTCGTTGCCCAGGCACCACATGCGGATGTCGTGGGGGTCCTTGGTGCCGTTGGCGATGCGCAGGTCCGACAGAGTGGTGCCGGACGGGATGTTGCAGTATTCGAGCAGGTCGACGGCCTCCTGCACGCCACGGGTGCCGAGGTTGACCGCCATCATCGGCTCCAGCCCCGCCAGGCGGGACCACCGCATGAACTCGTCGATCCCGATCTCGTTGGTCTCGGTGCTGTGCCAGGCGAGATCGAGCCGCCGGGGGCGCCGCTCGCGCGGGCCGATGCCGTCCTCCCAGCGGTAGCCGGAGACGAAGTTGCCGCCGGGATAGCGCACGGTGGTCACGCCCAGCTCGCGGGTGAGCGCGAGCACGTCGCCGCGGAACCCGTTCTCGTCCGCCGTGGGGTGGCCCGGCTCGTAGATGCCGGTGTAGACACAGCGGCCGAGGTGCTCGACGAACGTGCCGAACGTGCGGCGCCGTACGGGGGCCACCCGATGGGCGGGGTCGATGGTCAGTTGTGCCTGGAGCACGCGGGATCTCCTTCACCGGACAGGGGCTCGCGGGGCGATTGTTAGCGTTCGCATGGTGTTCGGTCAAGATTTCGGTCCGGAAAACTCGGCTATTGAGACGCATGCTGTTATCGCTAACAGTCACCGGGCGGCGTCATGACGACCCACCCCAGGGAATACCGTCCCCGGCCCTGGGGCAGGTGCCGCCACGCGCGGTCTTGTAGCCGTGGCCCTGCGAGCAGGTCGTCAGATCCAGAACCCCGACCGTCTGTCCCCCGCTATCCTCACCTGTGAGCTGGAACCCAAGCTTCCGGTAGAAGCCCTCCGGCCCACCCTCTCCCGGCTCCCACGTGACGTACATCTGCGTGCCGCCACGACGCCTGATTTCGGCGGCCACGGATTCGACGGCGAAGCGCCCGACTCCGCGCCCCTGTTCGCCGGCCGCCACGTTGAGCCGCCACAAGCCGGATCGGAAGTCGATCCCCTTGCCGTCCCAGTCGATGTCCAGGAAAGGCATGAGGAAGCCCACCGGACGGTCGCCGTCGAGGATGAGGCGCGGCCACGCCACTTCCCGATGCACGTAGGCCTCGGCCAGTGACTTCGCCACAGGCGAGACGAAGCGCTCCTGCTCGGGGCGAACCTTCACAGCAATAGCCGTCTCGACGTTGGCGGGGGTTACAGGCGCAAGGCGGAGTTTCACATTCACATGGAAACCGTAGGCGTCCTCCGCGTACGGCCCGCCCGGACATCGCCCCCAGCGCGACGGGCACACCGCGAATGCCCGGCATCGGGCTGGGCATGCTCTCGTCAACGAAACCTCTGGTGGCGGGAGCGCGCATCGTGACTCGCGGCGTGACAGGCGGCCGGGCGGGCCGGGCCGGGTGGGCGCTCGCCGTGCTGGCCGCGCTCGGCCTGCCGGCGGGCGCGTGCGGAACCACCCCCGGAACCGGCCCGGGAACCAGCCCAGGGACCGGCACGGCGACCGGCACGGCGACCGGCACGGCGACCGGCACGGCGACCGCCCTGCAGAGCGGCCCGGCCGCCACCCCGACCCCATCCGCGGGCTCCCTCGTGGCGGGCCGTTACCAGCCGTTGTGGCCCTTCGCCGAGGAGAAACAGGCGCGGGACTGGCAGGAGAGCTACCGCTCGGGCGGCCACCAGCCCTGGCACCTGGACGCCGAGCGGACCGCGCTGTCCTTCACCCAGGGGTTCCTCGGGTTCACCGGTGTCGACCAGGTGGTCGAGCGTACGGTGACCGGTGCGGACGCGCGCGTCTCCGTCGGCGTCCGCGGCGAGGGCGGCGGGCGGCCGGGCATCGCCGCCGTCGTCCACCTCGTCAGGTTCGGCACCGGGCCGGACGCGCCGTGGGAGGTGGTGGGCACCGACGACACCACCTTCTCCCTCACCACTCCCCGGTACGGCGCCCTCGTTTCATCCCCCGTCAAGGTGGGCGGCACGATCACCGGAGTGGACGAGAGCATCCGGGTGCAGGTGCGCTCGACCGGCAGCGCCCGCCCCCTCGGCGAGAGCTGCTGTGCCTCGGCCGGAGGGGAGGACGCCCTCTGGTCCGCCACCGTGACCTTCCAGGCGGCCCCGGGCAGCACGCTCACCCTCGTCGCAAGCACCGGCGGCCACGTGGCGGAGGTCGAGCGCTTCGCCGTCACCGGCGTCCGGGTCGCGCCATAGGACGTTACTTCGCGTGGACGACGACGCTGCCGTTGGCCGCGTCACCGGCTCCGTTCTGGTAGATCACGTCGCCGGTCCGCTCGTCCCAGATCCGGACGGCGAAGCGGTCGACGCCGTCCCCGTCCCGGGTGTCGCCGTCGCGGGCGACGACCTCGAAGCCGTAGCGCCCCGCGCCGCCGACCGTCCCGATGCCGCGATAGCGGATCTCCCCGCCCGACACCACGAGCCAGTCGTACGCCGTGGACCGGAAGTCCAGGGGCCCGGCCTGGAACGAGAACGTCGTCGCCCCGATCGGCACCGCCGTGTGCTTCACGTACTTGGCCACGATCCCGAAGGTGGCCCGGCCGGTCAGCGCGGGGTTGGCGCGGTAGGCGCCCGCGGGCGAGTCGATCCAGCCGCCGCCGGTGACGAAGCCGGAGCCACGGTCGTACACGACCACCGGACGGCCGGTCGCGGTGGTGGTCGCGCCGTCGTCGTCGGCGACGGTGACGACGGGCTCGTTCACGCCCGGCCTCTTGTAGGTGTGCCGCGCCGTGCAGGTCCCGTCGCCGACCGTGCCGGACGCGGTGGTCCCGTCCTTCCAGTCCACCGTGCAGGTGAGCACGTCGTTCGCCCCCCGGTCGGTGACCGGGACCGTGAGGGTCACGCGCGTGCCGGCCTCGACCGGCTTGGCAGGCGTCACGACGTCCCCGGCCTCGGGGGCGGCGTTGGCGACGGTCACCTTCGCGGTGTCGCGGCTGCGGCCGGAGGTCAGCGTGACCGTGTAGGTCCCGTCGTCGTCGCAGGTGACGGCGGTCTCGGCGGCGCCGGAGTCCGAGAAGGAGCAGGTCGCGCCGGAGCCGGCGTCCTCGCCGGGCGTGTAGCTCCACTTGGCCGCGCCGGTGGCCGATCCGGCCAGCCGGATCGGGGACCCCTCGCGGCCCTCGGCGTCCGGCCCGGCGTTCGCGACCGACACCGGATCGACGCTCTCCAGCGTCGGCACGACCTTCTCGATCAGGCCGTTCGCGTCGAACTCCATCCGGTCGATCGTGGTCTCCCGGTGGGTGCCGTCGCCGCCGGGGATGGCGAAGCGGTGATAGGCGATGTACCAGTCGTCGGTGCCGGGCACCCGTACGACCGAGTGGTGGCCGGTGCCCTTGATCCCGAGGGACAGGTCCTTCCGCAGGATCACGCCCTGTTCGGTCCACGGGCCGAGCGGCGAGGCGCCGGTGGCGTACGCGACCTGGTAGTTCTCGTCGCGCGTGTCGTTCTCCGACCACATGAAGTAGTAGATCCCGCCGCGTTTGAAGACGAACGAGCCCTCGTTGTAGCCGCTCGGCTTGTACGTCCTCACCTTGGCGGGGTCGAACGACACCATGTCGTCGTTCAGCGGCACCTGGTAGGAGTTGCCGTTGCCCCAGTAGAGGTACGCCTGGCCGTCGTCGTCGACGAACACGTCGGAGTCGATCATCTGGCCGCTGTAGGTCCCGGCCGCCACCAGCGGCCTGCCCAGGGCGTCTTTGAACGGCCCCGCCGGCGAGTCGGACACGGCGACGCCGAGGTGTTTGGCGGTGTTGCCGGTGGCCATGCCGCCGCTGAAGTAGAAGTAGTACTTGCCGTTCCGCTCGGCGATCGTCGGGGCCCAGGCGCTGTTGTCGGCCCAGGTCACGTCGGGTCCGAGGTCGAGGACGACGCCGTGGTCGGTCCAGTGGACCAGGTCCTTGGACGAGAACGCGTGGAACTGCGTGCCGCTCCATCCGGCGAAGCCGTCGGTCGTCGGATACATGTAGAACGTGTCGCCGAACACGGTGATGTTCGGGTCGGCGTACAGGCCGGGGAGCACCGGGCTCTTCATCACCCGCGCCTCGACCGTCCACGTCCGCCGCGCGCCGTCGCCGCCGGTGACGGTGTAGGTGACCGGCTCGGACAGGTCGCGTGCGGTGCCGGAGGCGGGTTTGACGCTCGCTCCCGGGACCAGGGTGAGCTCGGGCGCGAGCCGGGTGAGGTCGGTGCCCTCCTTCACCGGCAGGACGATCCTGTCGTTCCCGCCGTCCACGATCGCCGGGACCTTGAGCTCGGGCAGCGTGACCGCGCTGACGGCCGCCGTGCTGCCGGAGGCCTGGAGCACCTCGGCCGCCGGCAGCGCGTGGTCGTGGTCGTCCACCTCACCGGCGAAGTAGGGGCCGGCCGCGTGCGCCGGGGTGACGATCGGGCCCGCGACCAGGGACAGCGCGGCGGCGGCCGCGAGAGCGAGGCGAGGGAGGCGTGGGAGGCGTCGTCGGGGGGTGCTGTGCATCGTCTCTCCCGGCCGGCGGCTCGCGCCCCTCGGCCTCGTTAGCGCTAACTTCGAGACCCACGCCACCCTCGTGAACCACGGGGGCGGAGTGAATCGGTCTCGTGAGTGTCGGCCGCGAGGCGCGTGATCGTCAAGACCCGCGCGATGCCTGGGGTCAGTGGCCCCGGCGGATCCACTCGTCGAGGTGCGGCAGCTCGGCGCCGATCGTCGTGCTGTCGCCGTGGCCGGTGTGGACGACGGTCTCGGGCGGCAGGGTCAGCAGGCGGTCGCGGATCGAGTCGATGATCACGCCGAAGTCGGAGAACGAGCGGCCGGTCGCGCCGGGACCACCCTGGAACAGGGTGTCGCCGGTGAAGACGACGCCCAGCTCGGGCGCGTAGAAGCAGCAGGCGCCGGGCGAGTGCCCGGGAGTGTGGAGCACTTCGAGGCGGGTGCCGGCGACCTCGATGACCTGCCCGTCGGACAGCTCGCCGTCGGGCTCGCGGTGGGGGTGGGTGAGCCGCCAGACCGGCAGGTCGGCCGGGTGCAGCAGGACGGGCGCCCCGGTGGCCTCCGACAGGTCCGGCGCGACCCGCACATGGTCGTCGTGGGCGTGGGTGGCGAGGATGGCCAGGACGCGCCGGCCCGCGATCACGTCGGTGATCGCCTTGACGTCGTGGGGCGCGTCGAACACCACGCACTCGGCGTCGTCGCCGAGCACCCAGACGTTGTTGTCGACGTCGAAGGTCTGGCCGTCCAGGCTGAAGGTGCCCGACGTGACGGCATGGTCGATACGGGCACTCACTTGATGATCACCACCGTGCGGAACATGACCTTATTCTGCACGTGATCCGGGGGAACCCACGACCGGGGGTCACGGCCCCTGCCGCTGGTCCTCCGCCGTACGGGAGGGTTTGGGCGGCAGCACCGGCTCCAGGCGGAACATCCCGGCCGACACCTCCTCGTGCGGGGGCGCGGCCCCCCGTCTGCCGGCCACCGCCACGAGCAGGTCGGTCACGGTGACGAGGCCCTGCAGGGTGCCGCAGGCTCCGATGACCGGGACGACGTCCACGCCCGACTCCAGCATCACGGCCGCCACCGAGGAGAGCGGCGTGTCGGGCGACACGTGCGGGCATCTGCGCCCGCTCAGCAACTGGCGCACCTGGCTGCTCGACTGCTCCGCGGGACCGCCGGACCAGTGCGCCGCGATGTCCTCCCGCGTGAGCACGCCGAGGATGCGGGAGCCGGAGTCCACGACGGGCAGATGGTGCATCGACCCGCGGCGCATGAGTTCCCAGGCCATGAGCGGGGACTCGTCCGGCTTCACGGTCACGAGCACCCTGCTCATCACGTCGGCGGCGGTCATGCCTTCTACGGTCATCGTTCCTCCCTGCGCCATCTCCATCCGACCACGTGGGCGGGGGCGCCGCACGGGCCCAAAGACCCGACCGCCGGGGACCTCCGGCACCTGCCCGTACGGCCGGGGCGGCGGTGGAATGACCACGACGGCGACAGACGGGGGGTGGGCCATGCTGGCCGGTGAGGTCATGAGCAGCCCGGCGATCACGTTGCGCCCCGACGACTCCGTGCGGCGGGCGATCCGGGTGCTGTACGGCCACGACATCACGGCCGCCCCCGTGCTCGGGGAGTACGACGAGCTGGTCGGCATGGTCAGCGAGATCGACCTGCTGTGCGGCGCGTTCGCGCCGGGCGACGCGGCGCCCCGCACCGTGGAGGGCGTCATGTCGCGCCAGGTGAGCACGGTCGAGGAGACCACGGACGTGCGGGTGCTGACGGACCTCATGGTCGCGAAGCGGATCAAGAGCCTGCCCGTGCTGCGCGACGAGCGGGTCGTCGGGATGATCAGCCGCCGCGACCTGCTGGCGCTGCTGGCCAGGTCGGACGAGGAGCTGCGCGAGGCCGTCCTGGCCGCCCTGCGCGAGCGCTACCCCTCCGACGCGCCCTGGGAGGTGGTCGTGCGCGACGGCGAGATCGACCTGCGGGGTCCCGAGGGCCAGGGCCCCGAGCACGTGGCCGACCTGCTGGAGCGGACCGTCCCCGGGGTGCGGCCGGCCCGCCTGCTCCCCCGATGATCAGCGCGCCTTCACCACGGCGACCGGGCAGTGCGCGTGGCCCAGCACGGCGCGGCTGACCGAGCCGAGCACGGCCGCGGTGAAGGCGTTGCGGCCGTGGGAGCCGACCACGAGCAGGACGGCCCGCGACGACGCCTTGATGAGCGCGGAGACCGGATGGTCGTGGACCATGTCCAGCTCGGTCTTGACGTCGGCGTATCCGCTCTGCAGCGGCTCCAGCTCGCCGCGCGCGTAGTCCTCCGCGGCCCGCCGCATGGCGTCCAGGTCCATCGAGATCACGGGCCCGTACGGCACCGGCGGCTCCCAGGCGCAGACGATCCGCACCCGGTGACCGCGCAGCCGCGCCTCCTCGAAGGCGTACGTCAGGGCGGGCCCGGACTCCTTCGAGCAGTCGAACCCCACCACGATCTCGGCCCCCGCCTCCGGGGGCGCCGGCCGTACGACGACGACCGGCACGGCCACGTGCCCGGCGACGTGGTTGCCCACCGAGCCGAGCAGCATGCCGGGGAAGCCGCCCGCGCCATGGCTGCCGAGCACCACTTCGGCGGCGCGGGCGGCCTGGTCGCGCAGGACGCGGCCGGGACGCCCCTCGACGAGCACCGTCGTCACGTCGAGGCCGGGGCGCCGGTCCCGGGCGACCCACTCGGCGTGGGCGAGGATCTGCTCCCCGGTGGGCGCCATCCTGTCGTAGCTGTCGGGGATCGGATAGCGCGGGCCGTCGTACGGCAGGCGCTCGACGGCGTGGACCACCCGCAGGGGCAGGCCCCGCAGGGCGGCGTCGTCGGCCGCCCACTCCACCGCCCGGGTCGCCCCGGCGGACCCGTCGGTGCCGACGACGACCGGATCGACGCCCGGATCGACGCCCGGATCACTGATCGGCTGCTCGGTCATGGCGTAGTGCCCTCCCTCAGCGTGTCGAGCAGGGTGGTGACGGCAACGGGACGCTCCAGCACAGGCGTGTTCCCCCGGCGGCGCCGGGCCCGGCGGCGCACGACCCGCCCAGGCTCTCGGCGCGGTCGCACAGGTTGCGCAGGCCGCTGCGGCGTCCCCGCGGCGGGATGCCGACCCCGTCGTCCTCCACGAGCAGGGTCAGCCGGTCGTGGTCGAGGCAGACGGTGACGGCGGCGCGGGTGGCGTGGGCGTGCCGCACCACGTTGGAGATCGCCTCCCGCGCCACGGCCAGCAGGTGTTCCCCGACGGGGGCGGGCACGCGGGTGTCGAGCTGCCCGTCCATGCGCAGGGCCGGCAGGAAGCCGAGGGGCTCCCGGGCGCCCTCGACCAGCTCGACGAGCCGGGCGCGCAGCCCGGGGGCGCCGGCCGGGGTGCGCAGGGCGAAGATCGTGGTGCGGATCTGCCGGATCGTGCCGTCGAGCTCGTCGATCGCGGTCCGCAGCCGCGCGGCCGCCTCGGGGTGGTCCACCAGCCGCGTGGCGCCCGTGAGCGTCATGGCGATCGCGAACAGCCGCTGGATGACGACGTCGTGCAGGTCCTTGGCGATGCGGTCGCGGTCTTCCAGCAGGACGAGCCGTTCGGCGTCCCTGCGCGCCTCGTCCAGTTCCAGCGCGACCGCCGCGTGCCCGGCGAAGGAGTGGACCATGCAGACCTCCGCCTGGCTGAACGGGACGCGGCCGGGCCGCCTGCCGAGCGACAGCACTCCGCGCACCTCTCCGGGGGCGCCGAGCGGCACGGCGCAGGCCGCTCCCGTCTCCGCGCCCGCGGTGAGGAGGTCGGTGTCGCCGAGATCGGTGATCACGCGGGGTTCCGCGTGGGCGAACGCCTGCCCGGCCAGCGAGCCCTCGACGGGCAGGCGGTGCGGCCGGGGCGGGCCGGGCACGCCGTCCGCGATCGCGACCCGCAGCGTCCGGCCGTCGTCCTCGGGCAGCAGGATCGCCGCCGTGTCCGCGCCGGCCATCCGCCGGGCGCGGCGGGCGATCAGGGTCAGCACCCGCGGCGTCCGCGCGCCGGACAGCAGGCTCCTGGTGATCTCCGCCGACGCCTGGAGCCAGGTCTCCCTGCGGCGGGTGTCCTCGTACAGGCGGGCGTTCTCGATCGCCACCCCGGCGGCGCTGGCGAAGGCCACGATGATCGCCTCGTCGTCCTCGTCGAACTCCCCTCCCCCGCGCTTCTCGGTCAGGTAGAGGTTGCCGAACAGCCGGCCCCGGACCCGTACGGGCACGCCGAGGAAGCCCGTCATCGGCGGGTGTCCCGGCGGGAAGCCGTACGACGCGGGGTGGTCGCGGATGCGGGCCAGCCGCAGCGGCCGGGGTTCCTTGATCAGCAGGCCGAGCAGGCCCAGGCCGTGGGGCCAGTGCTCGATGCGGGCGATCTCCTCCTCGCTCAGCCCGGCGGGGACGAAGCGGGCGAGGGTGTTGTCCTCGCCGATCACGCCGAGCGCGGCATATCGGGCGTCGGCCAGCGTGGCGGCGGTCTCGGCGATCCGGTGCAGCACGGTCTCGAGATCGAGGTTGCCGCCCACCGAGACGACCGCCTCCAGCAGCGCGTGGGCCCGGTCACGCGTCGACAGGACCGCCTGCAGCCTCGTGTGCAGTTCGGCCAGCAGCCCGTCCAGGTGCGTCTGCGGGATCATGGTCCGCTCCCTCGTGGGCGCCACGCATGCCCCCCACACTTGGAGTCTCGCAAACCGGACACTCCGGACTCGCGCTCTTTGCCAGGTCGCGACCGGCTTCTTACGGTGCGTATGCGCCTACCCGCCGTCGGTCACGGACATACTCGGATTGAGGCGAATCGACGCGGGGGTGCGTCATGAGTGAGCCGCGCGACGGCGTCATCCAGGTCGCCTGGCGCGGAGCCGACCGGTTCGACGTACGGATCCGGCGCCACGTGGTCCGCGCCGACCGGCCGCCGGACGTCGGCGGGAGCGACACCGGCCCCACTCCGGCCGAGCTGTTCGTGGGCAGCGTGGCGGCCGGCGTCGCCTGCTGTGCCGAGCGCTACCTGCGCCAGCGGCAGCTGCCCGCCGGGGTGGGCGTCACCGCGCGGTACGGCCTCGGCGTCTGCCCCGGGCGGATCGACCGCATCGAGCTGTCGGTGGACGCCCCGGGGCTGCCCGAGGGGCTGCGCGCCTCGCTCCTTTCGGTGCTGGAGCACTGCGCCGTCTGCACCACGCTGCGGGTGCCGCCGCGGGTCACGTTCGAGGTCCGCCGGTCCGTGCCCGAGAACCCCGTCGCTCAGGCCAGCCGGCCCACACCGCCGAGGACGTAGCCGCCCCTGCTGTGCCGGACGAGGTCGCTGTCGTTGCGCCAGTCGGCCACGTCGACCAGCCCCGGCTCCACCACCTCGAATCCCGTGAAGAACCGGGCGATGTGCTCGGGCGTGCGGTCGCGCAGCGCGGCCGTCGACTTCTCGTACACCTCCCGGGCCTCGGTGATCGTGTCGTCGCTCAGGCGGCCCTGGGTGCCGTGGGAGATCACGAGATAGCTGCCGGGGGCCATGCGCTCGCGGAAGTAGGACACCACCCGCTCGGCGTCGTCGTCGTCCACGAAGTGGAGCACGGCGACGAACAGCACGGCCACCGGCTTGCTGAAATCGATCAGCTTCTTGGTGATCGGGCTCTCGACGATCCGGTCCGGGTCGCGCATGTCGGCCTGCACCACGCCCGTACGGCCACTGCCGGTGAGCAGCGCCTGGCCGTGCGCGGCGACGACGGGGTCGTTGTCGACGTAGACGACGGTCGCCTCGGGATCGACCTCGTGGGCGACCTCGTGGACGTTGCCCTGCGTGGGGATGCCGGTGCCGATGTCGAGGAACTGCCGGATGCCCGACTCGCCGAGGAAGCGGACGGCGCGGCCGAGGAAGTCGCGGTTCTGCCTGATCACCAGGCGGCCGTCGGGGCCGACCAGTTCGAGCAGCTTCTCGGCGGCGGCCCTGTCGACCGCGAAGTTGTCCTTGCCGCCCAGCCACCAGTCGTAGATCCGCGCCACGCTCGGCGTGGAGAAGTCGATGGCCTTCAGCGCTTCCTCGTCCCGGCTCACCCGCGATCCCCTCGCCTTTTCGCTTTGCGACGATCTTACGGGCGGGCCAGGGCGGCCCGGTAGTCTCCGGCGATGCCGGCCGCGACGGCCAGCAGCGGATCGACCAGGCGGGGCAGCTCGCGCACCCGTCTGGAGGAGACCACGATGCCGACGGCCGCGACGGGCCGGTCGCCGACCAGCACCGGCGCGGCCGCCGAGCAGGAGCCGAGCGTCATCTCCTCGTGCGTCGTGGCGTACCCCTGGGCGCGCACCTGGGTCAGCTCGCGGGCCAGCCGGCCCGGCTCGGTGATGGTGTGGGGGGTCGGCCGCTCCAGCGGCCTCGACAGGTAGGAGCCGACGAACCAGCCCGGTTCGTAGGCGAGCAGCGCCTTGCCGACGCCGGTCGGGTGCATGGGCAGACGCGTACCGGTCCGCGACACGATCGGCACGGCCCGCTTGCCGTACACCTTGTCGACGTAGAGCACTTCGAGCCCGTCGCGCACCGCGAGGTGGACGTTCTCCCCGGTGCCGCCGAACAGCTCCTGCAGCCAGGGGTGCGCCACCTCCTGCAGCGGGTCGGGAGCGAGCTGCCCGAGCTCCCACAGGCGGCGGCCGATCTGGTAGCGCCCGTCGGCGCCGCGGCGCAGGGCGCGCCACTCCTCCAGCTCCCCGGCGAGCCGGTGGACGGTGCTCAGCGCCATGCCGGTCCGTTCGGCGATCTCCGTCAGCGTGAGCCGCGGGTGGTGGGCGTCGAAGGCGCCGAGGATGGCCAGCACCCGGGACGTCACGGAACGCCCCGGATCGCGTGCGCCGCCGGCCATATGACTCCCTCTTCCACTCAGTAGAAGCAAAGCCTACGCGAGACGGCGGCTGCTTCCCGATGCTTTAGCCATGCGAACTCAGGTCGGGATCATCGGAGCCGGGCCGGCCGGCCTGCTGCTCTCCCATCTGCTCCATCTGCGCGGGATCGAGTCCGTCGTGCTCGAACGCCGCAGCAGGGAGTACGTCGAGCGGCGGGTGCGGGCGGGAGTGCTCGAACAGGGCACGGTCGACACCCTCATCGAGGCGGGGGTGGGCGAACGGATGCGGCGGGAGGGCCTGCCCCACCACGGCATCGAGCTGCGGTACGGCGGAGCGGGCCACCGCATCGCCTTCGAGCGGCTGGTGCCCGGTCGCTGCATCACCGTGTACGGCCAGCAGGAGGTCGTCAAGGACCTGATCGCCGCGCGCCTGGCGGCCGGGGGCGACATCCGCTTCGAGGTGGACGACGTGGCGGTGCACGACATCGGCACCGACCGGCCATACCTCACCTTCACCGGGGCGGACGGCGCGGGCGAGCGGCTGGACTGCGACGTGATCGCCGGGTGCGACGGCTTCCACGGGGTGTCCCGGCCGTCGATCCCCGAGGGCGTGCTGACCGAATATCAGCGCGACTACCCCTTCGCCTGGCTCGGCATCCTCGCGAGGGTGAAGCCGTCGTCGGAAGAGCTGATCTACGCGCGGACCGAGCGCGGCTTCGCGCTGCACAGCATGCGCTCCCCGGAGATCAGCCGGTTCTACCTCCAGGTCGCGCCCGACGAGGACCTCGCCGAGTGGCCCGACGAGCGGATCTGGTCCGAGCTGCGGGCCCGGCTGGAGACCGTGCCCGGTTTCACCCTCGCCACCGGGGAGATCCTCGAACGGGGGATCACGCCGATGCGCGGCTTCGTGGCCG
The DNA here is from genome assembly GCF_036186745.1 of Microbispora hainanensis. NCBI lineage: Bacteria > Bacillati > Actinomycetota > Actinomycetes > Streptosporangiales > Streptosporangiaceae > Microbispora > Microbispora hainanensis. Next base: position 6,175,807 of record NZ_CP108086.1, on the reverse strand, counting down.
AGCCCATGCAGTACGGCAGGCTGTTCCTGGCCGGGGACGCGGCCCACATCGTGCCGCCGACCGGCGCGAAGGGGCTCAACCTCGCGGTGGCCGACGTGCGGGTGCTGACCGAGGCGCTGGCGCGGTTCTTCGCCGACGGCTCGACGGAGGCGCTGGACGGCTATTCACAGGCCTGCCTGCCCCGGGTGTGGCGGGCCCAGCACTTCTCGTGGTGGATGACGACGCTGCTGCACACGTTCGAGTCCGACGACGCCTACGCCAGGAAGCTGCAGACCTCCTACCTCGACTACGTGACATCCTCCGAGGCGGCCGCGACGACGCTGGCGGAGAACTACGTGGGCCTGCCCTACCAAGAGGAGAAGCCATGACACATCCTCCTTACCTGCACCCGGACTACGCCAGCACGGTCCTGCGGGCGCCGTCCCGGCCGCCGCTGGAGATGAAGGAGGACCCGGAGGCGGCCGAGCTCACCGGCCCGGTCTTCGGGCACGGCGAGGTGGATCCGCTCGACGCCGATCTGACCGCGGGCCACGCGGGCGAGCCGCTCGGCGAGCGCATCATCGTCACCGGGCGCGTCCTCGACGCCGCGGGCCGGCCGATCCCCGGCACCCTGGTCGAGGTCTGGCAGGCCAACTCCGCCGGGCGGTACGCCCACCAGCGCGACCAGCACCCGGCCCCGCTCGACCCCAACTTCACCGGCGCGGGCCGGTGCCTGACCGACGACGAGGGCCGCTACCGGTTCGTCACGATCAAGCCGGGGGCCTATCCCTGGCGCAACCACCCCAACGCCTGGCGGCCCGCGCACATCCACTTCTCGGTGTTCGGCACGGCGTTCACCCAGCGCCTGGTGACGCAGATGTACTTCCCGGGCGACCCGCTGTTCGCCTACGACCCGATCTTCCGGTCCATTCCGGACCCGGCCGCCCGTGAGCGGCTCGTCGCCGCGTTCGACCTCGACGTGACCGAGCCGGAGTGGGCTCTCGGCTACCGGTGGGACATCGTGCTCGGCCAGACCCCCATGGAGGACGCGTGACCACTCCCTCGCAGACCGTCGGGCCGTTCTTCGGGTTCGCCCTGCCGTACGCGGCCGACTGGGAGCTCGTCCCCGAGGGCCATCCGGGGGCGGTCACGATCACCGGCGTGGTGCTCGACGGGGCCGGTGAGCCGGTGCCCGACGCCCTGCTGGAGCTGTGGACCGGAGAGCCCGGCGAGCGGGGCGCCCTCAGCCGGAAAGGCGCCGGGGCGTCCGGCTTCGGGCGGTGCGGCACCGCGCCCGACGGCTCCTACCGGTTCCGCCTCGCGCCGCCGTCCCGGCCGTACGCCGCGCTGCTGGTCTTCGCGCGGGGCCTGCTCAAGCCGGTGCGCACCCGCGTCTATTTCGCCGACGCGCCCGACCCCCTGCTCGGCTCCCTCGACCCGGCCCGCCGCGCGACGTTGCTCGCCCGCCCGGAGGGGCAGGACGTCTACCGGTTCGACGTACGGCTGCAGGGCGAGCGGGAGACGGTCTTTCTTGAGTTCTGATGTGGGGTTGCTCTCCCCGGTGTGGGCGGGCACGGACGTCGCGGCGGTCACCGGCGACGACGCCTGGCTGCGAGCGATGCTGGAGGCGGAGGTGTGCCTCGCGCGGGCGCAGGCCCGTCTCGGCGTCGTCCCTGAGCGGGCCGTCGCCGCGATCGCCGAGGCGGCGCGTGAGGACCGTCACGACGCCGCCGATCTCGCCCGCCGCGCCAGGGACGCGGGCAACCCGGTCGTGCCGCTGGTCAGGGACCTGCGGGCCGCGGCCGGCGAGGCGGGGCCCTGGGTGCATCACGGCGCCACCAGCCAGGACATCCTCGACACCGCGGCGATGCTGGTCGCCGCGCGGGCCCGCGAGGTGATCCTGCGCGACCTCGATCGGGTGCTCGCCGCGCTGGCCCGGCTGGCCGCCGATCACCGGGACACCCCGATGGCGGGGCGCACGCTCGGGCAGCAGGCCGTGCCCACCACGTTCGGGCTGAAGGCCGCCGGGTGGCTGGCCGGCTGCCGCGACGCGCGCGACCGCCTCGCGGCGGTTCGGCTGCCGGTGCAGCTCGGCGGCGCGGCCGGCACCATGGCCGGGTACGGCGAGCGGGCGCTCGACCTGCTGCCGCTGTTCGCGGCCGAGACCGGGCTGGCCGAGCCGGTGCTGCCCTGGCACACGCTGCGCACGCCGGTGACCGACCTGGCCGGCGCGCTCGCCGCCGTGACGGGCGCGCTGGGCAAGCTCGCCACCGACGTGATCCTGCTGGCGCAGAGCGAGGTGGGCGAGGTCGCCGAGCCCGCCGCGCCGGGCCGGGGCGGTTCGTCGGCGATGGCGCACAAGCGCAACCCGGTGCTCGCCACGATGATCAGGTCGGCGGCGCTGCAGGCGCCCGCGCTCGCGCAGATCGTGCTCGCCGCGCGGGTCGCCGAGCACGAGCGGCCCGCCGGGAGCTGGCACGCCGAGTGGCAGCCGCTGCGCGAGTGCCTGCGCCTGGCAGGCGGTGCGGCGGAGACGGCCGCCGAGCTGACCGAGGGGCTGGAGGTCTTCCCCGGGCGCATGCGGCACAATCTCGATCACCTGCGCGCCGTGCTGGCCGAGCACGGGGAGGACGGCGGCGTCGGGCAGGCGCCCGCGCTCGTCGACCGGGCGCTGGAATGGTACACGAGGAAAGACCGATGATCCTGAACCACCGATTCGACGGGCCGCCGGACGCCCCGGTCGTCGTGCTCGGGCCCTCGCTGGGCACGACGCTCGGCCTGTGGGAGCCGCAGCTTCCCGCGCTCACGTCCACCTGGCGGGTGCTCCGCTACGACCTGCCCTGCCACGGCGGATCCCGGGCCGCGTCCGGATTCACGCGTGATCTGACCGTGGACGATCTCGCCGGCGGCGTGCTGGCGCTGCTCGACCGCCACGGCGTCGAGGCCGCGGCGTACGCCGGGGTGTCGCTGGGCGGGGCCGTCGGGACCGCTCTGGCGCTGCGTGCGCCGGATCGGATCGCGAGCCTGGTCCTGTGCTGCACCTCCGCCCGCTTCGGCACGGCGGACAGCTGGCGCGAGCGCGCCGCGCTGGTCCGCGCCGAGGGCACCGAACCCCTGATCGAGGCGACGCGGGGCCGGTGGTTCACTCCGGGATTCCCCGACGCCGAGCGCTACCTGGACATGCTGCGCGGCGCGGACCCCGAGGGATACGCCGCGTGCTGCGACGCCCTGGCGGTCTTCGACGTACGCGACCGGCTCGGCGAGGTCCGCGCGCCCACTCTGGTGATCGCCGGAGCGGACGACCCGGCGACCCCGCCGTCGCACGCGGAGGTCCTGGCCGAGGGCATCCCGGAGACCGAGTTGCTGGTCGTGCCGGGGGCCGCCCACCTGGCCACCGTCGAACGCCCGGACGTCGCGACCCCGGCGATCACCGAGCACCTGACCACCCGCTGGAGGACGGCATGAGCTACGACGACGGCATGCGGGTGCGCCGCGAGGTGCTGGGCGACGCGCACGTGGACCGGGCGCGGGCGCGCACCACCGAGTTCACCGCGGACTTCCAGAACCTGATCACCCGGTACGCCTGGGGGGAGATCTGGACCCGGCCGGGGCTCGACCGCCGGACCCGCAGCTGCATCACGCTCACCGCCCTGGTGGCGGGCGGGCACCTGGAGGAGCTGGCCATGCACGTGCGGGCCGCGCGGCGCAACGGGCTCACGACGGTCGAGATCAAGGAGGTGCTGCTGCAGACCGCGATCTACTGCGGGGTGCCGGCCGCCAACGCCGCGTTCGCCGTCGCCCAGCGGGTGCTCGCGGAGGAGGTCTCGGAGGAGGTCCCGGAGGACGCCTCATGACGCCTGGGAGGAGGTGAAGTCCTTCTCCCTGGGTACGGGTGCCTCACGAGCAGAGGAGGGACCTGAATGATCGAAATCATCCCCGTCGAGACCCCCTCCCTTGGCGACCGCGGCTACCTCGTCACCGACGGGAAGGTCGCCTTCGTGGTGGACCCGCAGCGGGACATCGACCGGGTGCTCCGCCTGGCCGAGCGGCGCGGCGTCGAGATCCGCCACGTCTTCGAGACCCACGTGCACAACGACTACGTGACCGGCGGGCCCGCCCTCGCCTCGGCCACCGGCGCGGACTACCACGTCAACGCGGCCGACCCCGTGGAGTTCGACCGGTGCCCGATCGAGGACGGCGACGTGGTCGAGATCGGCCCGCGCACGCGCCTGCGTGCCGTCGCCACCCCCGGCCACACCTTCACCCACCTGTCGTACGTGCTGGAGTGCCCGGACCGGCCGCCCGCCGTCTTCACCGGGGGCTCGCTGCTGCACGGCACGACCGGGCGGCCCGACCTGCTCGGCCCCGAGCACACCGGCGCCCTGGCGCGCGCCCAGCACGCCTCGGCGCACCGGCTGGCACGCGAGCTGCCGGCCGAGACCGGCGTCTTCCCCACCCACGGGTTCGGCAGCTTCTGCTCGGCCGCTCAGTCGGACGTCACCGAGTCGACCATCGGCAGGGAACTGCGGGTCAACCCGGTCCTGACCCGCGGCGAGGACGAGTACGTGAAGGCGCTGCTGGCCGGGCTGGACGTCTATCCGGCGTACTACGCGCACATGGCCCCGCTCAACCTGGCCGGGCCCGACGCGCCCGACCTGTCGCCGCCGCGCCACGCGGACGCCGCCGAGCTGCACCGCCGCCTGCGGGCAGGCGAGTGGGTGGTGGACCTGCGGTCCCGTACGGCTTTCGCGTCCGGCCACCTGGCGGGGACGCTCAACTTCGGGCTGGACGGCAACCTCGCCGTCTACCTGGGCTGGCTCCTTCCCTGGGGGACGCCGGTGACGTTGCTGGGCGAAACGCCCGGGGACATCGCGCGGGCCCAGCGTGAGCTGGCGCGGATCGGCATCGACCGCCCTGCCGCGGCCGCCACCGGAGGACCCGCCGAGTGGGCCGGCGACGACAAGCCCGCGTCCATGCCGTCGGCGACGTTCGCCGACCTGGCCGCCGTACGCCGCAGCCGCCCGATCGTGGTCCTGGACGTGCGCCGTGAGATCGAGTGGCGCGGGTCGCACCTCCCGGGGGCGATCCACATCCCGCTGCACGAGCTGCCCGCGCGGCTGGGCGAGGTGCCGGACGGCGAGGTGTGGACGCACTGCGCGAGCGGCTACCGCGCGTCCATCGCCGCCTCGATCCTGGCCGCCGCCGGGCGTGACGTGGTGGCCGTGCACGACGCGTACGACGGCCGGGCCGCGGCCGCGTAGAACACCGCGTAGTTCGGGCAGCCCAGCTCAGGCAGCCCAGCTCAGGCAGCCCAGCTCAGGCAGCGCAGTTCAGGCAGCGCGGATCAGCCGAGCGCGAGCACCGCGATCACGGTGCGGGCGGCCTGCCCGCCCTCCTCCTCGGCGATCTCCAGGGCGGTCGCGACGTCGAGGTCGTCCAGCAGGGCGCGCACCACCGCCCGCTCGCCCGTGCCGGAGGCCGCGGGCCGCCCGGCCGCGGTGCGGGAGGCAGCACGGTGGAGACGCTCCAGCCGGGCCTCGGCCTTCTCCAGGTCGCCGGGGCGGTAGTCCCAGTCGTCCGCCCACGGGTGGCCGAGGAGCAGCAGGCGTACGGCGCCGGCCGGATGGTGCCGCAGGAGATCGGCGGTGAGGACGAGGTTGCCCGCCGACTTGGCCATCTTGGCGCCGTCCACCCGCACCACCCCCACGTGCAGCCAGGAGCGGGCGAACGGCCGCACACCGGTCACCGCCTCGGCCATCGCGGCCTCGTAGGCGTGGTGGGGGAAGCGCAGGTCGGCGCCGCCCGCGTGCAGGTCGAGGGCGGGGCCGTACGTCGTCAGCGCCATGGCCGCGCACTCGGCGTGCCAGCCGGGCCGCCCGTCGCCCCACTCGCTCGGCCAGCCCGGCTCGCCCTTCGCCGACGGCCGCCAGACCGCGACGTCCGCCGGGTCGTCGCCGTCCGCCGGGTCGTCGCCGAACTCCGCCAGGAGGCGGGCCGCCTCCTCGGGGCCGAGCCCGGCCCGCTCACGCACGCCCGCGCCGCGGAAGTACACCGCGCCGTCCCTCTCGTACGCGTGGCCCAGCTCCAGCAGGGCACGGGCGAGCGCCACCACCTGCGGCACATAGGTGTGCGCCCGCGGCTCGTACGTCACCGGGTGCACGCGCAACGCGGCCATGTCCCGGTCGAAGTAGAACTGCTGCACGGCGGCGAAGCTGTCGTAGGGGCGGCCGGCCCGGCGCGCCGCCGAGGTCAGCACGTCGTCCACGTCGGTGACGTTGCGGCAGACCTCGACGGGCACGCCCACGTGCCGCAGCACCCGCACCGCCACGTCGGCCCACACGAACGTCCGCGCGTGACCGAGATGGGTCGTGTCGTAGGGCGTGATCCCGCACACGTACATCCGGGCGCGGCCCACCACGGGCAGCGGCCGCCCGCCGATCGTCAGCATGAAACCCCCTTCATCCCGGGCGGAGGAACTCCCGCAGCCGATCCAGTGGCCACGTGTTGATTACCCGGTCGGGGGTGAGCCAGCCGCGCTGCGCGGTGCCGACGCCGTATCGCATCACGTCGAGGTGCGGCACGGCGTGCGCGTCGCTGTCGATCGAGAACAGCACGCCCATGTCGGCGGCCCGCCGGACGAGGTCGGAGGGCAGGTCGAGCCGGTCGGGGAAGGAGTCGATCTCCAGCGCCGTCCCGGTGCGCACGCAGGCGTCGAACACCCTGGTCCAGTCGGCGTCCACCGGCTCGCGCCTGCCGATGATCCGCGCCGTCGGATGGCCGATGATCTTCACGTACGGGTTCTCGCAGGCCCGGATCAGCCGCCGGGTCATCTCCTCGGGCGGCTGGGTGAAGTGCGAGTGCACCGAGGCCACGCACAGGTCGAACCCGGCCAGGAACTCCGGCGGCCAGTCGACCTCGCCCTCCGGGCCGATGTTGAGCTCGCACCCGTGCAGCAGCGTCATGTCGTGGCGGGCGGCGCCGAGGCGGCGGAGCCGTTCGCGCTGGGCCAGCGCCTTCTCGTCGGTCATCCGCTGCATGAACAGGTTGGGCGCGTGGTCGGTCACCGCATAGTAGGCGTAGCCGCGCGCCGCGGCCGCCTCGATCATCTCCTCCAGCGGCGCGAGCCCGTCGGTCAGGTCGGTGTGGGTGTGCAGGTCGCCGCGGATGTCGGCCAGGGTCACCACCTTCGGCAGCTTCCCTGCGAGCGCGGCCTCGATCTCCCCGGTGTCCTCGCGCAGCGTCGGCTCGATCCACGGCAGGCCGAGCATGCCGTACACCTCCGCCTCGTCGGCCGAGGTGATCTTCTCGCCGGTCGCCACGTCGAACACGCCGTACTCCGACAGCTTCAGCTTGCGGTGCACGGCGATCTCCCGGGTGCGGATGTTGTGCGCCTTCGAGCCGGTGAAATACTGCAGCGCGGCGCCCCAGGAGTCCCTCGGCACCACCCGCAGGTCGACCTGCAGCCCCGCCGTCGTGCGGACCGAGCTCTTCGTGTCGCCGTGGGCGATCACCTCGGTGACGTACGGCAGCGTGGTGAAGGCCGCCATCAGGGCGGCCGGGTCCTTCGCCGTGGCCAGCACGTCGACGTCGCCGATCGTGTCCTTCATCCGCCGCAGCGACCCGGCGTACGCGCACCGCTCGCAGCCCGGCACGGCCGACAGCGCGGGCACGATCTCCTCGGCGACCGCCATCGCGGTGCCGATGTGCACCCGGCTGCCGGTCTTGCGCATCACCTCGATGCCGTGCAGCAGGTTCTCCTCGGTCTTCGGCCCGAAGCCGTGCAACCCGCGCAGGTCACCGGCGCGGATGGCGTCCTCCAGCTTCTCGATCGAGTCGATCCCCCGCTCCTGATAGAGCAGCATGGCCTTCTTCGGCCCGAGCGTGGGGATCGTGGTCAGCATGCGCACCCCGGCGGGGATCTTCGTCCGCAGCTCCTCTAGCCGGTGGATCGACCCGGTCCGCAGGTATTCCTCGATCTTGGCGGCGATCGACTCGCCGACGTTCGGGATCGCCCGCAGCTCGGCCGCGTCCATGCCGTCGATGTCGCGGCCGTAGCCGCCGACCGAGCGGGCCGCCTTCTCGTAGACACGCACCTTGAAGGCGTCGCCCCCGGTGATCGCGATCAGGTCGGCGTACTCCTGCAGCAGCCCGGCGACCTCCTCGTTGCAGCGTCTCATCACAGGCACCCCCAGGCCAGGCTGCGACGTGTCCCGGGGCCCCTTCCAGGTGCGGAGGTCCCCACCGGCTGTGACCGAAGACCCAGGGACCGGAGGCCCAGGGACCGAAGGCCCGCGTGACCCAAGATCCGCCTGACCTTGTCCGGTTCGGCCGGAAGGCGACCATAATGGCGACCATGACGGAATCGGCGGCGAAGCCCGTGCGGCTGCCGGGCCGGTTGCTCGTCGCCGCGTTCGGGCTGACCGCCCTGCTGCTGATCTCTCCGGCCGCGGTCGCCGCGTCGGTGGTGCCGGCGTGGCCCGCCTGGACCCTGGTGGCCGCCGCGGGGCTGTCGTTCGCGGGAGCCGTGCTGACCACCCGCCTGGACCGCCCGGACGTACGGCCGGTGACGGCGGCGTTCGTCGGGCTGCTCGCGGCGGTCGTGGTGGCGGCGGCCCTGGCCTACCGGGAGGACGGCTGGCAGACGCTGTTCTCGCTGCTCGCCGTGGCCGTGGCGCTCGTGCTCCCGGTCAGGGCGGCGCCCGCGCTCGTCGCCGTCACGGCCGTGCTGGCCGCGGTCGTCCCGGTGCACAGCTCGGTCGGCGAGGCGCTGTGGGGCGCCGGGCTGACCACCTTCCTCGCCGGGATCACGACGTACGGCTTCCGCCGGATGGGCGAGGTGATCGCGGAGCTCGCCCGGACCCGGGAGGCGCTCGCCGTCGCCGCCGTCTCGGCCGAGCGCCTGCGCTTCTCCCGTGACCTGCACGACCTGCTCGGCCACACGCTCTCGATGGTCGTCGTCAAGGCCGAGGCCGTACGCCGGCTGGCCCCGCGCGACACCGAGGCGGCCGTGCGGCACGCCGCGGACATCGAGACCATCGGGCGGCAGGCGCTGACCGAGGTGCGCGAGGCGGTCACGGGCTATCGGGACGCGAGCCTCGCCTTCGAACTCGACAGCGCCAGGGCGGCCCTGGAGGCGGCCGGCATCGAGTGCGTGGTGAAGGAGTCGGGGCCCGCGCTGTCATGGGAGACCGACATGCTGCTGAGCTGGGTCGTCCGTGAGGGGATCACGAACGTCGTGCGGCACTCCGGCGCCCGGCGCTGCGTCATCACGCTGCGCCGCGACCGCGACCCGGTGCTGGTCGAGATCAGCGACGACGGCCCCGACGACGACAGTGACGACGGCATGGGCGGGAAGGACGGCAGCGGCCTGCGCGGGCTGCGCGAGCGCCTGGCCGTCGCGGGCGGGCGGCTGACCACGGCCCGCACGCCGCGCGGCTTCGTCCTCACCGCCGAGATCCCGCACGCGGGCGTGGACGACGACGACCGGAAGGACGGCCTGTGACCCGGGTGCTGATCGCCGAGGACCAGACGATGATGCGCGACGCGCTCACCGTGCTGCTCGACCTGGAGGACGACTTCGAGGTCGTCGCGCAGGTCTCCACGGCGGGCGAGGTCGTGCCGGCCGCGCTGCGGGTCGAGCCCGACGTGGCACTGCTCGACATCGAGATGCCCGGCGGCAGTGGTCTCGACGTCGCCGCGGACCTGCGGGATGCCCTCCCGGAGTGCGTGGTGGTCATCGTCACGACGTTCGGGCGGCCCGGTTATCTGCGCCGGGCGCTCGACGCGGGCGCCCGGGGCTTCGTGGTCAAGGACCGGCCCGTCGGCGAGCTGGCCCAGGCGATCAGGCGCGTGCTGGCGGGCGAGATCGTGGTCGATCCCGCCCTGGCCACCGCCGCCCTGAGCGCCGGGCCCAACCCGCTGACGCCGCGCGAGCGCGAGGTGCTGGCCGCCGCCGCGGACGGCTCGGCCGCCGCCGACATCTCCCGCCGCCTCTACCTGTCGGAGAGCACCGTACGCAACCACCTGTCGGCGTGCATCACCAAGACCGGCACCCGCAACCGCATGGAGGCCGTACGGGTCGCCCGCCACAACGGCTGGCTGTGACCCTCGGCGACCTCTCAGCGGCCGAGGTACTCCTCGCCGAGGGCGCGCAGGCGGGCGTGCGCGGAGCCGTACACGTCCGGGCCGCCCAGGTAGGCCTTGGGCAGCTTGGCGACCATCGTGTAGTTGGTGTCGCAGACGTTGCCGACCGGGGCCTGCCCGCCCTGGCTGACGAGCTGGTAGGCGTCCAGCTCGTCGAGACCGGTGAGGGAGGAGGTCCAGGTGACGAGGTCGTGCTGGCTGATGCGGTAGGCGTCCTCCAGCGGCCGGGCCGAGCCGGTGGACATGATGTGGTGGTCGTCCTCCAGCCGGGGCCACGGCGTGCCGACGCCCTTGATCAGCTCGACGGCGACGACGGTGTTCATCGCGGCCTCGACGGCCGTGCCGCAGACCTCGCCGTGGCCCTGCCGGCAGTGTCCGTCGCCGATGGCGAACAGCGCGCCCGGCACGTTGACGCCCAGATAGACGGTGACCCCGGCACGCAGCTCGGGGGTGTCCATGTTGCCGCCGTGGGCGTCGGGGGTGATCGTCATCCGCGCCTCGGCGGCGGCCGGGGCGACGCCCACGGTCCCGTGCATCGGGTCGAGCGGCATCTCGACGGCGAAGTCGCCCCGCCGGGCGCGGTAGCGCACGGTCCGCTTCCCGGCGTCCACCTCGTACATCCACACGACCTCCTCCAGCGGCGGCTGGAGGGTGGCGGTGGTGTGCGTGCTCGTCAGCGCCCCGAAGTGCGGGAACGTCGTGGAGACCGCCCAGTCGCGGGCGGGCTCGATCGAGACGAAGTGGAGGGCCAGCGTGTCGCCGGGCTCGGCCCCCTCGACGTGGAACGGGCCGGTGACCGGGTTCAGGTAGGGGAACTCGCAGACCTGCGAGGGAAGGTCGCCGGGGCCGCGCACCCGGCCGCCGAAGCAGTCCTCGGTGTACAGCTCGAGCACCGTGCCCGGGGCGACGGACTCGACGGCCGGACGACCGCCGAAGGTGTACGCCAGGTCGTCGGGACGGGGACGGTAGGACACGACGTTCACTCGGTGGCCTCCGGGGTGACGGCGGACAGGGTGGGGCGCCGGCCCATCATGTAGGAGCCGGCGAGGATCACGACGCCGATCGCCAGCCAGACGAATCCGAGCACCTGGGCGGCGATGCTGGCGTTGATCACGACGTAGAGCAGGATGAGGAAGCCGATCGCGGGGGCCACGAGGTGCCGCCACCAGTCACGGCTGCCGTTGCGGACGACGTAGTGGACGACGACCGAGACGTGCAGGGCGAGGAACGCGGTCATCGCGCCGAAGTTGACCAGCGAGCCGAGCAACCCGATGCCGTCGTCGCGCGTGCTCATGTACAGGCCGAGGGCCAGGGACACCGCGGCCACCAGGAACGTGGCGTTGACCGGCACCTTGTGCTTGGGGTGCACCTTGCGGAGGAACGCCGGGAGCTGGCGGTCGCGGGCCATGGCGAACAGCAGGCGGGAGGTGGCCGCCTGGGCGACCAGGGAGTTCGCGAACCCCCAGGCGACGGCGGTGGCGACGGCCGTGAGCACGCTCAGCCAGTGGCCTCCGGCGTACTCGGCGGTGTCGTAGAACGCGTTGTCGCCGCCGTGGGCGAGGAGCTCGGCGCGGTTGGGGGCGAGCAGCGCCGCCACCCAGGTCTGCGCGACGAACAGCGCGCCGGCCAGGACGAGGGCGAAGACCATCGAGCGGCCCAGGCGCCGGGTGCTCTCGCGGCTCTCCTCGGCGAGCATCGAGATGCCGTCGAACCCGAGGAACGACAGCACCGCCACGGACACGGCTCCGAACGCCAGCGGCCAGGAGAACGTGGAGGAGTCGAACAGCGGGCTGAGCGCGGCGCCGTGGCCCTTGCCCTGTGCCAGGGCGACGATCCCGACGATCAGGAAGATCGCGAGCACGATCAGCTCGGCGACCAGCATGATCTTGTTCATCCGGGCGGTCATCTCGATGCCGAGGTAGTTGACCACCGTGTTGAGCACGATGAAGGCGATCAGCCACACCCAGATCGGCACGCCGGGCACGAACGACGTCATGGCCGAGCTCGCCACGAGGTACAGCAGCGCCGGCACCAGCACGTAGTCGAGCAGGATCACCCAGCCCGCGAGGAAGCCGACCGGGGCGGCGATGCCCCGGCCCGCGTACGTGTAGACCGAGCCCGCCATCGGGAACGCCCGCGCCATCTGGGCGTACGACTGGGCGGTGAACGCCATCGCGACCATGCCGATCACGTAGGCGAGCGCCACCATCCCGCCGGACGACTGGAAGACGCTGCCGAAGATGCCGAACGGCGCGATCGGCACCATGAAGATCAAACCGTAGATGAGCAGGTCGGCGAAGCTGAGCGAGCGCTGCAGCTCTTGTTGGTAACCGAAGCGCTCGACGCTGGGCGCCGTTGGCTGTGGGGAGGACATGGATCCCGCTCCTAAACGCACATGGGGGCAGAGCCGTACGATAGGGGCAATCCTTGAAAACGAAAAGGTTTCTAGTGGAAGTTTTACATGGGGTACATAAACGGCGTGACGACCTCGAAGTCCAGCCCGTCGGCCCTGGCGAGGTACACCCGCTGCCGCACCCGCCCCTCGGCCAGCGTGAGCGGGCCGCGCCCGGAGACGATCGTCGTGCCGTCGGCGACCGCCTCCACGGCGGGCACCGCCAGCGTGCCCGCGCGCCGGGCCAGGGCGGCCAGCATGAGCACACCCTCGTAGCAGCCGTGACCATGCCCGTTCAGCAGCGGCGCCTCCGGGCCGAACATCGCCGTGTAGCGCTCGGCCAGGGCGAAGTTGGCGGCGGTCACGATGCCGCCGAAGTACCCCATCGCGGCGTAGAGCCCGCCGGTCGTGTCGCCGCCCGCGGCGAGCAGCCCGTGCTCCTCCAGCGCGCCGCACAGCCGCGCGCAGCCGAGACCGCTGGCGGCGAAGGCCCGGTTGAACGCGATCAGGTCGCTGCCGATGAGCGTGAGCAGCACGGCGTCCGGCCGCGCCGCGGCCACCTCCTCGAGCAGCCGGTCCGTCGCGGCGGTGCCGGGCGGGACGAGCCGCTCCCCCACGACCGTCGCGGACCGGGCGCGCAGGTGCCCGCGGGCCGAGGCGTGCACCAGGCGGGGCCAGACGTAGTCGTTGCCGAGCAGGAACCAGCGCCGGGCCTTCCGGTGCCCGACCAGCCAGTCGATCCCCGGGGCGACCTGCAGCGACGCCGGCTCGCCGAGATAGTAGACGCCCGGACGCCGGGCGCCGCCCTCGTACGGCGGGGTGTAGACGAACGGGGCCGCGCCGCCGAGCGCCTGCTCGACCGCGATGCGCACGTCGCTGGCGTGCGTGCCGACGACGGCCTGGACGGCGCCGGAGAGCACCAGGCTCCGCACCTCCGAGGCGACCGCGGCCGGACCACGGCCCCCGTCGACGAGCACGAGCTCGACCGGCCTGCCCAGCACTCCCCCGGCGGCGTTGACCTCCCGGGCGGCCAGCACGGCACAGTTGATCGCTCCGGGCCCGAGCAGACCGAGCACACCGGAGACCGGCACCACCAGCGCGACCCGGAGCGTGTCCGCGGGCAGCAGGTGTGCCTCAAGAGAGTCGATGACGACTGTGACAGGATCGGCCACGTGCACGAGTATCCCCCCACCGAACAGGTGACCGGCCTCGGGTCGTCGCTCGCCTATCTGCTGAGCCGGGCAGAACGCAGCGTCAACCGCGGCCTGGCCGCCGTGCTCGCCACCGAGGACGTGACCGTCGAGCAGTGGCGCATCCTGCAGGCGCTCGCGGACGGGCGCGGGCACTCGATGGGCGACCTGGCAGAGGCCGCGCTGATGCCCCACCCCACGCTGACCAAGGCGGTCGACCGGCTGGTGGACCGCGCGGTCGTCTACCGGGGACACGACCCGGCCGACCGCCGCAAGGTCGCGGTCTTCCTCGCCGACCGGGGCCGCGACCTGCTCGCCCGCCTGGAGGCGGGCATCGCCGAGCACCAGCGGGGGATCATCACCGCGTACGGCCCGGCCCGCACCGACCGCCTGATGCGCGACCTGGAGTCGCTGCTGGCCTCCCTGGAGGACTGACATCGAAGTGAGGTAGGCATGAGCACTTCCGGCACGGCACGACCCGTCGACCTGTTCGGCGCGGATCTGGTGCGCGACCCGTTCGAGGGCTACTCGCGCCTGCGGGAGCAGGCCCCGATGGTACGCGGCTCCTTCCCCGGCCTGGACTCCCCCGTCTGGCTCGTCACGCGGTATGACGACGTCAAGACCGTGCTGGGCGACCGCAGGTTCGTCAACAACCCGGCCAACGTGCCGGGTGCGAACGTGCACAACATCCGCGAGCAGCTCATCGAGGCCCGGGGCATTCCCCGCGAGTACGCCCCGTACATCCTCGACAGCGTCCTCGACTCCGACGGCGACGACCACCTCCGGCTGCGCAGGCTCGTCTCGCGCGCCTTCACCGCACGCCGGGTGGCGGAGCTGCGGCCCCGGGTCCAGGAGATCACCGAGGACCTCCTCGGCAGGCTGCCCGGCCACGCCGAGGACGGCGTCGCCGACCTGATCGAGCATTTCGCCTACCCCCTGCCGATCACCGTCATCTGCGAACTGGTCGGCATCCCCGAGGAGGACCGCCCGCTGTGGCGGGAGTGGGGCAGGAGCCTGGTCTCACTCAGGCCCGGAGCGATGGCCGAGCCGCTGCGGCACATGGTGACCTACATCCGGGAGCTGATCGCCCGCCGCCGTGCCGAGCCCGCCGGAGACCTGCTGACCGGCCTGATCCGCGCCCACGACGAGGACGGCGACCGGCTCACCGACACCGAGATGGTCACCATGGTCCTCACGCTCGTCCTCGCCGGGCACGAGACCACCGCCCACCTGATCGGGAACGGCACCGCCGCCCTGCTGACCCACCCGGACCAGCTCGCCGCGCTGCGGGCCGCCCCGGAGCTGCTACCGCGCGCCGTGCACGAGCTGATGCGCTGGTGCGGGCCCGTCCAGGGCACCCGGATCCGGTACGCCGCCGAGGACGTCGAGTTCGGCGACATGACCGTGCGCCGGGGCGAGCCGGTGATGGCGGTGCTGGTGTCGGCCAACTACGACCCCCGGCGCTTCGACGACCCCGACCGGCTCGACGTCACCCGCGAGCCCGACGGGCACAAGGAGGTCCACGTCGGCTTCGGCCACGGCCTGCACTACTGCCTGGGCGCGGCGCTGGCCCGGCAGGAGGGCGAGGCGGCCTTCGGCGCCCTGCTGCGCCGTTATCCGGCGCTCGAACTGGCCGTCGCCCCGCAGGACCTCGACCGGCAGTTCCTGCCCTTCTCCTGGCGCCTCGCCCGTCTTCCCGTACGCCTGGGGGCGTGAGCGGACGTCAGGGGGACGTGCCGGGGACGGCCTGGCCGGCGATCAGCGGTTCGAGGGTGAGGCCCTCGTGCTCGCGCTGGATGGAGCGCATGCGCCACTGATCGGTGAACACGGCGAGCAGGGCCTGGTCGCGGCTGCGGATCAGCACCTCCGCGCCGCGCTGGCGCCGCAGCACCTCCGCGGACTCGGCGTCGGTGCGCAGGGCGAGGCCGTACTCCAGCCGGTCGAGCACGATCTCCGCGCCGAACTCGGTGGCCAGGCGCTGCTCCACGACCTCGAACTGCATGGGCCCGACCGCCGCGAGCACCGGGGCCTGGTCGCCGCGCAGGTCGGAGCGGAGCACCTGGATCACGCCCTCGCCGTCGAGCTGGTCGATGCCGCGGCGGAACTGCTTGGCCTTGGCGGTGCTGCGCGACCGGGCCACGGCGAAGTGCTCGGGGGCGAAGCTGGGGATGGGCGGAAACTCCACCGGCGTCCCCTCATAGAGGGTGTCGCCGGGCCGCAGCGCGGTGGCGTTCACCAGCCCGACCACGTCTCCCGGGTACGCCTCGTCGATGGTGGCGCGCTCCTGGCCGAACACCGACTGGGCGTACTTGGTGGCGAACGGACGGCCGGTGGCGGCGTGGGTAAGCACCATGCCGCGCTCGAACCGGCCGGAGCAGACCCGGACGAACGCGATCCGGTCGCGGTGGGCGGGGTCCATGTTGGCCTGCACCTTGAAGACCAGGCCGGAGAACGGCGCGTCCAGCGGCCGGTCCGCGCCCTCGACGTCCGGGCGGGGCGCCGGGGCGGGGGCGAGGTCGACGAGCACGTCCAGCAGCCGGGCCACGCCGAAGTTCGACAGCGCCGCGCCGAACAGCACCGGCGTGGACTCGTGCGCCTCGAACGCCTTCTGGTCGTGCTCGGCCCCGATGGCGGCGAGCAGGTCGGCCTCCTCCCCCGCGCGCACCCAGTCGGCCCCGAGCTCGGCGGCGGCCTGCTCGGGGGTCAGCTCGGTCTCCAGCGCCTTGGTCGCGCCGCCGGGCGTGCGGGTGTAGCGGACCGCGCGGCCCTGCAGCCGGTCGACCACGCCGTGGAAGTTCCCGGCCGCGCCGATCGGCCAGGTGACCGGCGTGGGACGCAGCCCGGTGCGCTCCTCGATCTCGTCCAGCAGCTCCAGCGGCTCCCGGCCCGGCCGGTCCCACTTGTTCACGAACGTGATGACGGGGATGCGGCGGTGGCGGCAGACCTCGAACAGCTTCATGGTCTGCGGCTCCATGCCCTTGGCCGCGTCGAGCAGCATGACCGCGCAGTCGACCGCGGCCAGCACGCGATAGGTGTCCTCGGAGAAGTCCGCGTGGCCGGGCGTGTCCACCAGGTTGAACACGTGGCCGCGATAGTCGAAGCGCAGCGCGGCCGACGTGATGGAGATGCCGCGGGCCCGCTCCATCTCCATCCAGTCGGACGTCACGCCCCGCCGCCCGGCCTTGCCGTGCACGGCTCCCGCCTGGGTGATCGCCGAGGCGTGCAGGGCCAGCGCCTCGGTCATCGTGGACTTTCCCGCATCCGGGTGGCTGATCACCGCGAACGTGCGGCGCCTGGCCGCCTCACTCGCGGCGGCGCTGGTGGCGGTGCTCATCGCCGCGTCCCCCTGTCGGCGCGGGCGCGGGTCGTCGTGATGCGGTCGTACGTGCAGGCCATCCGTGCTCCCAAACAGCATGAGGACGGTTGAGGTTACCGCACGCCGGAGGATGCGAAGGATCTAGACGGCCCGGCTCACTCGCCGGGGGACGTGAAACGGCGCAGCTCCCACGGATCGTGGGCGGAGAAGACCTCCACCTCGTCCGCGTGGTCGCGGACCAGGGCGCGCAGCCGGTCGCGGTTGCGCAGCCGCAGCTCGGCGTCGACCTGCGAGCCGGTCTGCACGAAATCGAGCAGCGGGTGCGGCTGCGGCTCGTCCGCCCGCAGCTCGCCGTGGTAGAAGTACGCGTCGCCCGCGTGCAGCAGCCACCGGCCGCCGTCGCGCACCGCCACCGCCGCGTGCCCGGCCGTGTGCCCGCCGAGCGGCACCAGCAGGAAGTCCGCCGGCAGCCCGTGCGGCAGCCGTACGCCGCCGAAGCCGAACCACTCCTCGCCCGCGCCGGTCCCGTACGTCTCCCAATGGGGCCCATGGGCCCAGTGCGCCGGCCGGTAGCGCCTGCTGGGGGCCTCGGCGAGCGCCGCAGTCAGTTCGTCCTCCAGGACGTGCACCCGGGCGCCCGGGAAGTCCGGCAGGCCGCCGGAGTGGTCGACGTCGAGGTGGGTCAGCAGGACGTGCCGCACGTCGGCGGGCGCGTATCCGAGCCGCTCGACCTGCCGCACGGCGGTCTCGGCCGGATCGAGCACCGGCTCGACCATCTCGGTCCAGTCCGCGGCGAGCGAGCCCGCCGGGTCGCGGACGTCGCCGAGCCCCAGCCCGGCCTCCACGAGCACCAGGCCGTCGCGATCGGTCTCGACCAGCAGGCAGTGCGCCACCGCGTGCGCGGACGGCATGCCGTCGTCGATGGGCTCGAGCTTCCGCATCGAGCCGCAGTTGAGGTGATGGATCTTCATTCGGAGTCCTTTCGCGCAGCGGCATCGGCGGCGTCGGCGACCATGCCCCCGACCATGCCGCCGATCCGTTGCGTGACCGAGTGGATGACGGCGGTGTCGCGGCGCACACGGGCGAGCAGGAGCGCTCCCTGCAGCGACGACAGCACCAGGTCGGCGACCGCCTCGGGGTCGTCCACGCCGTGCCCGCGCAGATAGCCGGCCAGGCCGCGCAGCCAGGAGGCGTACGTCGTGTCGCAGGCCGACCTGATGGGCTCGCTGTCGCCCGCGGCCTCCAGCGCGACCGTGGCCACCGGGCAGCCCTCCTGGAACCCCGACTCCTCCAGGTCGCGGGCGAGCAGATCGCCGATCCGGGCGACTGCCTCGGCGGGGCCGGAAGCGGCGGCCACGGCCGCGGCCATGCGCTCGCCCAGCTCACCGCCCGCGATCGCCACCGCCTCGGCGGCCAGCTGCTCCTTGCCGTCGGGGAAGTGGAAGTAGAGCGAGCCCTTGGGCGCCCGGCTCTCCGCCAGCACCTGGTTGAGGCCGGTGGCGTTGTAGCCCTGCCGCTGGAAGAGCCCGGCGGCCGTGCGCAGGACCCGCTCGCGCGTGTCGTTCCTTCGCGTCATGCCGATCAGACTAGACCGGTCTACATAGTTTCGGCAAGATCCCCGTTCAGAGCGCGTCTACGGCGCCTGGTCCTCCCCGGCGAGCTGTTCGCCGAGGCCGGTGCGGCGGTAACGCAGGCGGCGGCCGTCCCGTTCGCCGGTGACCAGGCCGGCGTCCCTGAGCGTGGTCAGGTGGTGCGAGGCGGTCGCCGGGGCAAGCCGGAGGGCGGCGGCCACCTCCCCCGTGCCGGCCGGTTCCGCCAGCAGGGCGAGCACGGCCGCGCGGGTCGGGCCGAGCAGGGCGGCCAGCGCCGCCGGCGGTTCGGCCGGCGCGGGCGGGTCCCACAGCCGGCCGTGGCCGCGCGGCGCGTACCACAGGGCGCGTCCCGACGGGGTGCCGGTCATCGTGTACACGTGCGGGCCGGTGAACCCGGTCGGCAGCAGCGTGAGCGGGTGCCCGTCCAGGCCGAACTCGCCGTCCTTGTCGTACGCCAGCCGCAGCGCCCCGCCGTCCCAGTCGAGGCGCGGGTGCAGATCCGTCAGCAGCGCCCGCGGCCCGCGCTCGGCGGCCAGCAGCCCGCGGCGGGTCACCTCGCCCTCCGCGAGCGCGCGCAGCCGCGGCCAGCTCGGCGCGATCGCCGTCGAGAAGTAGCGCCGGATCTCCCGCACCGTCACGGCCAGCGCGCCCGCCGGGTCGGTCGCGAACCGCTCGATCTCCGGCGGCGCGCGGTGCCCGGCCCAGGCCCGTTCCACCTCGGACACGACCCGGTCGAGCGGCGTGGCCGCCACCACCCGCAGCTCCTGCTCCAGGGTCGGGCGGGTGACGGGCGGCGCCGGGGTGAGGAAGTCCGGCACGTAACCGCTGGGGCCCGGGACCAGCGGACGGAGCGTGGTCAGTCCTCGCAGCAGCGGCTCGGCCCGGGCCCGCCAGGACGCGGGGACCAGGCGCGCCGAGCGGGAGCGCAGCGCGAGGCAACTGGCCACGACCTCCGCCATCGGGCTGTGCGCGAACCTGAGCCGCAGCAGGTCGGCGGGGGCGAGCTCGATCCGGATCACCCGTCCATTCGAGCATGCTCGAACGGTTAACGGACAGCGGCCCCGCGTTCCTACGGTCGGCGCATGGAATACACCCGTTTGGGGCGGACCGGCCTGCGCGTCAGCCGGATCTGCCTCGGCACCATGAACTTCGGCTGGCAGATCGGCGAGGCCGAGAGCCACGCGATCCTCGACCGGGCGCACGACGACGGCGTCAACTTCGTCGACACCGCCAACATGTACGGCAGCGAGACCGGCGACGGCCTGAGCGAGCGCTTCATCGGCCGCTGGTTCGGCAAGACCGGCCACCGCGACCGGATCGTGCTGGCCACGAAGGTGTACGCCCCGATGACCGACTGGCCGAACGACGGCGGGCTGTCGGCCCGGCACATCATCGCCGCCTGCGAGGCGTCGCTGCGCCGCCTGGGCACCGACTGGATCGACCTTTACCAGATGCACCACGTGCAGCGGGACACGCCGTGGGAGGAGATCTGGCAGGCCATGGAGACGCTCGTCGCCCAGGGCAAGGTGCGATATGTGGGGTCGTCCAACTTCGCCGGCTGGCACCTCGCCCGCGCCCAGTCCGCGGCCGACCGGAGGAACTTCCTCGGCCTGGTCTCCGAGCAGTGCAAGTACAACCTGCTCACCCGGCACGTCGAGCTGGAGGTGCTGCCCGCGGCGATCGAGCTGGGGATCGGGATCCTGCCCTACTCGCCGCTGCACTTCGGCGCGCTGTCCGGGGCGCTGCGCAAGCAGCGCGAGGGCGCGGCCGGTCGCAGCGTCCTGCACGCCCCCGAGCGGGTCGAGCCGCACCGGGCGGCGATCGAGGAATACGAGAAGCTCTGCGCCGATATCGGTGCGGAGCCCACCACGGTCGCGCTCGCCTGGCTGCTGTCGCGGCCCGGAGTGACCGCCCCGATCATCGGGCCGCGCACCCCCGGGCAGCTCGACCTGCCGCTGACCGCGCTGCGCACCGAGCTGTCCGCAGAGACCCTGGCCTGGTTGGAGGAGCTGTTCCCCCCTGTCGGCAACGGCGGCCCCGGCCCCGAGTCCTGGGCCTGGTGATCCCGCGCCCATGAGCCTCACCCAGTCGCGCACGCGGGGCGGTACGCGGGGCCGTACGCGGAGGCGGATGCGAGGCCGTACGCAGGGCCGTACGCGGAGGCGGATGCGGGGGCGGCGGCCGGGTCCGTCGGCACACTTCAGGATGGAAACGCCCCCGCCCGGCGCTCGTCCGGCCTTTTCTGCCTTTTCTGCCTTTTCTGCCTTTTCTGCCTTTTCTGCCTTTTCTGCCTTTTCTGCCTTTTCTGCCTTTTCTGCCTTACGAGCCTTTCGGGCCGGTCCATGCCCTGCTCGATTTCCTGCCTGCCGCCTTATGTCCCGTACGTGCTTATGCGAATGTCCCGCAGGCGCGCTTTGCGGCTTTCATGACCCGCCTGAAGCTCCAACTTAGCCCCTCGGCGAGTTGCCACTCACGGAAAAGAGGTGAGAGAATTAATACAAGTTTTCGAATGACTTGAGGAGGGCGAGATGGATCTGTTCAATCCAGACCCTGATCGCCCTCGTCGTGCGAATAGTTTCGACGACGGCTGGTGGGATCGGTTGACCGCCAATTCCCCGCTGTGGTCGTCCGACGGTTCATCCGCCCACGAGCCCTTCCCCATCATCGGCTTCGAGCCCCCGCAGCGTGCGAGCCGTGCCGAGGACGAGGGCGACACTGGCGCTGATGGCGACGCCGATAGCAGCACCAGCGATGACGCCCCCGGTGCCGGTCAGGGCAAGGGCCGGTCGTCGTGGGTGGTGGTGGGGTCTGTTCGTGAGGTGGCCCAAGAGCTGGCGCTGACGCCGCTTCCCGACGACGTGGATACCTGCCTGGCCGAGGCGGAGGAGTTGCTGTTCGCCCGTGACCGAATCACGAGTGCGCTGGCCGATCGGGTGGGGCGGGTGCATCGTGCGGGGCAGGCCAGGCAGCATGGGCATGCCTCCACCCGCTGCTGGCTGCGCACCAGTGGGGGGATGACGGTGGGCGGTGCGGGCCGCCTGCTCACGTTGGGGGCGGAACTGCCGCGCCTCCCCAAGGTGCGGGAGAAGTTCGCTGCGGGTGAGTTGGCGGCGGGGGTGGTGGAGGCCATCTGCGCCGCTGTCGCCGGACTAACCGACGAGCAGGCCGGCCTGGCGGAGCCGATCTTGGTGGACCTGGCCAGCAAGGCCGGGGCGGCGGAGGTCGCCAAGGCCGGCCGCCACCTGCGGGCGGTGCTGGACCCCGATGGGGAAGAGCGGGATGAGCGGGCCGATTACGGGCGGCGGTTCCTGCGGGTCCGCCCGGGCAAGGGCGGCGGCGTGGAAGGGGAGTTCTACCTGCCGCGTGAGGCCGGCGCCCGGTTGATGGCCTTGTTGCAGGCGTACGCCAAGCTGAGGGCACAGGGGGATGACCGCCCGCTGACGGTACGTCAGGCCGACGCGCTGATCGCCCTGCTGGAGCAGAAGATCACCGCCGAGCTCCTCGTCGTGGTCAGCGCCGAATCCCTCCCCACCGACCCCGACAACACCGACACCAGCGACTCTGCCCCCGACGACGACGCCGACCCCGCCGCCGACCTTGCTGACGGCGAGGCCGACGACACCGTCTCCGACCCGATGAGCGGCCCCGGTCACGCGAGCGGCGCAGACGACCCCGACGACTTCGACGCTGCCCAGGCCGACGACACCGGCGGCTACGCCCCCAATGAGACCGGAAGCACCGAGGACCCGAGCCAGGGTGACGACACCGTCTCGGGCGAAATGGGCGACCACGATGATGCGGGCGGCACCGACGCCCCCGATGGCTCAGACGAGTTCGACACTGCCGAGGCCGCCCCCGCCACCGCCCCCGCCACCGCCCCTGCCGCCGACTCCGCCATCGACCCTGCCCCTGGCTCCACCGATGCCACGACCGGACTTCGCGACATGGAGTCTCGCGACTATGGAGTCGGTGAGCGCGAGGCCGGTGAGCGGCGGCCCGGTGAGTGCGAGGCCCGTGACCGGCGGCCCAGCGAGCGCGAGCTGCGCGACACCGCGAGCACTGCCTCTGCCGACTGCGACATAGCGCCCTCGGAGGCGGCGCGGCCAGACCCTCCTCCCGAGGACGCCTCCCCACGTCACACCCACGCCGGGCCCCGGCCTGCGGGGGACTGCCGGCATGGCCAGGGCACGTGCCCGTGCGACGGCCAGGCGCGCTGCTCGCGTGCGACGCAGGCACCGGGGGCACCGGGGCCATCGGGAACGGCGCCCGGCGGGCCGGGACCGGAGCCGGAGACACCACCCGGGAGGGCATCGGGAACAGCACCGGGAGCCGGGCGAGGAACACCGGAGACCGCGCAAGGAGCGACGCAAGGCGCGTCACCGGGAGCAGCGCCGGGGGCGTCGGCAGGCGTGCTGCCCGGGGCACTGCTCGGACCAGCGCTGGTGGCATCGCTGGGGGCGTCGGTGGGGATGGCGCCGGGGTTGTTGCCGGCGACCGGGCAGGTGCTGCCCGTCTCCAGCGTGCACCGCCTCGCCCGCACTTCCACTCTGGTGCGGATCGTCATGAACGCCGAGGGACAGGTCCTCGACATGGGCCGCAAGGTCCGCCTCGCCACCCCCGCCCAACGACGGGCCATCTACGCCCGGTACGCCACCTGCTGGATCGACGGCTGCCCACTCCCGGCGACCATGTGCCAGATCGACCACGCCGACAACTGGAGCACCGGCGGCCTGACCGACCTGAAGCTCCTCGGCCCGGCCTGCCAGTTCCACAACCGCGACCGCTACCAGCACCCCGAGCGCTACACCCGCCGCAACGTAGGCACTGACCGCTGGGCCTTCACCTACCACCGCCTGGGAACAGCCCGGCGACTACGGGAATGAGGCGGGGGAGTGAGGAGGGGCGACGCACGGGGGGCACCGACCGCTGGGCCTTCACCTACCACCGGATCGGGATCAGGCGGCGGTGCTACGAGAGCGACTGAGCCGCGCCGACCACGAAGGACTCCAGCCGGTGCAGCAGCGCGGCCATCTCGCTCTCGGGCAGGCGGGTGGTGTCGGCGTTCAGCTCCACCCCGAGCGTGCCCTTCCAGCGCATCAGGGCCACGCAGAAGTCGCAGCTGCGCTTGTCGGTGCCGGGGACACTCCAGCTCGGACTCCCCGTCCGCGCCGCCGCCGACACACGGGTCCTCGCCGGGGCGCAGGTCGTTGAAACAGCACGACGGGAACATGGGGACCCCCCGGTCGGCGCTCATCCGGTCGATCATCGCGTTCAGGGCCAGCGAGTCGAAACGGGCCCGCCGGTAGGACGCGAGAACCGCCGGATAGGCGCTCACGAGGGTCTCGGGAAGGCTCTCGCAGGGCCCGAGGGTGAACAACCCCAACTGGTTGAGGCTGGTGACCAGGTCCCGGCTCCGGTCGTTGAAGCGGTTGTGCACGATCGGGGTGATCGCGCACACCTCGTGGCCGGTCAGCTCGCGCAGCAGCATGGCGACCGCCACGAGCAGGACGGTGGCGGTGCTGACGCCGGCGCGGCGGGCCAGCACCTGGCCGGCGCGGTTGAGCCGGGGCGACGACAGCACGGCCCGCGCGTATCGCGGCGTCGCGCCCGCTCCGGCCGCTTCCGGGAACATGGCGGACGGCACGGTGTGCGGAGCAGCGTCTCCCACTGCGCGAACCACGACGTCGGCCGCGTGCCAGTCCGCGACGACGTGGTTGAGCACCAGCGCCACATGTGTGGCGGCGCCGTCGCAGACGACGAGACCGGCGCGCAGCGGCTGCTCGCCGTCGCCGAACGAGCGGCCGGCCAGGCAGGCGACGAGGTCCGCCGCCGCGCCGTCCGCGGCGTCGCGTGCCACCTCGACCGTCTCGATCGGCAGGGTCCCGGCCGCCGCCACCTCCTGGTACGGCCCCTCCGCGCCGAGCCGTACGAGCGATCGCAGGGCGTCGTGCCGGCCCATCACCTGCGCCAGGGCGGCCGCCACGGCCCGGGGACTGCGCGGGCCGCCCGCGCCCGGGACGGCGAGGAGCCGGGGCACGTTGAAATAATGCGCGCTGTCCGGCCCGACCTTCTGGATGGCCTCCCAGATGTCCCGCTGCCCCCATGCGAGCTCCGCCGTTCCGGAACGATCGGCGGCGAAGTCCGCAGAAAGCCGCATGGCTCTCCTTTATCGAACGCGGGCGGGTGGATCCGGAAACGCTCCAACGAAGGCTAGGTTTGCGCTCCGCGCCGGTCAAGATTCGGCTTTGACCATTCGGGAAACGCTCTCACGTCACCCCCGGGATATGGGCCCGCCGAAAACAGGGCAAGAACTGCGCGTGAAAATCGCCGTCATCGAAGCGGAACTGACGGGAGTGAATTTCCCTCGTGGAACTTCGGCGCCCCTATCCTTTAGCGCGGGGCGGCCGGCTGCGGGTGTTCACCGGTCCGTCCCGAGGACCAGGCCGCTGGTGGGCACGCCGGTGCCGGCGGTCACGATCACGTTGCGCACGCCTTCGGGCTGGTTGACGCTGGTGCCCCGCACCAGCCGCACCGCCTCGGCGATGCCGTTCATGCCGTGCAGGTACGCCTCGCCGAGCTGGCCGCCGTGGGTGTTGAACGGCAGCCGCCCGCCGAGCTCCAGGTTGCCCTCGGCCACGAAGTCCTTGGCCTCGCCGGGGGCGCAGAAACCCAGCTCCTCCAGTTGCGGCAGCACCAGCGGCGTGAAGTGGTCGTACAGGATCGCCGCGTCCATGTCGGCGGGGCCGAGGCCGCTCTGCGCGTACAACTGCCGCCCGACCAGCCCCATCTCGGGGATGCCGGTGATGCGGGGACGGTAGTAGCTCGTCATCATGTGCTGGTCGTCGCCGGAGCCCTGGGCCGCGCCGAGGATGACGGCGGGCGGGTGCCGCAGGTCGCGCGCCCGCTCGGCCGAGACCACGACCAGCGCCTGCCCGCCGTCGGTCTCCTGGCAGCAGTCGAGCAGGTGCAGCGGCTCGGCGATCCAGCGCGACGCCTGGTGGTCTTCGAGCGTGATGGGCCGCCGGTAGAACCAGGCCGCCGGATTGGTCGCGGCGTGCGTCCTGTCGACCACGGCCACCCGGCCGAAGTCCTCGCTGGTCGCGCCGTACTCGTGCATGTAGCGGCGGGCGAACATGGCCACCCACTGGGCGGGCGTCGACAGGCCGAACGGGGTGAGCCACGCGTACGCCGCGCCCTCGGCCCCCGTGTCGGCCGGGTCGCCCGCCTGGCCGAGGCCGTAGCGCAACCCGGAGCGCTCGTTGAAGGCCCGGTAGCAGACCACGACGCCGGCGACGCCGGACGCGACGGCCAGCGCCGCCTGCTGGACGGTGCCGCAGGCCGCGCCGCCGCCGTGCGGGATGCGCGAGAAGAACGTCAGGTCGCCCATGCCGGTGGCACGGGCGACGTGGATCTCGGCGTTGGTGTCGGCGGTGAACGTCACCATCCCGTCCACGTCGGACGGCTTCAGGCCGGCGTCGGCGAGAGCCGCGAGCACGGCCTCGCAGGCGAGCCGGAGCTCGCTGCGGCCGGAGTCCTTGGAGAACTCGGTGGCCCCGATGCCGGCGATCGCCGCCGCGCCCGAAAAGCCGCTCATGTCACGTCCTTCGCGGGAAGCCGTACGGCGACGGTGCCGGTGACGTGGGCGCCCAGGCCGTTCTCGCCGCGTACGGCGATCTCGACCCGGTGGTCGTCGTCGTGCTTGGCGGTGACCGTGCCGGTCAGTGTCATCGTGTCGCCCGGGTAGTTGGGCACGCCGAGCCGGATCTTGATGGCCTTGACGACGGCGGCCGGGCCCGCCCATTCCGTGACGTACCGGTCGACCAGGCCGTTGGTGGTGAGGATGTTCATGAAGATGTCCTTCGACCCGCGCTCGGCCGCGAGGCCGGGGTCGTGATGGACGTCCTGGTAGTCGCGACTGGCGATCGCGGTCGCCACGATGAGCGTGCGGGTCAGCGGGATCGGCAGCGCGGGCAGCTCCTCCCCCACCGCCACCTCCTCGTACGTCCGCCCGTTCATGACACGTCCCCGAGCTGCGGGCGGAACACGGGAAGCGACAGGCCGGGATCGGCGTCCAGCCAGTCGAGGACGACGGGCATGCCGATCTCGACCTCCCCCGGCTCCACGCCGATGAGGTCGGTGACGAGCCGTGTGCCCTCCTCCAGCTCCACGAGCGCGACGATCAGCGGATAGCCGAACGCCGGGTGGCGGGGGTGATGGTTGACCACGAAGCTGTAGACCTGCCCGCGGCCCGACGCCTCGGCGGTGTCCCACTCGAACGAGCCGCAGTGCGGGCAGCAGGGGCCGGGCGGATGGCGCAGCGTCCCGCACCCGGCGCAGCGCTGGATCACCAGCCGGTGCTCGCGCGCCGCCTCGAACCAGAACGCGTTGTCGCGGTTGATCACCGGCCGCGGCCGCGACGCCTTCGGGGCCCGCTCGCCAGGGGAGGACGCCTTCGGCCGGAACCACAGCAGGCGCCAGCGCTGGACGGCGACGACCTCGCCGTGCTGGTCGGTGTAGGTGCGGACCGTCGTCACGAACCGGCCGGCGCCCAGCGCGGTGCTCTTCTCCGGGGAGATCGACTCCACCACCTCGCGGACGCTCACCCGGTCGCCGACCACCAGCTCGCGGTGGAACTCGAACTCCGAGTCGGTGGCCACCACCGAGGTGTAGCCGTCCTTCTCCAGCAGCGCGTACAGCTCCTCGGCCCCCGGCGCTCCGCCGGCGCCTCCCCCATCGGGAGCCCGGGCGTACCCGCGCATCGTCCACGCCTGGGTCATCGACGCGGGCGCGACGATCCCGGTGCGGCCGGTCGCGCGGGCGGCGTCCTCGTCGAGGTAGATCGGGTTGCGGTCGCCCATCGCCTCGGCCCAGTGCCGGATCATGGGCGCGTTCACCGGGTCGGGCCCCT
Organism: Microbispora hainanensis; assembly: GCF_036186745.1. NCBI lineage: Bacteria > Bacillati > Actinomycetota > Actinomycetes > Streptosporangiales > Streptosporangiaceae > Microbispora > Microbispora hainanensis. The sequence continues at coordinate 6,148,287 of NZ_CP108086.1, read as the reverse complement.
CCTGCGGGGGAAGGATCTCCCGTCCGGCGAAGTCCTCGTAGGCGGTCATCGGTCCTCCACACCGGTCTGCACGCCGGTCTGCACGCTGTCCAGACGTTAGTCAGCGGGACCCGCCGGCGATCCGGCGAATCCCGCTGACCGGGAGCGGAGTGAGACCGAGTGAAGCGGAATGAGGCCGAGTGAGGCCGAGTGAGGGCCGGGTCAGGCGGGACCGAGCCGCAGGCTCTTGAACTCGGTCGCCTGGGCGGCGATCGCCTTCTCCGTGGGCAGGCGTTCCATCGACGACGCCCCGAAGAAACCCGCGATCCCGTTCGTGTGATCGAGCACGAACTGGGCGTCCTGCGGCTCGGCGATGGGGCCGCCGTGGCACAGCACGATGACGTCGGGGTTCACCGCGACGGCGGCGTCGCGCATCTCCTGCACCGCGGCGGCGGCCTCGTCGAGGGTGAGGGCGGTCTCCGCGCCGATGCTGCCGCTCGTGGTCAGCCCGACGTGGGGCACGAGAACATCGGCTCCGGCCTCGGTCATCGCCGCCGCCTGCTCCGCGTCGAAGACGTAGGGGGCGGTGAGCAGGTCACGCCGCCGCGCCTCCCTGATCATCTCCACCTCCAGCCGGTATCCCATCCCGGTCTCTTCGAGGTTCTGCCGGAACTTGCCGTCGTACAGCCCCACGGTGGGGAAGTTCTGCACGCCGGCGAAGCCCATCGCCTTGAGCTGGTCGAGAAACGGGCCCATGAGCCGGAACGGGTCGGTGCCGCATACCCCGGCCAGCACGGGGGTGTCGCGGACGACCGGCAGGACCTCCCTCGCCATGTCGACGACGATCGCGTTGGCGTCGCCGTACGGCAGCAACCCGGCGAGCGACCCGCGACCGGCCATGCGATAGCGGCCCGAGTTGTAGATGATGAGCAGGTCGGCCCCGCCCGCCTCGGCGGCCTTGGCCGACAGGCCGGTGCCCGCGCCCGCGCCGATGATGGGCCGGCCGGCCCGTACGGTGGCGCGCAGGCGTTCGAGAGCTGTCTCGCGGTTCATCTCAGTCTCCAGTTCAGCGTGCGGAGTCGGACGCACGGATGAGGCGGTGCAGCGCTTCCGCCGCGGCCCGGCCGAATCCCGGGTCGTTGATGGCGGCGTCCACGTCGTGGACGGGGACGCCGGTGTCCTTCAGGGCGTCCCGCAGCGCGGTGAAGCAGGCGGCGTCGGCGTCGGGGTCGGCGAAGGGCCCGCCTTCGACGTCGATCCCCGAGACGCCCTTAAGCGGCAGGAAGACCTCCACCGGCCCGGTGGCGCGGCCGAGCTTGCCGCCGATCCTGGCGCCCAGCTCGGCCATCTCCTCGCGGGTCGTCCGCATGAGGGTGACCGTGGGGTTGTGCACCAGGAACTTCCGGTCCGCGAACTTCTCCGGCACCGTGTCCCGGGGCCCGAAGTTGACCATGTCGAGCGCGCCGACGCTGACCACCTGCGGGATGCCGGCCCGCCCTGCCGCCTCCAGCCGGTCCGGTCCCGCGGTGAGGACGCCGCCGACGAGATCGTCGGCCAGCTCGGTGGTGGTCAGGTCGAGCACGCCGTCGAGCATGCCGGAGGCGGCGAGGGCCTCCATCGCCCGCCCGCCGGACCCCGTGGCGTGGAAGACCAGCACCTCGTATCCGAGGGCGGTCAGGTGGTCGCGGGCCTCGTCGACGGCGGGCGTGGTGAGCCCGAACATCGTCGCGCCGATCAGCTTCCGGTCGTCGCCGGTCCCCGTCTCGCCACGGACCCGGGCGTACCGCTGGGCCATCCCGGCCATGGCGGCGGCGGCATTGCCGAGCACCGCCCGCGAGAGCCGGTTGATGCCGGAGATGTCCACGACGGAGTACATGAGCGTGACGTCCACGTCTCCGACGTACGGGCGGACGTCGCCCGAGGCCATGGTCGAGACCAGCAGCTTGGGCACACCGACGGGCAGGGTCTGCAGCGCCCGGGCCGCGACCGACGAGCCACCGGAGCCGCCGATCGCGAGCAGGCCGTCGAGGCGGCCCTCGTCGTACAGCCGGCGGACGACCACGGCGGCGCCGGTCGCCATCGTGTCCATCGCGGCGCCGCGGTCGCGGCCGGCGCGGAGCCCGTCGAGGTCGGCGCCCGCCGCCCGGGCCACCTCGTCCGCGCCGACGTCGGCGTGCTCCGCCCCGGCGGCGAAGGTGCCCACGTTCACCAGGAGCACGTCGCAGCCCGCCTCTCGCAGCCGGTCACGGACCCAGAGGTACTCCTCGGTCTTGGTGTCCAGCGTTCCCAGCAGCACTACCGTCGCCACCGCGGCCTCCTGTCGTCGTCGACCTGCCCGTACGGTCGAGAATGTCCGGCAGCGGCCGAACCGGCCAGGCCAATCACGCAGAATTGGTCCACGCGTACAGGGGGGACGGTGAGATGGCACGCGCGGAACACGTCGACAGTGCCGCGTTGGCCCGCCTGCTCGGGGGCTGGCGGGCGGACGACATGCCGCTGCCGCACGCCCTCGCGGACGCGCTCGACGAACTGGTCGCAGGCAACGTGCTGGTCGAGGGGGCCGCGCTGCCGCCGCAGCGCGCGCTGGCCGCCGCGCTGGGGGTCTCCCGCGGGACCGTCGCCCAGGCGTACGCGGAGCTGGCCGCGCGGGGGCGGCTCACGTCACGGCAGGGATCCGGGTCGCGGGTCCGGCGCGACCGCAGCGCGGGCGGCGGCGACCACGTCGTCGACGGACGGCTGGCGTCCTTCGGCAGCACCCGCCGCCTGGCCGAGCTCGACCTGTCCAGCGGCGCCCTGCCCGCCCTGTCGCTGGTGCGGGAGGCCGTGTCAGCGGTCGACCTATGCGAACTCGACGTCTATCTCGCCGGCGACGGCTACTACGCGGCGGGGCTGCCGCGTCTGCGCGCGGTCGTCGCCGAGCAGTATCGCGCGCAGGGGCTGCCGACGGAGGCGGATCAGATCCTCGTCACCTCCGGCTCCCAGCAGGCCGTCTGGTTGTGCGCGTCGTCCCTGGTGACGCCGGGAGACGAGGTCCTGGTCGAGGAGCCGGGCTACCGCGGCGCCATCGAGGCGTTCCGTACGGCGGGGGCGCGGCTGACGGCGGTGCCCGTGCGGGCGGACGGCCTCGACCTGGATCACCTCGACCGGGTGGCGCGCCGGGCCGCTCTGCTCTACTGCCAGCCCGCCGCGCACAACCCCACGGGGATCAGCCTGCCCGCGGCGGCCAGGGAGCGGCTCAGCGAGATCGTCGGCAGGCACGGCCTGCTCACGATCGAGGACCGTTCCTGCGCCGACCTCGTCCTCGACGACCGCGGGGTGCGCCCGCCGCTGCCCGATCCGCCCGGCCCCGGCCTGGTGATCCGGATCGGCACCGCGTCCAAGCTGCTGTGGGGCGGGCTGCGGGTCGGGTGGATACGCGCGGAACGCCCGATGATCAAGCGGTTGACGCAGGCCAAGGCGGCGCTGGACCTGGCCGCTCCGGTGCTCGACCAGATGGTGACCGCCGAGCTGCTGACGCAGGCGGACCGGGCCCGGCGGGAGCGCACGCGGCGCCTGCGGGCCCATCTCGCCGACGCCGTGGCGGTCCTGGCCGAACGCCGCCCGGCGTGGCGGTGGACACCGCCGAGCGGCGGCACGGCGCTGTGGATCGACACCGGGACCGACGCCGTCGCTCTGGCCGAGCGCGCTCGCAGGAGAGGCGTGCTGGTCACCGCAGGCCCGGCCTTCTCCCCCGCGAACGCGCAGCGCTCCCGGATCCGGCTGCCGTTCTGGCGGCCCGTGGACCAGTTCGCGCACGCGGTCGACCTGCTCGAATGAGCGACGGCGCCGGTCACAGTGTCATCTCATCCGGGTCATCTCACCCGGGTCATCTCACCCGGTCACTTCATCGCCGGGTCACTTCATCGCCGGGTCACCTCAACGCTGATCGCGGGCCTCGGCGGCGAGCAGGCGGCGCCGGTGGTCGGCGAACACCTCGTCATTGGACGAGACGGTCGCACCGGGCACGGTCGGGGAGACGAACGTCGGCACCACGACGCCCCGGCCGGCCAGCACGGCGGCCGTACGGGTCACGATCTCGTGGCTGACCACGCTGGCCACCACCGTCGAGGCGCCCCCTGTCGGACGGTCCCAGCCGTCCACCTCGATGATGGCGTCCTGCACCGGCACGCCGGTGTCGATCGTGACGTCGCAGATCTCCGCGATCCGCTTGCCGCTGGAGTGCTCGGCCGGGCGTTCCAGATTGGCCACCGAGGTGACCGCGACGGTGAACAGCCCGCGCTCGGCCGCGTACATGGTCGCCTCGACGGGCGCCGCGTTCCTGCCGCCGTGGCTGTAGACCACCATCACGTCGCCGGGGGCGAGCGGCTCGTGGTCCAGATACTGCTTGATGTATCCCTCGGTGCGCTCCAGCCAGAGCAGCTCGCGCACGCCGCCCGGCCCCAGCACGTTGTGCCACATCAGCCGGGGATCGGTGAGCGGGTGGATGCCCGCGAAGCTGCCATACCTGGGGAAGGCGTCCATGGTGGGGATCACCGAGTGGCCGCTGCCGAACAGGTGGATCAGGCCGCCGTTCTGGATGGCGTCCGCGCTGCGCTCGGCCACGGTCGCCAGCGCCTCCTCCTGTGTGGAGGCGAGCCGGTCAAGGATGGTCATCAAGGTTCGGGTGTAACTCACGGACGTTTCCTTTCATGGGGTCCGCAACGCCAGCCGCACGCGGTATCGGTCTCCGCGCATGACGCTGCGTACGTGTTCGAACGGGCCGTGGGCGTCGAAGGTGAGGCGTTCGACGTAGAACGCGTGCGCGCCCGCGGCCACTCCGAGGGTCGCGGCGTCCTCGTCGAGGACGCCGCCGACCGTGAAGGTCTCGACGGCCTCGCGCGGGACCAGCCCGTACTTCTCGTTGAGGGTCTGGTAGAGCGACCGGTCGGTGAAGTCGATGTCGTCGATACCGGGGAACCGGTCGAGCGGGAGGAGCGCGGTCTGCACGCCCACCGGCCGGGTGCCGTCGGTCCTGAGCCTGCGCAGCCGCAGCATCCGGGCGTCCGGCGGCAGCTGCATCTCGGGGGGCAGGTCCTCCTCGCCCGCCGTGACGACCGACTGGCCGAGCACCCGCGAGCCCGCGCTGTGGCCGAGCTGCGCGAGCTCGGCGGTGAACGACGTCACCCACCGCGCGCCGGCGGTCAGGCTCGTGTCGCGGACGAAGGTGCCCCGGCCCTGTTCCCTGACCAGCACCCCGCGGTCGACCAGCCGGGCCACCGCCTGCCGGACCGTGACGCGGCTCACGCCGTACGCCTTGCCCAGCTCGTCCTCGGTCGGCAGGCGCTGGCCGGGCACCCATTCGCCGGCGTCGACGCGCTGCTGGAGGCTCCGTTCGACCTGCAGATAGAGAGGGACACCCGAGGTGGGGTCCAGCCCCTTCACGATCACCATTCCTCCGTTCTGGCGATGAGGAGTGCCCCCACGACGCCCGCCCGGGAGCCCAGTGCGGCGGGCCGCACCGGCACCCGGCGGCCGTCGGGTGAGGCGAACCTCGCGACGTGCCGCTGGAGCGGAGGGCCGAGGACGTCCATCGCGTCGGCCAGCCCGCCGCCGATGAGAATGATCTCGGGATCGATCGTGCTGGCGACAGCCGCGACTCCCCGGGCGAGGCGGGCGGCGTACGCGTCGAGCGCGGCGCACGCCCGCTCGTCTCCCGCGCGGGCCGCCGCCATCAGGGCGGGGCCGTCGCGCAGCGACGAGCCGGACGCGGCCCGCTCGAACGACCCGTGAACAGGGCCGTGAACAGGGCCGTGAACAGGGCCGTCGAGAGGGCTGTCCGGCACGTCGGCGGGCAGCCAGCCCCACGAGCCGGCGCTGCCGTGGACGCCGCGCCAGATCCGGCCGTCGATCAGGAGGGCGCCGCCGATGCCGGTGCCGACGGCCAGCAGCACGGCGGACCTGGCCCCCTTGGCCGCGCCTTCGGCGGCCTCGGCGAGCAGCGTGAGGTGGCCGTCCAGGGCGAGCCGTACGGGCGCGCCGAGGCGGGCCTCCATGTCCTCCCGCAGCGGGCGGCCCTCCAGCCACGGCAGCGCGGGGACGAACACCGGCCGGTCCTCCCCGGAGGTCCCCGGCAGGCCGATCCCGACTCCGGCCGGCCGGGCGATTCCCGCGCAGAGCGTGGTCACCTGGGCGAGGAACGCGTCGTAGGAGCCGGCCACCGGGGCCGTGACGAGTTCGCCGCGTCCGTCCGGCGTCTCGGCCAGGACCCGTACGGAGGTGCCGCCGACGTCGATGCCGACGTACGTCGTCATCCCTTCACCCCCGTCCGGGAGATGCTCTGGACGAACACGCGCTGGGCGAGCAGGAACACCACGATCGTGGGCACGCTGGCGATCAGCGCCCCGGCCATGACCACGTTCTGGTACTGCACGCTCGTGCTGTAGGACAGCAGGCGGCTCAGCGCGAGGACGACGGGGAACTTGTCGTCCGACTGCAGGATCGACAGCGGCCACAGGAAGTTGTTCCAGTAGAAGACGAAGGCGAAGATCGCGAGGCTGACCAGCGCCGGGCGCAGCAGCGGCGTGACGATCTGCCAGACGATGCGCCCCTCCGAGGCGCCGTCCAGGCGGGCGGCCTCGATCAGCTCGTCGGGGACGTCCGCGATGAACTGCCGCATCAGGAAGATGCCGAAGGCGTTGGCCAGCCAGGGCAGCATCACGCCCATGTAGGAGTCGGCCAGGCCCATCGTGGAGACCAGCCAGTACAGCGGCACCAGGGTCACGATCGGCGGCAGGAACATCGTCGCGACGACCGACCAGAAGAGCAGGTCGCGGCCCCGGAAGCGATACTTCGCGAACACGAAGCCCGCCATGACGCTGGTCACCAGCACCGACAGCGTGGAGACCCCGGCGATCAGGACGCTGTTGGCGAAGGCGCTGCCGAAGGGGACGGCCTGGAAGACCTCGCCGAACGCGGAGAACGTCACGTGCGACGGGAACCAGGTCGGCGGCGCCTTCTGGAGCTCCTCCGGGCCCTTCAGCGCCGAGATCACCATCCAGTAGAGCGGGAACAGCGGCACCAGGATGACCAGCCCGAGCGCGAGCGCCGTGGCCGCGCGTGCCGTGCGCCTCATGACCGTCCCTCCGCCGCCGTACGCCTGCGCATGGCCGCGAGGACGACTCCCGTGACGGCCACCAGCACGAGCAGCAGGCTGAAGGCCATCGCGCTCGCCTGGCCCGCCATGCCGTTCTGGAACGCCGCCCGCTGGATCGCGTACGACAGGACCGTGGTGCTCTCGGCCGGCCCGCCCTGGGTGAGGATGTAGACGGGGTCGAAGACCTGGATCGCGTTGATCGCGGCGATCAGCACGATGAACGTCGTCGTACGGCGGAGCAGGGGCAGCGTGACGCTGAACGTCTGCCGCCAGAAGCCGGCGCCGTCGATGCGGGCCGCCTCGTACACGTCGTCGGGGATCTGGGTGAGCCCCGCGATGACCAGGATCGTGTAGTAGCCGGTCATCTGCCAGACGTGGAAGATCACCAGGGAGAACAGCGCGGTCCCGGGGTCGCTCAGCCAGGCGGGCGAGTCGATCCCGAGGGCGCCGAGCGCCTGCGAGATCGGGCCGTAGTCGGGCGCGTAGAGCGCACCCCAGACGATCGCGATGGCCACCGTGGGGATCACGTAGGTCGAGAACAGCGCGGCCCGCGCCACCGCCTTGCCCGCCGTCTTCGGGAAGTAGAGCAGCATCCCGAGCGCCAGGGCCAGCGGAACCGTCGTCACCAGGACGAGCACGACGTAGACCAGGGTGTTCCCGAGCGCGTTCAGGAAGTCGTCGCTGTGCAGCAGGTCGGCGTAGTTGCCCAGGCCCCGCCACGTCATCTGCGTCAGCGGCGTGTACATCGACCAGTCGTGCAGGCTGATCCAGAAGGTCAGGGCGATCGGCACGGCGACGAACAGGACGATCACCGCCATCGCCGGCGAGAGGAAGGCTATCGCCGCCCCTCGCCGGGCGTGCCCCCGAGCAACGGTCATGCCCCGGCCTTGGCCAGGATGCTGGCGACCTCACTCTGCGCCGCGGTCATCGCCTGCTGCGCGGTCTCCTTGCCGAACACGATGTTCTCGATGTGCTTCTGCACGGCCTGGCTCATGGCCTCGCCGCCCAGCACCGTCGGGAACGGCTTCGCGTTCGGCAGCTCGGCGACGTACGCCGCGATGAACGGGTCGGACAGGTCGGCCTTGTGCGCCGTGAGGTCGCTGGTCCTGCTGGGCAGGATGCCCATCGACATCAGGATGTCGCCCATCGCGGACGAGCCGCTCTTGCCGCTGTCGGGTCCGTTGAGGAACTGGAGGAACTTCCACGCCGCGTCCTGCTTGGCGGGCGAGGCCTTGCCGTTCACCATCGTCAGCCAGGAGTAGGACACCCCCGCCGAGGCCGTGCCGTCCGGACCGACCGGCACCGGCGCCACGCCGACGTCGGAGTAGCGGTCGCCCATGGCCTGCTTGAGCGCGCTCTGCCACCAGTTCGCCATGATGATCATGCCGGTCTTGCCGTTGACGAAGTTGTCGAGGTAGGGCCCGGTGGTGTTGGCGTTGGCGCTGCTCATGGACGGCTGGGTGGCGCCGCTCTTGATCAGGTCGGCGTAGAGCTGCGCGGCGGCCACGACCTTCGGGTCGTCCAGCTTGGGCGTGCTGCCGTCGAGCAGCTGCCCGCCGTTGGAGTCCACCAGCGACAGCCAGGGGTGGACGGCGCCCGAGGCCCAGCTCGTGATCACGCCGAAGCCCTGCTGCGTCACCTTGCCGCCGTCGCGCTTGGTCAGCTTAACGGCGTCGGCCTTCAGCTCGTCCCAGGTCTTGGGCGGCGCGGGGATGCCCGCCTCGGCGAACAGCTTCTTGTTGTAGTTGAGCGCGTAGAGGTCGACCTCGTTCGGATAGCCGCGCACCTGGCCCTGCTTGGTGACGTCGTCGACCATGTTGCCCGGCCAGGCGGCCTTGACGTCCGCGGCCACGTCCGAGGGGGCGGGGGCGGCCAGGCCGTCCCGCACCAGTTCGGGCAGCCAGAGGTCGTAGATGCCCGCGATGGTGGGGCCGTTGGGGCTCGCGCCCTGCGTCCTCAGCGTGCTGAGCAGGTTCGCGAACGGGACCGCCCGGATGTCCACCGTGACATCGGGGTTCTTGGTGTGGAACGCGGCGGCCGCGGCCTTGAGCGCCGTCACCTGTTCGGGTCCCCAGTGGGTAAGGAATGAAATCGTCTGCGGTCCGCCGGCCGCTCCGTTGTCCGCTGAGCCGCCACATCCGGCGAGCGCGAGCGCCAGCACGGCACCTAGTGAGATCGCTCCGACAGTTCTCAAGGGGGTCTGCCTCCTCCCCGCTGTACGCCGCCGCCGACCGGGCGTCGTTACATCGTTAGGTTGTTATAACGAATTTTTGCCGCGAGGGGAAGGGCTGCGGGCGAGGACGTGAACGAGCGAGCGGCCCGGCGGTTGCCGCCGGGCCGCTCTTTCACCTCTGCCGGGTCACCGCATGACGAAGCGCTGGGCCGCGGTGCCGTTGCAGTCGTAGATCTGCAGGCGGGTGCCGTTGCCGGTCGCACCGCCGGGCGAGTCGACGCACCGGCCCGACTGGGGGTTCTGGATCGACCCGTCGGCCCGCAGCACCCAGTTCTGCGCGCCGGTGTTGTTGCAGTCGTAGAGCTGCAGCGGGGTGCCGTTGGCGGTGCCACCCGACCGCACGTCGAGGCAGCGGCCGAGGGTGCGCAGCGTCTGCCCGCTCCAGGTCCAGAACTGGTCCTTGGCGTAGGACTGGCAGTCCCACAGCTGCACCGCCGCGCCGTTGCCGCCGGTGTCGTCGCCCGCCACGTCGACGCACTTGCCGCCGGGGCCGATGATGTTCGCGCCGGACGGGCCGCCCGTGCCCCCGCCGAAGCTCCCGATCGTCATCCCGGCCGACGACGGGTTGGGCTGGTCGATGACCGGGGCGAACCCGCCGACGTCGTCGTAGGAGAAGCCGTAGGCCAGGCCGTTCAGCGAGTGGGCGTGGATCGTCTTGCTGAACAGGTTCGACGCGGACTGGCCGTAGAACTTCGTGGCGTCCGTCGTCGGCTGGGTGTCGTACATGACCCGGCCGGTCGTCGAGAGCGTCGCGCGGTTGAGCGCGGCGCAGACCCGCGCGCCCACCGCGAGGATGGCCGCCTGGTCGGGCTGGTTCGGCGGCTGCATGCCGCCGGCGCACGCGAAGACGTCGCTCGTGGCCGGTTTGGTGAGCGTGCCGATGACGGCGCCGGACGCGTTGCGGAACGTCCAGTTCGCGCCGCTTGTGGTGCCGGTGAAGGTGCCCAGCGACGTCTGCACGGTCAGCGGACGCGTCTCGTAGTAGGACCACACGCCGTTCACGTAGGAGTCGAGGTACGTCGAGGGGAACAGGCCCTTGGCGATGGCGTGGACGGGTGCGAGCACGCGCAGCGGGAGGCCGTCGGAGGCCCGGGTCGTCGTCAGGGCCGACCACGGCGACCCCAGGCCGGCGAACGCGTTGAGGATGGCGGCGCGGTCGCCGGCGATGCCCTGCGTCTGGGTGTTGCCGGAGGCGTCGGTGACGCCGACCGTCAGCGGGAAGCCGAACATGTCGACGGTGGTGGAGTTGATGAAGATGCCCGCGCCGCCGTTGCTCGTCCGGGCGAACTCGGCCCAGTCGTAGAGGATGCCGGCGTTCGGGTCGCTGTCGACCCAGGGCGCGGGCTCGACCAGCCCGTTCGTGGTGAGGAAGAAGCGCAGCTTCGCGCCCATCGACACGTAGACGCGGCCGCCGGACAGGTTCGGCGGCAGCGTGACGGTCGTGCGGGCGCCGGTGCCCGGCCCGGGGATCGCGATGTCCGGCGCGGGAACCGGCCCGTTGGGGATCGACGAGGGGAAGGAGTAGGCGCGCCACGTTCCCGAGGCGTCCACATAGCCCTGCTGACCGGTGATCGAGTTGCGGGCGACGACGTAGACGTACGTCGCGTCGCCACGGCCGGAGTTGTTGGTGATCGTGAAGGGCAACTGCGTGACGGCGGCGTTCGCCCGCTGCCCGGCGGCGAGGACCACCGCCTGGGCCAGCAGGACGACGGCGAGCAGGGCGCGCCGCCATCGCCGCGACGACATGTGCATCTCTCGGCTCCTCTGGGGGGTGAAGGGCGTAGACGAGCTGTGAGAGCGCTCTCAGACATGTAACTTTACTGTTAACTGACCACCCGTCAATAGGCATCTGACACCTGTCATGCCGCCGCCGGGAGCCAAGACCACTCGGGAGAGCGCTTTCCGATCCGGTTGCTCAGACGCGTTCGATGACGGTGGCCGTGGCGTGCGCGCCGCCGGCGCACATGGTCACCAGGGCGGTCGAGCCTCCGGTGCGCTCCAGCTCGCACAGCGCCTGGGTGAGCAGGCGGGAGCCGGTCGAGCCGACCGCGTGCCCGAGCGCGATCGCGCCGCCGTTCACGTTGACCCTGTCCATGTCGGCGTCGAACGCCCGCGCCCAGGACAGCACGACCGAGGCGAACGCCTCGTTGACCTCGACGAGGTCGATGTCCGGCAGCTTCATGCCTGCCTTGCGCAGCACGTGCCGGGTCGCGTCGATGGGCCCGTCGAGGTGATAGCAGGGATCGGAGCCGACCACGCCGGAGGCGACGATGCGCGCCCGCGGGCGCAGCCCGAGGTCGCGCGCCCGGCCCGCGCTCATCAGCAGCACCCCGGCCGCGCCGTCGCTGATCTGCGAGGAGTTGCCCGCGGTGTGGATGCCGCCCGGTATCACCGGCCGCAGGCTCGCCAGTGCCTCCCTGCCGGTGTCGCGCAGCCCCTGGTCCCTGGTGACGACGGCGGTCTCCCCCGTCGGCCCCTCCGGTCCCGTCACCGGCGCCTCCACCGCGAGGACCTGGCCGTCGAACCTGCCTTCCGCCCACGCCCGCGCGGCGCGCCGCTGGGAGCGCAGGCCGAGCGCGTCGGCGTCCTCACGGGTGATGCCGCGCCGCTGCGCGATCCGCTCGGCCGCGGTGAACTGGTCGGGCAGGTCCAGCGACCAGGACGGCGGGAACGGGCTGCCAGGGCCCGCGGTGACCGCGGCGCCGAGGAAGACCCGGCTCATCGACTCGATCCCGCAGCCGATGCCGACGTCGATCGCCCCGGCCGCGATCAGCCCGGCGACCAGGTGGACGGCCTGCTGGCCGGAGCCGCAGGCACAGTCGATCGACGTGCAGGCCGTGGTGTACGGCAGGCCCGCGTGCAGCCATGCCTGGCGGGTGACGTTGTTGGCCTGCTCCCCCGCCTGGGTGACGCAGCCGCCGATCACCTGCTCGACCGTCTCGGCGGCGAGGCCGTTGCGCTCGATCAGTGCCCGGTGCACCACGCCGAGCAGCTCGGCCGGGTGCAGCCCGGACAGGGCGCCGTACCGCTTGCCGACCGGTGTGCGCACCGCGTCGACGATGACGGCCTCGAACGGGGATGCCACCTTCAGCGTCATGAGGAGAGGCTAGAAATCTTCTCCGGTGCGGACACGTCCAGGTCCCGCTCAGTGGTGCGTGCCCGCGATCGCGAAACAGGGACCGGAGTCAGGCATGAGCGGACACCTCCACCATCGCGAGCACGTCGACGGTCACGCCGACGCGGGCGGCCGCCTGGGTGGCCTGTGCGATGTGGTCCTTGAACGCGCGTGCGTGCGGCTCGGTGTCGAAGACCGCGACCGTGTGCATCTTGCCGGTCTGCGCGTCCCGCATCCAATAGCCGCTGACGAAGCCCGGCCGCGCGGCGGTCTCGGGCACCACGGCGGCGCGCAGCGCCTGTTCCTGCTCGGCCCGCCGGCTCTCGTCGGCGGACCAGATCCCTACAACCGCGTGCATGGCCCGCACGCTATGGCCGGGACCGGCGCCGGGCATCCGTGCGACCACTCATCCGCGGTACCTATCCGTGTGCCCTATCGTGTGCCCTCTCCGTGTGCCCTCTCCGTGTGCCAGGAGGCGATCCGGGCCCGCGACTCGAAGCCGAGCTTCACCAGGATGTGCGCGACGTGGTTCTCGACCGTGCGCACGGACAGGTAGAGCCGCTCGGCGATCTGCCGGTTGGACAGCCCTTCGGCCACCAGGGCGGCGATCTGCCCCCAGCGCGGGGTCAGCGGGCCGGCCGGCGGCGTGACCACCACTTCGGCCACCGCTTCTGCCGCCCTTTCGGCCACCGCTTCGACCGCCGCCTGGAGCGTCGCCAGCCCCAGCCGCCGCGCCAGGTCACCGGCGGCGTCGAGGTGCTCGCGGGCGGCGGCCCGGTCACCCTGGTCAAGCGCCGCGCGGGCCAGTTCGAGGTGGACGTGTCCGGTGGCCGGCGCGAACCCCAGTGCGAGGCTCGTGGCCAGCGCGACGCGCAGGTGCTCCCCGGCGGCCTCCGCGTCGCCGAGAAGCCGGGCGAGCCGGCCCAGCCGCAGTGCCACCGGACCAAGCCCGGGGCCCAGCGGATCGGCGATCACCTGCCGGTCGGCGAACGTCAGCAACTGCGTGTAGACCCACGCACCGGTCTCCCGGTCGCCGAGCGCGACGCACACGTCCGCCATCCCGGACATCGCGACGACCCACTCCCGGGCGTGCCGCGGGAACGCGCCGAGGTGCGGGACCAGCGACGGCCACATCGCCCGCACCTCGTCGATGCGGCCCATGTGCGTCAGCACGTTCACGTGCCAGGCGCGGGACAGGAACGGGCCCTGCTCGGTGAACGCGCGCACCGCCCGCTCCACCGGCTCGTATCCCTCGCCGGTGAGCTGCGCGAGCGCATCGGCATAGATGAGGTGGAAGAATTCGGCCCCCTCGTGCCCGGCGCGCCGGCCCCGCGCCTGCCCCTCCGCCATCAGCTCGGCGGCCAGGGCCAGCCGGCCCTCGCTGAACGCGACGGACGCACGCACCAGCGTCAGCCGCCACGTCCACAGCGGCTCGCGCAGCTGGTCGACGGCGCCCGCGAACTCGGCCAGCTCGGTGTCGAAGGGCACCCGGCGGCCCAGCTCGGCGAACGCGCCCAGCCGCCACAGATGGCCCCAGGCCGCGTACTCCGGGCGGCCGACCTCGCGGCCCAGCCGCACCGCGCGCTCGCCGAGCGAGAGCCGCTCCAGCACGTGCCCCGCCCCGGTCAGCTCGGTGCCGCGCGCCTGCAACGCGAGGAACACCGCGTCCGGGTCGCCGCACGCCTCGGCCTGCTGCAGCGCGCGGCGCCCCACGTCCGGCTCGCCGCCGTACGTCGCCTCCGGGCCGGGGCCGAACGGGTCGGCGGTGACGACCAGTTGGGCGAGGACCCGGGCGCGGCGCACCGGCTCGGTGTCGCCGAGCAGCGGCAGCGCCGCCCGGCACAAGGCGTGGATCCGCGGGGTGACCGAGGAGTCGGTGACCCCGCGCAGGACCGTTGCCGCGTCCGCGAGCACGGCCGCGTCGCCCGCGGCCCGGCCCAGGTCGGCGGCCTCCTGGCAGCAGCGCCAGGCGGCGTCCACCGCCCCGGCGCGGAACTCGCAGCCGGCGAGGTCGAGCAGCAGCCGGGCCCGGGTTCCGTCGTCCGCCCGGGGAAGCAGGCCGAGGGCGGCCCGATACTGGTATGCGGCGTCCTCGTACGCGAGCCGGCCCCGGGCCCGCTCGGCGGCGCGCAGCGTGACCGTCAGCGCCTCCGCCTCGCCGCCCTGGCGCAGGTGATGCGCCACGGTCTCGATCGGGCCGTCGGCGACCGCCGCAGCGGCGCGCGCGTGCAGCTCCTGCCGGTCGGCAGGCCCCAGCTCGGCGTAGAGCACCTCCTGGGTGAGCACGTGGTCGAAGCGCAGCACGGGCCCGTCGGCGACGAGCACCCCGGCGTCCAGGGCGGCGTCGAGGGCGGCGTCGAGGGCGGGGCCCAGCCGCGTGACCGTCTCGTCGCGCGTCAGGCGCACGGTCGCGGCGAGGGTGGCCGCGTCGAACTCCCGTCCGTGTACGGAGGCCCGGCGCAGCAGGAACCGGGTATCGGCGGGAAGCGCGTCCAGCCGCCGGCCGATCGTCGCGCGGATCCCGCGTGGGAGCCGCTCGCCGGTGCCCGCCAGCCGGGCCAGCTCCACCACGAACAGCGGGTTGCCACCGGACCGTTCGCCGATCGCGCGCAGCGTCGCCGCGTCCAGCGGGCCCGCCGCGGCCCTGGTGGCCAGTTCGGTGACGTCGCCGGCGGCGAGCGCGCCGAGGCGGATCCGGTGCGCCCCGCGCTCCCGGCCCACCGCGCTGAGCACCTCGTGCCGGTCCGTGCCGGCCTGCCCGTCGCGGAACAGCGCCAGCAGCATCAGCGGCAGGTCCGCCGCCTCGGACGCGACATGCTGCAGCAGGCGTAACGAGCCGAGGTCGGCGGCGTGCAGGTCGTCCAGGACGAGCAGCAGGCCGTCACCGGTGGCCCGGTCGCGCAGCGCCTCCACGACCGCGTCGAACCGCCGATATCGGGTGACCGAGGCGTCGGCGGGCTCGTCGAGGCCGGTGGCCGGGGCCCGGATGGCGTGCAGGATCTGCAGCCACGGCCGGAACGGCGCGCCCGGCTCGACTTCGAGACAGGACCCCCAGGCGGTGGCGTGCCCGGCGGCTCGTGCGCGCCGGGTCAGCGCGTTCGCGAACGCGGTCTTCCCGGCGCCGGCCTCGCCCTCGACCAGGACGACGGTGCCCGATCCGGCCCGCACCCCGGATAACCGGGTCTCCGCCTCGGCCAGCTCACGCCCACGCCCGACAAGCTCCGTCACACGAATACCGTACGGGCAGCCGGCCGCCGAAATGATGTGTCCAATCAGTACGTCGAATGAGTATGCCGGATGAGTGTTTTCCCGGACGACCACCCGGCTCCGTGCGACCTACGGTCCCGGCATGGATGACCGTTCCGTCGACCGGGAGCTGCCATGAACCCGACCCTCAAGTGGGGCCTCGCCCTCGCCGTACTGCTGGGCCTGCTGGACATCGCCGGCGTGTCCGGTCTGTGGGCCGACGAAGGACCCCCGGCCGCGCTCGCGATCGGCGGCGGGGTGGTCGGGGTCATCACGATCGTGGCCGCGGCGCTCGCCCGGCGGCGCGGCGCGATCCCTGTGGTGATCGGCTCCCGGGTCGTCTCCGCACTGCTCGGCCTGCCGGTCTACTGGGCGGACGACGCCCCGGACTGGTCGAAGATCGTCATCGGGATCGCGATCGCGGTCACCGCGGCCGCGATCGTTCTGCTCGCCGTCGGCCGCCGGGCACCTCAGCCGGCCTGAGTCCCGTCCAACCGCCTGATCGGAGAACCGCGTGATCGCCAGAGTCGCACGGTGGGAACCCATGCCCACCGACGACCGTGACTGGGTCGTCGAAGCCGCCGCCTCCGTCCCCGGGGTGCGCGCCACCTACCATCTGCTGGACCCGGCCACCGGCAACGGCCTGTCGATCGCCGTTTTCGACGACGACGAGGCCGCCGCCGCGGCCGGCGAAGCGATCCGGCGCCGGGCCGCCGAGATCGGCTGGAACGACCAGCCCCGGCCGCGCTTCACCTCCGAAACCTTCTACCAGGTCATTCGCGGCACGCCGAGAGCCTCACCCGCGTACGGAACGTCGTGCGCGGGCGGTGAGGACGGGAGCGGCGACGGCCGCCGCGAGCACCATCGAGCCGAGCCCGAACCCCGCGAAAAGGTACGTGAGGATCTCCGGCGCCACGTCTGCAGCGTATGTGCCCGGAGCCGATCGGTCAGGGGGAAACTGGGCCGGCCGCCGCGTTCGACCGGGGCGCGAGCAGGAGCCGGCAGGCGATCCGGATGTCGCTCTCGGTGTCGGTGACCGACGCCCTGCCGTTGAGGCTCATCTGCAGCACGCCATACCAGCACTGCATCAGCAGCCGGATCAGCGTGACGTCGGTGACGGTGGGCTCGGCGACGCCGAGCGTGCGCAGGACGATCTTCCGGAACGTCCGGTCGATCCGGCCCACGTCGGCCACCGCGGCGGCGTTGGCGGCGCTCGCCGACTGGAGCATCGCGGTGGCGAGCGCGGGGCGGCGCAGCAGCCGCCTGCTGGCGAGCACGAGCACCTCGCCGACGGCGTCCTCGGGCGTCATCCCCGGCTCGGGCCGCGGGAGGCTCTCGCCGAACCTGTCGACCTGTTCGGCCAGCACCGCGGTGAACAGATGCGTCTTCGAAGGGAAGTAGCGGTAGAGCGTGGCGATCGCCACGCCGGCCTCCTTGGCCACCTCGTGCATCTGGACGCGCTCCAGTCCCTTTTCCGCGCCCAACCGGGCGGCGGCGCGCAGGATGCGCAGGTGACGGGCGCGCTGCTCGGGTGAGCTCGGCTCGGCCGGCGCCCTGACCTCGGCGATCCTCGGCACGTCTCCCCCCTGGTCCTTCGTCCGTCGCGACGACGATACACAGCGGAGCTTCCCCGGCCGCCAGTGGTCCATACCACTCAGTGGGACGTACGGGCCGGTCAGACGCCCGGGAATGCCCTCAGATCAGGTTGTCCTCGACGGTCAGGCCGAACTCGCCCCTGCCGTACATCGCGAGTGCCCGCTCGACGTCGTTGGCCACGTGGACGCTGCCCGCGTGGGCGTCGCGCCAGGCCCGCTCGATCGGGTTGCCGCGGCTGAGCGAGTTGCCCCCGGCGGTCTTGAACAGGATGTCGATGGCCTCCAGCGCCCGCTCGGTGGCGCGCACCTGGTCTCGGCGCACCCGCAGCCGCAGCTCGGCCGGGATCGTCTCGCCCCGCACCGCGTGCTCGTACACCTCCCGCACGTTGCGGTCGGTCTGCAGGATCGCCGCGTCGATCTCCGACGCCGCCCGGGCGACCGCGACCTGCGCGAACTGGTCCTCGGCGAACCGGCCGCCGCCCAGGCTGAGCCGTACGCGGTCGCGCATCGCGGTCACGTACGACCGGTAGCAGCCGACGGCCATCCCGATGACCGGGGCGGTGATCGTGGTGGTGAACACGGTGCCGAACGGGATGCGGTAGAGCGGGCCGGTGTTCACCTTCTGGCCGGGGCCGCGCAGCTGCGCCATGTCGTGGTTGCGCATCACGCGGTGGGCGGGCACGAAGGCGTCCTCGACGAGGATGTCGTTGCTGCCCGTGCCGCGCAGGCCGATGACGTCCCACACGTCCTCGATCACGTAGTCGGAGCGGGGCACCAGCACGGTCAGGAAGTCCACCGGCCTGCCCTGGTCGCCGAGGACCAGGCCGCCCAGCATCGCCCACGACGCGTGCTCGCAGCCGGAGGAGAACCGCCACCTGCCGGACAGCCGGTAGCCGCCCTCGGCGGGCACGAGCCGCCCGACCGGCGCGTACGACGAGGAGATGAGCGCGTCCTGGTCGCTCCCCCACACCTCGTCCTGGGCGGCCTCGTCGAACAGGCCGAGCTGCCAGGGGTGCACGCCGAGCACGGCGACGGTCCAGCCGGTGGACCCGCACACCGCGGAGATCTCCCTGACCACCTCGTAGAAGCTCACCGGGTCGCTCTCCGCGCCGCCGTACCTCTTGGGCTGCAGCATCCGGAACACCCCGGCCCGGGCCAGCTCCGTGATCGACTCGGCGGGGACCCGGCGGTCCTCGTCGGTGGACCGGGCCCGTTCGGCGATCTTCGGCAGCAGCGTGCGAACCGCGTCGATGACCTCGTTGCTCATGGGGGAGTTCTCCGTGTCACGCTCGTCGGTCAGTTGCCGTCCATGATGGCGGTGCCCTGTTCTCCGACGCGCAGCCGGGCGGCGATGCCGTCGAGGACGCTGTCCAGACCGAGCTCGAACTGCCAGTCGTCGTCGTCCTTCCTGACGCCCTGGCGGATGTAGCGCTCGAAGGCGGGATAGCGGCCCGAATCCAGCAGCCACCTCATCCGGGACGAGTAGAGGGTGCGCAGGTCGTCCATCTTCTCCGCGCCCTCCTTGCGCATCAGCCTGTCCATCCTGATCCGCGAGGTGGTCGCCCCGGTGACGAACGCGGTGACCGTGCCGATGACGGTCATCGCGGTGTCGGCGTCGAGGCCGAGGCCGTCCAGCGACGCGAGCAGCCGGTCGAGGCGCGCGACGAAGTTGGGGGTCAGCGGCCCGGAGCCGGCCGTGGTGTCCACCAGCCAGGGATGGCGCAGGATGAGGGCGCGCAGCCGCAGGGCGGATACGCGCAGGACCTCCCGCCAGTCGCCGCCTTCACCGCCGCCTTCACCGCCGCCCTCACCGGCTCGCGCCTCCTCGGCGTAGACCCTGTCGACCATCAGCTCGATCACGTCGTCCTTGCCGCGCACGTAGCGGTAGAGGCCCATGGTGGCGACGCCGAGCCGCTCGGCCAGGCGGCGCATGGAGACCGCGTCGAGCCCCTCGGTGTCCGCGATCTCCACGGCCGCCGCGCCGATCTGCGCGTGGGTCAGCGCCGCGCGGGGAGGCCGGGCGGGGCGCTCCATCCGCTCCCAGATGGACTCGCGGACCGCGCCGGTCACGTCGTCAACGCCGTCCGTCTTGTTCCCGGCCATCGTCGTGCTCCTCCCGCTTCGCTGTGTACATCGTACTCGGACTTGTACATCGTACGCATCTGCGCGTACGGTGTACCCGCCGCGTACGGCGTACTCACCTCGGGAGGAATCATGTCCGGAGAAGACCGGCTCAACGTGGGAATGATCATCGGCAGCGTCCGGGACGGGAGGGTCGCGCCCCTCGTCGCGAACTGGTTCGCCGCTCAGGCCGAGCGGCGCGACGACGTGGCGCTCGACGTCATCGACCTGGCCGAGACCCGGCTCCCCGACGGGCTGCGCGGGCACCTCGGCGGCGAGAAGCCGGAGGAGGTCGTCGGGCTGCGGCCCCGGGTGGAGGCGGCGGACGCCTTCGTCGTCGTGACCCCGGAGTACAACCGCAGCTTCCCCGCCGCGCTCAAACTGATGATCGACAGCTATCACCGGGAGTGGGCGGCCAAGCCCGTCGGATTCGTCTGCTACGGCGGCATGTCCAGCGGCCTGCGGGCCGTCGAGCAGCTCCGGCTTGTCTTCGCCGAGCTGCACGCGGTGACGATCCGCGACTCCGTCGCCTTCCAGAGCCCCTGGACGCTGTTCGACGCGGAGGGGAACTGGCCGAAGGACCCCGCGGGCCCGGAAGGCGCCGCCAAGGTCATGATCGACGAGCTCGTCTGGTTCGGCCGGGCCCTGCGCCAGGCGCGGGCGGCGCGGCCGTACGGGGGCTGAGATGGGTTCCCTGCTCCGCTCCGGCCTGCGCCCGCATCGCGGCGCGGTCGCCCTGATCGGCGTGCTCCAGATCGCGCAGGCGCTCGCCGCACTCCTGCTGCCCACGATCAACGCCACGCTGATCGACGACGGCGTGCTGCGCGGCGACACCGGGCTCATCCTGCGTCTGGGCGGCGTCATGGTGGCCGGGACGCTGGCCCAGGTCCTGTGCTCGGCCGTGGTGGGCGCGCTCGCGGCCAGGACCGCCGCCGCCGTCGGTCACGAGCTGCGCGCGGCCGTCTACGCGAAGGTCCAGTCGTTCTCCTCGCGGGAGGTGGGCCGCTTCGGGGTGCCGTCCCTGATCACCCGGACGATCGGCGACGTGCAGCAGGTGCAGACGCTCGTCTTCATGGGGCTGACCGGCCTGGCCGGCACGCCCATGATCTTCCTCGGCGGGGTGGTCATGGCCCTGCGCCAGGACCTGCGCCTGTCCACGCTGCTGCTGGTCGCGCTGCCCGCGCTGTCGGCCGTCCTGTGGGTGATCCTGCACCGGCTCACCCCGCTGTGGCAGGCGACCCAGCACGGCGTCGACCAGGTCAACCGGCTGATGCGCGAGCAGATCACCGGCGTCCGCGTCGTGCGGGCCTTCGCCGCCGAGGACCGCGAAAGCGCCAGGTTCGCCGAGGCCAACGACGCGCTGCTGGGCCTCGCCGTACGCGCCGCGCGGCTGGTGGCCCTGATGTTCCCCGCCGGGATGCTGATCGGCAACCTGTGCGGCGTGGCGGTGGTCTGGTTCGGCGGGCATCTCGTCGGCGACGGCGTCACCCCGGTGGGCTCGCTGGTGGCGTTCCTCAACTACCTGGCCGTGATCCTGGGCTCCGCCCTGCTCGCGACGTTCACCGTCCTGGCCGTGCCGCGCGCCCGGGTCTCCGCCGTACGGGTGCGGGAGGTGCTGGAGACCGGGACAGAGCCGGACGCGTCACCGGCTCACAGCAGCCCCGCCCGGCGGGACCGGATCTGGATGGGCGAGGTGGAGGTCCGCGACGCGCACGTGCGCTATCCGGGGGCCGAAGAGCCGGTGCTGCGGGGCGTGCGCCTCCGCGTCCGCCCCGGCGAGACCGTCGCGGTCGTCGGCTCCACCGGCTCGGGCAAGACGACCCTGCTGAACCTCGTGGCCCGGCTGGTCGGCCCGGCCGCCGGGCGGGTGCTCCTCGACGGGACGGACCTCGCGTCGCTGCCGCCCGAGGAGCCGGCCGGCGTCGTCGCGCTGGTGCCGCAACGGCCGCACCTGTTCTCCGGCACCGTCGCCGCCAACCTCAGGTACGGCAGGCCGGAGGCGACCGACGCCGAGCTGTGGCACGCGCTGGAGGTGGCGCAGGCGCGCGACGTCGTGGAGGCGCTGCCGGAGGGCCTGGAGACGCCGCTCGGCCAGGGGGGCGCCTCGCTGTCCGGCGGCCAGCGGCAGCGCCTGACGGTGGCGCGGGCCCTGGTCGCCCGTCCCCGGGTGCTGCTCCTCGACGACCCGTTCTCCGCCCTCGACCCGATCAACGAGCGCGCGCTCGCCGACGCGCTGGCACGCGAGACCAGCGACGTCGCCGTCGTCCTGGTCGCCCAGCGGATCTCCTCGGCCCGGCACGCCGACCGGGTGGTCGTGCTCGACGAGGGCCGCGTCGCCGGAGAGGGGACCCACGAGGAGCTGATGGCCTCGTGCCCCGCCTACCGCGAGATCGTCTTCTCCCAGACAGGTCAGGAGGTGGCCGCATGACGGCCCCCAGCCGTGGAACCGTCCGGCGTCTGCTGGAGACGGCCCGCCCCGAACTGCCGCTCGCCGTGGCCGCCCTGGCCTGCGCGGCCGCCGCCGTGGCCCTGAGCGTGGCGGTCCCCCGGCTGCTCGGCGCGGCCACCGACCTGGTGCTGCCGGCCGTGTCCGGGCACCGTCAGGTGGACTTCGCCGCCACCGGCCGGATCCTGCTCGCCGCCCTCGCCTGCTACCTGGCCGCGTTCCTGCTCACCCTCGCCCAGCAGCGGACGACCGCGGCCATCGCGCAGCGGCTGGTGTTCCGGCTGCGGGAGCGGACCCAGGCCAAGTTCGCCCGGCTGCCGCTGGCCTACTTCGACGAGCGGGAGCGGGGCGACCTGCTCTCCCGCGCCACCAACGACGTCGACAACGTCGGTCAGACGCTCCAGCAGGTGCTCAGCGTGGTGGTCACCGCGCTGCTCACGCTCGCCGGCGTGCTGGTGATGATGGTGTGGACCTCGCCGCTGCTCGCCCTGGTGTCGGTGCTCATGGTGCCGCTGTCCGTCGTGGCGGCCAGGGTGGTCGGCGGCCGGGCCCAGCCGCGGTTCGCCGAGCAGTTCGCGGCCACGGGCCGGCTCAACGCGCACGTCGAGGAGACCTACACCGGGCACGCCCTCGTGAAGGTCTTCGGCCGGCGGCGCGAGGCCGTGCGCGAGTTCGGCGAGCGCAACGACGCGGTGTTCCGCGCGGGGTTCCGGGCGCAGCTGCTGTCGAGCCTGATCGGCCCGTCGATGTCGCTCGTCATGAACCTCAACTACGTGCTCGTCGCGGTCATCGGCGGCCTGCGGGTGGCGGCCGGCTCGCTGTCGATCGGCGACGTGCAGGCGTTCGTCCAATACTGCCTGCAGTTCGGGCAGCCGGTGAACCAGGTCACGTCGATGTCCACCCTCCTGCAGTCGGTGCTCGCCTCTGCAGGGCGGATCTTCGAACTGCTCGACGAGGACGAGGAGGAGGAGGAGCCCGTCGCCGACCCCGTCCACCTGCCTGCCACGGCCACCGGCCGGGTGACGTTCGAGAACGTCTCGTTCCGGTACGTGCCGGACCGGCCCCTCATCGAGGACCTGTCCCTGGTCGCGGAGTCTGGGCAGACCATCGCCATCGTCGGCCCGACCGGCGCGGGCAAGACCACGCTGGTCAACCTGCTCATGCGCTTCTACGACGTCACGGGCGGGCGGATCACGGTGGACGGGGTGGACATCGCCCGGGTGCCCAGGCAGGAGCTGCGGACGCGGATCGGCATGGTGCTCCAGGACACCTGGCTGCGGCACGGCACGATCGCCGGCAACATCGCGTACGGCGCCGGAGACGTGCCGCGCGAGCGGATCGTCGAGGTGGCCAGGGCCACGGGCGTCGACCACATCGTGCGCACACTGCCCGACGGGTACGACACGGTGGTCGACGACGACGGCGAGGGTTTGAGCGCGGGTGAGCGGCAGCTCGTCACCATCGCCCGCGCGTTCCTGGCCGATCCCCCGATCCTGGTGCTCGACGAGGCCACCAGCGCGCTCGACACCCGCACGGAGGTGCTGGTGCAGCGGGCCATGACCTCGCTGCGGGCCGGACGCACCGGGTTCGTCATCGCCCACCGCCTGTCGACCATCAGGAACGCCGACCTGATCCTCGTGATGGACGAGGGACGGATCGTCGAGCAGGGCACGCACCACGAACTGCTCGCGGCGGACGGCGCGTACGCCCGGCTGTATCGCGCGCAGCTTCCCGGGGCCCAGCTTCGCGGGGCCCAGCTTCCCGGGGCCCAGCTCCCCGGGCCCGGCTCCCCGGGGCCCGGCCGGAGCGGTCAGCTGTGTGAACCGCCGTCCACGCGGACCTCCACGCCGTTGAGGTAGGCGCCGTCCGCCGAGGCGGCGTACGCGATGGTCCCGGCGATGTCCTCCGGGCGGCCCGGCCTCGGATGAGCGTCACCTGTGCTCAATCCCATCTGCGGGCCGGGAGGCCGAGCGCCGATCCCACCGTGGCAGAACCCGCGCCCGGCCGCCCCCGCCCTCCCGCTCAGTGGGAGTCCCGCCGGGTCACCGGGTCTCGTGGCGCCGCTGGCAGGCGATGCAATACCGGGCCAGGGGCCGGATCTTCAGGCGGCCGAACGGGATGGCCCCGGCGCAGTCGGCGCACCGGCCGTAGCTGCCCTCCTCGATCCGCTCCAGCGCCCTGCGCAGCTCGGCGACCGCCCGCTCGGTGGCGGCGACGTCGGCGAGCAGGGCGAGCCTCGCGGTGTCGTCGTTGCCGCCGTCGACGGCGGCCCGCAGGTCGCGCAGCTGCACCTCCCGCCACTGGAGCTGCTCTTCAAGGTCCGCGCGCATGGCCTGCGTCTGCGGCTCGCTGATCGCGGTGAACTCGTCACTGGTGGTCATCGTCGAGGTCCTTTCGAGTGTTCTCGACTGTGGGCCGTCATGCCGACAACCGGGTCTCTCCGGCGCATGACGCGCAGACCTGCACGTGCGGCATGCGCCGGAGCCGGTCGAGCGGCAGGAACGCCTCGCATCGGGTGCAGGTGCCGTAGAGGCCGCGCTCCATCCGCTCCAGAGCCGCCTCGATCTCGGCGACCTCGATCGTGGCGGCCTCGCCCACGGCGGCGTGGAGCCGCTCCTCGAGCAGCGTGCGCAGCTCGGACATCTGCGCGGAATACCGCCGGCACTCCTCCATGAGGAGACGCGGCGACCTGATCTCTGCCATAGGCGGCATCACTCCAGGTGAAAGATGATGTGGGCGCGCGGGCGCGCGCCTTCGGCGCACCGGGGCTGCCGGTACGCGAGACGAGTACGCGAGACGAGTACGCGGGAACGGCCCGCGTACGACGGTGATGGGAAGGCTTCGCCCGTGACAGGGCGCGGCTACGCGAAATCCCGTGTCGCAGCGCTCATGTCACAGGGCGCGGATTACAGCGCTTGTCTCAGATGGCCTGTGGCGGGCTGCGCGAGCCGGCGGTGCGATGACCGGTCTGCTGGGGGCTGAGGACGATGTCCTCGTGATGCCGGGCGGGCCCCGGCGGGGTTACGGGTGCCGCGGCCACGGCGACGCGCGGCCGGAACGGGAACGGCAGGTGCTCGGCACCGGCGGCGCTCGTGGGCAGGGTCGCCGACTGCGGCGTCCACGCCCCCGGCGTCCACACCTCGGCGGCGGCCTGCGGCGCGCGCTGGGCGGGATCGCCGCCATACCAGGCGGGCGTGGAGGCGACCAGTGCGAGGGCGAGCATCAGCAGGCCCACCACCAACGTGAAGGCGGTGGACCCGCACGTGCCACGTCGCAAGGTCGCCATGTGACCGACCATAACCCACCTTCGCGAAACGGTCATCCGCGTTTCCTGCGCCCGTGTTCTGTGCCCGTTTCTGTGCCCGTTTCTGGGCCCGTTTCTGGGCCCGTTCCTGGGCCCGTCTCCCGCGGGCACGCTCACCCGGAACCGGCTACGGTGGCCGCAAGACCGGGCGGACGCGGGAGGGGGAGACCGTCGTGCGACGTGGGCTGACCGCCGCGCTGCTGCTCCTGCTGCACGCGATCCTCCTGACCTCCGGCGGCACGCCGGCGTCAGCGTCGGCGCACGCGCCGGCGTGGGGGACGGTTCATCGCCCCGCCGCCCGCCACGTCGTGGCGGCACCGGCGCGTGACAGGGCACGGCTCACGCACACACGGCTCATGGGCACGCGCGTCTGCGCCCCTGCCCACGCCACGCGGCCGGCTCAGGGTGATCCGGCCCGCGTCCGGACGGGCGGGGCCGGCTCCGGCGCCACCGGCGGGCCGGTCGTGCTGCCCAACCCCGCGGTGCCGCGCGGCGGCACCCGGGTCACCCGGGCCGGTCCGCGTCACGACGGCCCGCCCGCCCAGCGCACGCGTCGCGCCGCCGCGGCCCGCGCCCCTCCCTCCACGGCGTACTGAGACCGCTCTCACTCGTCCCACTCGTACGCCTGTGGAGGCTTCATGTCCCGTGCGCCCCTGTGGCGCGCGGTGGCGGCGCTCGCCGTCATCGCGATCTCACTGCTGCTCGCTCTCACCATTGCGCCGCGCCTCGGCCTCGACCTGCGCGGCGGCACCCAGCTCGTCTTCGAGACGAGAGACTCTCCCACGGTCAAGGCGGACGCCGACGCCGCCGACCGTGCCCTCGACGTGCTCCGGCGCCGGGCGGACGCCCTCGGAGTCGTCGATCCCACCCTGGTCCGCTCCGGCGAGAAGCGGATCATCGTCGAACTGCCCGGCGTGCTCGACCCGCGCGAGGCCGCCGCGGTCATCGGCAAGACCGCCCAGCTCAACTTCCATCCGGTGCTGAGCGCCGCCGAGGAGGGTGACACGGACGCGATCGCGGACGAGAGCGGCCGGAAGCTGAAGCTCGGGCCGGTCGCGCTCAGCGGGGCCGGTGTCGCCGACGCCGCCGCGCGCAGCGACCCCCAGGCGGGGCCGGGCTGGTTCGTCACGATCGATTTCAAGGAACCCGGTCCCTGGCGGAAGCTGACCGGCGAGGCGGCCTGCGCGCCGCTCGGCGACCACAAGCGCCGCGTCGCCATCGTCCTCGACAACGAGATCATCTCCTCGCCGCAGGTGGACGAGTCGATCGCCTGCGGGGTGGGGATCGGCGGCGGCACCACGCAGATCACCGGGTCGTTCACCCCGCAGGAGGCGCAGAACCTCGCGGTGCTGATCAAGGGCGGCTCGCTTCCGGTGCCGCTTGAGCTGGTCGAGCAGCGTACGGTCGGCCCGACCCTCGGCGCCGACGCCATCGCGGCGAGCGCCAAGGCCGGCGTCGCCGGGGTGATCCTGACCGCGGTGTTCATCGGCATGGTCTACCGGCTGGTGGGCGTGCTGGCCGCGGTCGCGCTCGCCTGCTACGGCCTGATCTCGTACGCCGGGCTCGTGGCCATGGGGGCCACGCTCACGCTGCCCGGCCTGGCCGGGTTCGTCCTGGCGATCGGCATGGCGGTGGACGCCAACGTGCTGGTCTTCGAACGGGCCAGAGAGGAGTTCGGCGACGCGCCCCGGCGGGGCCTCAAGGCGGCACTCGACCGGGGCTTCAAGAACGCCTGGAGCGCGATCGCCGACTCCGGCATCACCACCCTGCTCGCCGCCGGGCTGCTGTTCTGGCTGGCCTCGGGGCCGGTGAAGGGCTTCGGCGTGACGCTGGCCATCGGCGTGCTGGCCTCGTTGGTCTCGGCCATGCTGATCACCCGGGTGCTCACCGCCGCGCTGATCGGCAGGATCGGCCCGCGGGCGTCCGGCATCGGCTCGATCGGCCGGGTCAGGACGTGGCTGACGCGGCGCGACCCGGACCTGATGCGGCGCGGGCGGCTGTGGCTCGCCGTCGCGGCCGGGCTGCTCGTGGTCGCGGGCGCGGGCCTGGTCACCCGCGGCCTCAACTACGGCGTCGAGTTCACCGGCGGCCGGATCGTGGAGTTCGGCACGAGCAGGCCCGTGGACGTCGCGGCGGCCAGGCAGGCGGTGGCGGACGCCGGGTTCCCCTCGGCCGTCGTGCAGCGGTCGGACGACGCGCTCTCGGTGCGCACCGGGCAGATCAGCGCCGACGACGTGGTCCGCATGGAGGAGGCGCTCGACCGGCGCGTGGGCGAGGTCGCCAAGCAGCGCGACGAGCTGATCGGGCCGAGCCTGGGCGAGGAGCTGCGCCGCAACGCGATCATCGCGCTCGCTGTCGCGCTCGCCGCACAGCTCGTCTATCTGGCGTTCCGGTTCCGGTGGACGTTCGGCACGGCGGCCGTGGCGGCGCTGTTCGTGGACGCGGCCGTCGTCGTCGGCGCGTTCGCCTGGATGGGCAGGCCGATCGACGGGGTGTTCCTGGCGGCGATGCTCACGATCATCGGTTATTCGGTCAACGACAAGGTCGTGCTGTTCGACCGGGTGCGCGAGCTGTGGCCGGTGCGCCGCCGCGAGCCGTTCGGCCGGGTGGTGAACGCCGCGATCCTGCAGACCGCGCCGCGCACGGTCAACACCGGGCTCGGGGCGCTGTTCATCCTGGCGGCGCTTGCGGTGTTCGGCGGCGACTCGCTGCGCGACTTCGCCGTCGCCCTCCTGATCGGCATCGTCGCCGGCACGCTGTCGTCGTCGTTCGTGGCCGGGCCGGTGGCGATCGCGCTGGAGCGGCGCTCCGGCCAGGCGCCGCCGGCTCCCGCCGCGCCCCGGGTCAGGCCCGTACGCCGCGACGACTCCGGCGCGGTGGTCTGAGGCCGGTACGGCTCCCGGCGCGTCCCCCCGGGGCGGGCGATCCGCCCCGGGGGGACGCCGGGCTGTCGGCGGCGCTGCCAGCGGCGTTATCGGCGGCGTTATCGGCGGCCGAGCGCGCGCAGCTGGGCGGGCGTCAGCGAGGAGACGTTCTGGTCGATGGGCTCATCGGTGTACTGGTGGATGGCCCAGGTCTTCCAGTCGGCGGGCGGCGTGATGTCGCCGGGCGCCTTGCTGTAGTGGGCCACCCACAGCGGGTACTGGCCGAGGCCGCGGCCGTACTTGTTGGCGAAGTTCCACCCGCTGTAGAACATCGGCCTGGTGCCGGTCTTGGCCGTCACATACTCCAGCCAGGTCTTGGCCCACTTGTTGACCTGCTCGACGGACTCGCCGTCCGCGGTCTCCAGGTCGAGGACCAGGATGTCGCCGGGCTTGCTCGGCTGCGAGTTCACCACGCTGAGGAAGTGGTCGGCCTCGGCGATGGGGTCGTTGGAGGGGTGGCCGTAGTGGTAGGCGCCGCGGACGATGCCCTTCTTGGCCAGCTCCCGCCAGTGCCGGGGGAAGGACGAGTCGACCCAGTCGGTCCCCTCGGTGGCCTTGATGAAGCCGAACTGCGCGCGGCTGTTCATCCAGTCGTGGTCGGCCTCGTAGCCGGAGACGTCCTGACCGTACGTGTGCGGGTTCGCGTACGCCGGGGCGGCGGGCAGAGCCACGGCCGCGGTGATGCCGGCCGTGGCGGCCGAGACCGCGAGGGTCGCCGCCGCGAGGGCGGAGCGCAGGCGCCGGCGCGAGTGCCGGCCCCCGAGGGAGAGCCGATGGGTGGACATGACGAGGTTGACTCCTTGCTTCCATGCCGCCTACCGGGTTAGCTGACGGGTTCGGGCAGGAAGTGCCCTACGGGCGCATCTGGGGGCCTGCGCTCCGATTCACCCCAAAGAGAGTGGGTCCCCGGCTCCACATGACGCGGATTCGGCGGCCGCGCGGTCATGGGACCACGCGGACCGGGCAACGACACGGCAAGGGATGGGTCGCCGGAGGCGGGTCGTTACCCCATACCGTGTGCCCTAAAGGTACACAATTCACCAGAATGGTGTAAACAGGACAAAACACGCCTTTACCTGGCACAACGCGGCAGCACCTGGTCCGGACCCGCTTGAAGTAAGGGCCGTGGCTAACAACGGTAAGTAGTCGATCTCTCACCGACTGTGCAAGCCTCGTCGCCGTGAGGGTGAGAAGCGTCCCCCGTCATGTGGCGTGCGTCATGGACGGGAACGGCAGGTGGGCCGCGCAGCGGTCCCTGCCCCGCACCGAGGGGCATCGGGCGGCCGAGACCGCTGTCCACGGCGGCCGCCGCGACATCGTCGAGGCCGCCAGGTCGCTGATCCGCGACGGCGTGCCGCCCGAGCAGGTCACCGAGGAGAGTTTCGCCCGTCGTCTGCCCCACCCCGACATGCCGGAGGTCGACCTCGTCATCCGCACCTCCGGCGAACAGCGCATCTCCAACCTCATGCTCTGGCAGGTGGCGTACGCCGAATGGGTCTTCCCCCCGGGTGCTGTGGCCCGACTTCCGTGCCGGGCACTTCTGGGAGCGCCTGGAGATCTACCGGCGGCGCCACCGCCGGTTCGGCGCCACACCGGCACCGATCTCGGCACCGGTCTCGGCACCGGTCTCGGCACCGACACCGACAGGAAAGGGACGTCGATGAGTGACGCAGCACCGGGATCCATGCTCCACGAGCTGACCCGGCAGACGCGCTGGGGGCTGGTGGCGACCCGGGCCATCGTCCTGGAGGCCGCGCACCCGCAGATCGGCGCGGCGCTGATCACCAACTCGACCTTCGTCGCGCACCCGTGGCGCCGGCTGCGCAACACCGTGCTCAGCGCGCAGCGCATGGTGGACCCCGACATCCGGGTGCGGCAGCGGGAGGCGGCCCGGCTCAACCGCCTCCACGCGCGCATCACCGGCACCGACGCCGAGGGCCGCCCGTTCAACGCCGCGGACTCCGAGGCGCGCGCCTGGGTGGTGGC
The DNA here is from genome assembly GCF_036186745.1 of Microbispora hainanensis. Taxonomy (NCBI): domain Bacteria; kingdom Bacillati; phylum Actinomycetota; class Actinomycetes; order Streptosporangiales; family Streptosporangiaceae; genus Microbispora; species Microbispora hainanensis. Next base: position 6,118,206 of record NZ_CP108086.1, on the reverse strand, counting down.
GACGCTGTTCGAGTCCACGGTCACGATGTGCCGGTTGAGCGGCGAGTCCCTCGACGGTCCGGTCCTGGAAAGGCTGTACGCCGAGTTCCAGTCGTTCCTCACCCTCATGGACCCCTACGGGGGCAGGCTCCCAAGGCGGGGGCGCTCCTGCGCCTCCTCACACCCGGCCCGGAGGCGGCCGGCACCGCCACCACCTCCGCGGCCGCCGCCGGGGGCTCCGCCGTACGATCCGCCGCGCGGTTCTTCTCCGAGGTCCTCGACCAGACCGGCGACGGCCACCTCGACTGGCCCGACCTCGCCGCGATGGCCAGGGAGATCGCCACCCGCCTCGACCTGGAGACTCAGGACGAGGACCGCCTGTTCGCGGCCTTCGCCGACTGGTGGCGGGAGCTGCAGCAGGAGCTGGACACCGACGGCGACGGACGCATCACCGGCCACGAGTACGCCGCGGCCTCCGCCGCCCTGGCCGGCCCGGCGCTCATCAGGATCGCCGAGGTACTGTTCGACGTCACCGACACCGATGACGACCAGACCATCGATGTGAGGAGTACCGGTCTCTCTTCCGTACGGCGTTCGACCACGACTCGGGCGACGACGATGATGACGGGCGGCTGACCCGGGGTGAGTTCGTCCGCCGGTTCCTCGGCTTCATGGCGGGCCGCCGGCACTCCGGCGGCTACGACCAGATGTTCGCCCAGGCCTGACGCGCTGTCGCCGCGGCCGAAGTCCAGGTCCCTGCCCGTGCGTGCGAAGGCGTAGAAGCGCTCGACGGTCTCGGCCGGCGCGCCCGCCGGGACACCGATCCGGCCCGCCAGCTCGGCGAAGGTGTCCGCCCGGAAAGCGATGCCCTGGCCGTAGAAACTCCTGCGGCACCGGCATGCCCGGCATGATCTGCGCGAACGGATAACGCGCCCGTGCCTAGGCGTCCATCACGAACCAGGCCGGGACGTGCCCGCCCGCGCCCTGGTCGTGCACGAAGTTCACGTACGGCACGGACTCGTCGGTGAACCTCCTGCCGTCCGCCGAGACGATGATCGACGGCGGGATGCACCGCTCGGACACCAGCGCGATCGTCTCCCCGGCCGGGTGCGTACGGCCCGCTGTCGTACGCGGCCAGCGCGGCGGCCATGCCTCCGCCCCCGCTGCCGACGATGACGAGGTCGAACTCCTCATCCCACGCGGTCACCGCTCCTCCTTCCGCGTGTTGCCCCGCGACCAGCAGGGCGGGGTGTCCGGCTTCGCAGCGGGGAGCATCTCCCGCTCGGAGTGCAGCACGCCGTGCTCGGTCGTGAGTTCCCGTAGGGTCGACTCATAGGTCAGCTCCGTCATGGTCCATGCCGAATCACCGGAGTGCCGGACTCGTGACGCTAACTGGACAGACACACCGAATAGGGCGATCATCCCGATGAGCGAGATCGGGACAGGCAGGCTCGGTGACCTGCCCGGACCACGCTCCCGCCGGTACGTGCCTTCGGTTGACCGGGATCCCCTTGCGGGCCGCACATGAGGGGGTTTGTAAGTTCGTCACCTGAGGCATCGACACGCACGCGAGGTGAGTCCATGACCGCTGTACCCGCCGACCCCGAGTTCACCGAGCCGGCACCGCCCACACCCGCCGAGTTCCGGCGCGCGCTGGGCATGTTCGCGAGCGGTGTGACCGTGGTGACGGGCCTTGACGACGGCGAGCCCGCCGGTTTCGCCTGCCAGTCGTTCGCGTCGGTGTCCCTCGAACCGCCTCTGATCCTTTTCTGCGCCGACCACAGAGGCCGCGCCTGGCCGCGCATCAGGAGGTCGGGCCGCTTCTGCGTGAACGTGCTCGGGGAGGACCAGGTCGATCTCTGCGGCCGGTTCGGGTCCAGTACGGGCGCGAAGTTCGCGGGCCTCGACTGGGACCTGTCGCGATGGGGCACCCCGTCCTTGCGGGGAGTGCTGCTGCGCGTCCACGGCGAGATCCGCGACGTGCACGTCGCCGGCGACCACGACGTGGTCATCGGCCACGTCAACGAGCTCGAACCCGTCGTCACCGAGCAGCGCCCCATGCTGTTCTTCCGCGGCCGGTTCGGCCTCGACCAGGACGACCCGGCCGCCGCCCTCGGCCCCAACCTGTGGGGCTGGGGCGACCATTGGGGTTGATGATCCCCTCTTCTCTACGGCCCATACAGCGAGCCGCACCCCCTCTTCAACGACCCGCACCCGCCTCGCCGGCCGAGCACCCCAAGCCGCATGACACGAGTCCGTGGCGCGCGCGGTGCCGGCCGAGCGCCCCTCACCCGTATGACGCAGGTCATGGCGAGCGGTGCCGGGCAGCAGCTGCGCCCCGCCTCGCCTCGCCTCGCCCCGCCTCGCCGTACGGATATCCCTCACGGGCCGCATGATGCGGGTCATGGCAGGCGGTGCGGAGGCAGCAGCCGTACCCCACCTCTCCTGACAGGCGCCCCCCGCCACTTGGTGCAGGGCGCGGTAGGTGCTGCGCCGACCTCAACAGCCCCTTTGCCCCGCTTGCCTCGCCGGGCGGACGCGCAGCGCATCATGCAGGCCACAGCAGTGGTGCACCGCCAGCAGCAGCGCCCGTTCCCCCCTCACCGACGGGCGGCCGAACTCGTCCGCACACCGCACGCCGTCGAACGCACCTCCGCGTTATCGAACGGACCTGCGCACCGTCGAATACGCATAAGCGTCGTCGAATGCGCCGTTGTCGCCCGATTCCGAGCAGCATCTTCACCGCCTTCGGGGAGGCCCTCAGACGGCCGACACCCCCTTCCCTGGATAACTTGCGGCCCCAACCGTTCGCTTCGCACGGTTGCCACTCGCTCACGGAGTGTGAGAGAATCCATACATCAGTTCGAATCAATCGAGGCGGGTGTGATGGATCTGTTCGACATCGATCCTGAGCGCCTTCGTCATTCGAACGGCCCTGATGACGGCTGGTGGGACCGTCTGGTCGCCAATTCGCCGCTGTGGTCGTCCGACGGCTCGTCCGCCCGCGAGCCCTTCCCGATCATCAACTTTGCGCCCCGGCAGCCCGCCAACGCGTCCCGCGCCGCAAGCACGGACGCCCCAGGCACCGATACCGGCAGCGCAACTAACGACGGCGCGGATCCCACAAGAGGTGCTGCCGCCGGTACGAATGCCGCTGGCGCGAACGCCGCGCGCTGGACTGCCAACAGCGCGGGATCGGACACAGGTGCCACCCACGGGGCTGCCGATCGTGCGGCTGCCGCCGGTGCGGACGCCGCTGGCGCGGATGGCGCTCGCGCGCACGCCGCGCGCGGGGCCGCCGACAGTGCGGCATTCGCCGGTGCGAATGTGGGTGGCGCGAACGGCGCTAGCGCGAATGCCGCCCGTGAGACTGCCGAGGACGCGACTCCCGCCGGTGCGAATGGCTCCGGCTCTGGCGCTAGCGCGGATGGCACTGGCGCGGCCGGCTCTGGCGCGGGCGGCTCTGGCTCGGGTGCGGGCGCAGGTGCGGGTGCTTCCGGCGGTGTGGGTGGGCGTGATCGTGGCCGTGGTCGGGGTCGGGGTGGTGTGCGGTCGTCGTGGGTGGTGGTGGGGTCGGTTCGTGAGGTGGCCCAAGAGCTGGCGCTGACGCCGCTTCCCGATGACGTGGATGTGTGCCTGGCCGAGGCGGAGGAGTTGCTGTTCGCCCGGGATCGGATCACCAGCGCCCTGGCCGATCGGGTGGGGCGGGTGCATCGTGCGGGGCAGGCCAGGCAGCATGGGCATGCCTCCACCCGCTGCTGGCTACGCACCGCCGCCGGGATGACGGTGGGCGGAGCTGGCCGCCTGCTCACCCTCGGCGCGGAACTGCCCCGCCTCCCCGTCGTGCGGGAGAAGTTCGCTGCGGGTGAGTTGGCGGCGGGGGTGGTGGAGGCCATCTGCGCCGCTGTCGCCGGACTAACCGACGAGCAGGCCGGCCTGGCGGAGCCGATCCTGGTGGACCTGGCCGGCAAGGCCGGGGCGGCGGAGGTCGCCAAGGCCGGCCGCCACCTGCGGGCGGTGCTCGACCCCGATGGGGAAGAACGCGATGAGCGGGCCGATTACGGGAGGCGGTTCCTGCGGGTCCGCCCGGGCAAGGGCGGCGGCGTGGAAGGAGAGTTCTACCTGCCGCGTGAGGCCGGCGCCCGGTTGATGGCGTTGTTGCAGGCGTACGCCAAGCTGAGGGCACAGGGTGATGACCGCCCGCTGACGGTGCGCCAGGCCGACGCGCTGATCGCCCTGCTGGAGCAGAAGATCGCCGCCGAACTCCTCGTCGTGGTCAGCGCCGAATCCCTCCCCACCGACCCCACCAACCCCACCGACCCCACCGACGACAACCCACACCCCGCCGACCCGGCCACCGAAGAGACCGACCCGGCCACCGAAGACCCTGCTGACCCTGCCGCCGACGACGAGGTCAGCGACCACTTCTCAGACCTCGGCGACAGCGCCCCCAGCGACTACGTCCCCGACCCCGCCGGAAGCACTGACGAGCCGAGCCAGGCCGACGACACCGCCGACCACGCCGAAGACGCGCGGGACGCCGAGGACTTCGAGGAAGGCCAGGACGACACGGGCGACCCGACGCCCGCTGACGCCGACGACCTCGACACCCCGGAGGAGTTCGCCACTGCCAAGGCCGGGACCGAGGCAGATGCCAGTGCGGGAAGCGATGCCGGTGCGGGAAACGATGCCGCTGCCCCAAGCGCTGCGCACGCCAGTGCCGAAAGCACCGACGACGCTCGCGAGCCCGCACAGACCGGCCTCGGTGACGTGCGCGAAGCCGCGGCCGACCCCGCCACTGATTCCGCCACCGCGCCTGTCACCGGCCCCTCCCCTGGCTCCGGCTCCGGTTACGCCGCGACCCGACTTCTCGATGAGGAGTTTCGCGGCTGTGGAACCGGTGAGCGTAGGGCTCGCGAACGGCGGCCCGGGGAGTGCGACCCGCCGGAGGCGGCGTGGCCGGATCCTCCTCCCGAGGACGCCTCCGCACATCACACCCACGCCGGGCCTCGGCCTGCGGGGGACTACCGGCATGGCCAGAGCACCTACCGGTGCGACAGCGAAGCGCACTGTCCCTACGCGACGCAGGCGCCGGGGACGCCGGGACTGTCGGAAGCGACACCCGGCGGACCTGGACCGGAGCAGAAGACACCACCCGGGAGGGCATCAGGAACAGCACCGGGAGCCGGGCGTCGGACGCTGGGGACGGCGCAAGCAGCGGCGCAGGGGGCGTCATCGGGAGCAGCTCCGGGAGGGGCGGCAGGCACGCTCCCCGGGACGGCGCAGGAGGCTGCGCAGGGAGCGGCTCCGAGTGCGTCGGCGGGCACGATGCCCGGGGCGATCCTGGGGTCGGCGCTGGGAGCGTCGGCAGGCACGCTGCTGGGTGCGTCGTTGGGGATGGCACCGGGGACAGCGCCGGGGTTGCTGCCGGCGACCGGGCAGGTGCTCCCGCTCTCCAGCGTGCACCGCCTCGCCCGCACCAGCACGTTGGTGCGGATCGTCATGAACGCCGAGGGACAGGTGCTGGACATGGGCCGCAAGGTCCGCCTGGCCACCCCCGCCCAACGCCGGGCCATCTACGCCCGGTACGCCACCTGCTGGATCGACGGCTGCCCACTCCCGGCGACCATGTGCCAGATCGACCACGCCGACAACTGGAGCACCGGCGGCCTGACCGACCTGAAGCTCCTCGGCCCGGCCTGCCAGTTCCACAACCGCGACCGCTACCAGCACCCCGACCGCTACACCCGCCGCAAAGAAGGCGAAGACCGCTGGGCCTTCACCTACCACCGGATCGGGAGCAGGCGGCCGCGCGAGTGAGGCGGGGGCACGGAGAGGTGGGCCGACGCGCGGACAGGCCCGGTGACTACGCGAGTAAGGCCGGAGGCACGGGGTGGGCGACGCACGGGCCTGCCCGGGCGACGAACGGACAGGCCCCGGAGGCTGCGGGCGTGAGGCGGGAGCCACAGTGGGCAACGCACAGGGCAGGCCCGGGCGACGCGCGCCGCAGGGCTCGGCGGCTGCGCGTCTGTACGGAGCCGGACTGGTGTGCCGGACCGGGGCCGGCTCGCACTGGGTCGTGCAGGTCAAAGGCCGTGCAGATCAAAGGCCGCGCAGATCAAAGGCCGTGCGGGTCGGAGCGCGTGCAGATCAGCGGGCGTGTGGATCAGAGCCAGTCGCCGTTCTGGGCGACGGCGAGCAGGCGGTTCATGGGCCCGGAGGACCAGGTCTCATCGGCCACCCGGTGGAGGGCGCGGGCCCTGCGCTGGGACGCCAGGCCGGGGAACAGGGCGAGCGAGACCTGACGCGCGGCGTCGGCCACGAGCGGGGCCACCTGCTCCAGCGGGGTGCGGGCGTCGCCGACCAGGGAGATGCCGGCCACGGGCCCCTCGTGACCGCGTACGGCCGCGGCGACACAGGAGATGCCGGGGAAGCGCTCCCCCCGTTCGAAGGCGAGCCCGCGGCGCTGCCGGATGCGGTTGAGCTCCTGATGCAGGGTGCCGATGTCGCCGATCGTCCGGTTGGTGAGGCGGCTGATGTGCCCGTCGATGAGCGCCTCCACCTGCTCGGGTTCCAGCCAGGCGAGCATCGCCTTGCCGAGCGCGGTGAAATGGGCGGGTGCCCGGCCTCCGACGCGAGTCGGCACCGACAGGGCGAAGCGCCCGCCGACCTTGTCCAGGTAGTAGACCTCGGCGCCGTCGAGCACGGCGAGGTGCACGACCATCCCGGTCCTGATCTGCAGGCGGTGCAGCAGCGGCGCGGCCGCCTCGCGGATCTCGCCGTGGCCGCCGTCCCGGCCGCCGAGGCCGAGCGCCCGTTTGCCCAGGCTGTAGCCGGACGACGTGTGGTCCAGCCAGTCGAGCCGTACGAGCTGGTCGAGGATGCGATGAGCGGTCGAGCGCGGGAGGTGGGTGCGACGGGCCACGTCCTCAAGGGTGAGGCGGGTGGAGCGACCGGTGAACGCGTCCATGATCAACGTCATCCGTTCGACCATCGACTGCGGCAGCGGCGCGGGCGTCGCCGCCTCCTCGGCATGGAGAGCGGTCATCACACCTCCCAGAACTGAAATGAATTCTCGCTTCGGAATCTAGCAACGCAGCACGCCCCCGGAAAGGGGCGCCAATATGCTGGGCTCCGTCCGGTTGCGGGCGGCGGGACGAGCAGCGGCAGGGACGCAGGGCGTCCACTAGAAGGTTTTCTGCCATGCGTGTCCGGTGATCGACGAGGGCGCGGGAGTCGAGGTCGCCGACGCGTGGGGCAACGGGCGCAATGCGATCCTCGCCGCCGGCCCGGCACCCGCGACGGGCGATAGGCTGCCCGGTGCCGCTCGGCAGGGTGAGGGGATGCCTTGACACAGACGTCTGCCCGATGATCGGGCCCCGATGACCGTCTCCTATCGCATCGACGTTCCCGACGCGTTCGCCGCGTCCTACGGCGGGCGCGGCGCCGAGGAGCGTGCCTGGATCGCGGAGCTTCCCCGCGTGGGGGGCGAGTTCCTGGAACGCTGGCGACTGAGACCCGACGGCGCGGCGGCCCATGGCATGGCCTCCCTGGCCCTGCCCGTGATCCGGGCCGACGGGACACCCGCGGTGCTCAAGCTTCAGCGGCCCCGGGAGGCGACCGCCGGTGTGGCCGCCGGCCTGCGGGCGTGGAACGGCGACGGCGTCGTACGCCTGCTCGACCACGACGAGCGGACCGGCACGCAGTTGCTGGAACGGCTCGACTCGGCCCTGCCCCTGTCGGCGGTGGCCGACGACCTCACGGCCCTGCGGATCCTGGCCGAACTGCTGGCCCGTCTGACCGCGGTGCCCGCGCCCGAGGGGATGCGGGGGCTGGCAGGGGTCGCCGCCGCCATGCTCGACCAGGTCCCGCGTGCCGTACGCGCGCTGCACGACCCGGCCGAGCGGCGGCTGGTGCGCGTCTGCGCGTCCGCCGTGGCCGAGCTGGTGGGCGAGCCCGGCGACCGCCTGCTGCACTGGGACCTCCACTACGACAACATCCTCGCCGGGGAACGGGAGCCGTGGCTCGCCATCGATCCGGAACCGCTGGCCGGCGATCCCGGGTTCGAACTGCTGCCCGCCTTGCGCAACCGCTGGGACGAGGTGGCGGCCACCGGCGATGTCTCCCGCGCGGTGCTGCGCCGCTTCGATCTGCTGACCGAGGTCGTCGGGCTCGACCGTACTCGGGCGGCCGGCTGGACCCTCGGACGCGTGTTGCAGAACGCGCTGTGGGACGTCGATGACGGCAGGACGGCGCTCGACCCCGTGCAGGTCGCCATCACCACGACGCTGCTCCCCCGGTGGGGCTGACGGCTGGGAGCACCACGAGCACCTCGTCGGGGGGAACCGGCCGGTCTCGGCGTGCAACGCGTACCGCGCCGCGAGGCCGATCAGCACGGCGGCGGAGCCGCTCACGCAGGGACGCCCGCAACGTGACCCGTTCGTGACCTTGATAACCTGCCTGCTCCGATGAGCCATGCGGTAGGCCATTGAACAGATGCGTGGATCGGGGAGCTTGATGGGGGAACGACAGCGGCTGCGTCTCAACGCGCCGCTGGACACGGCCGGGATCGTCCTCGCCGCCGCCTTCTTCTCCCTGTCTCTCACGCCGTCGCTGCTGCCCCGGCCCTGGACGCTGCAGGGGATCATCGCGGGCGTCCTCGCCGCCACCGGCTATCTGGTGGGAGTGCTCGCCGCCGCACTCGTACGCCCGGCCGCGACCCGGCTCCCGGCGCGGTGGCGCGCGGCATGGCAGCGCACGGGAAGGCGGCGGGTCCGGCGGCTGGTCGCGACGTTCGGCTGCGGTCTCGGCGCGGTCTCGCTGGTCCTGGGTGTGCGCGCGCAGCGGGACATCTACGTGCTGATGGGGCTGAAGCCGCCGGAACGGCTCAACTACCTGGGCGTCCCGCTGATCGCGGCGGCCCTGTTCTTAGCCCTGCTGGCCGCCGCCCGGGCGCTGCGGATCGCGGCGCGGGCGCTGGGCCGCCTCCTCGGGCGGCGGTTCCCCGCGACGGCCGCGCGGTTCGCCGCCGGTCTCGGGGTGGGCGTGCTGGCCGTCTTGCTGACCGACGGGATCCTCACCGAGGCCCTGCTCAAGGGGGCCGATCACAGCTTCGCCGCGATCAACACCGAGACCGCTCCCGGCATCACCCCGCCGACGGCCGCCACGCTGTCGGGCAGCCCCTCCTCACTGGCCTCCTGGGCGTCCCTGGGTCTGGAGGGCCGCGCCTTCGTCGCGCAGGCGCCGACGGTGGGCGAGCTGAGCCAGTTCACGGGGCGGCCGGCCGTTCCCCCGATCCGGGTCTACGCGGGGCTCGACTCCGCCGCGACCGTACGCCAAAGGGCCGCCCTGGCCGTACGGGAACTGGAGCGCACCGGCGCGTTCGGCCGCAAGGTGCTCTGCGTGATCACGACGACCGGCACCGGCTGGGTGGACCCGCAGGCGGCCGCCGCCCTGGAGTTCATGTACGGCGGAGACACCGCGCTGGTCTCCATGCAGTACTCCTATCTGCCGAGCTGGCTGTCGTTCCTGGTGGACCGCGAGCGGGCCAGGGCGGCCGGGCGCGAGCTGTTCGACCAGGTGTACGCCCGCTGGTCGGCGCTGCCCGCCGGGCACCGGCCCAAGCTGCTGGTCTTCGGGGAGAGCCTGGGGGCGTTCGGCGCGGAGTCGGCGTTCGACGGCGACCGGGACCTGCGTGAGCGCACCGACGGCGCGCTGCTCGTCGGTCCGCCGGACAGCAGCGCGCTGTGGCGGCGGCTCGTCGACGACCGGGACCCGGGCAGCGGGGAGACGCTGCCCGTCTACCGGAACGGCGAGACCGTGCGCTTCGCCAACCGTCCCTCCGACCTGGACGCGCCCGCGTCGCCCTGGAACGCGCCGCGGGTGGTCTACCTGCAGCATCCCTCCGACCCGATCGTGTGGTGGACGCCCCGGCTCATCCTCGCCCGGCCCGACTGGCTGGAGGAGCGGCGCGGCGACGACGTGCTGCCCTGGATGCGGTGGTATCCGTTCGTGACGTTCTGGCAGATCACGGCAGACCTGGTCTTCTCCCTCGACGCGCCGCCGGGGCACGGCCACGACTACGACGGCGAGGTGATCGCGGCGTGGGCGCGGATCGCCCCGCCGGACGGGTGGGACGACGCGCGGACCACGGCCCTGACCACGCTGCTCGCGAAGCGTACGGCAGGCTCGGACGCCGGATGAGCCTCCCCGGGCGGCGCGGTGGATATCGCAGTGAGTATCGCAGTGAGTATCGCGGTGGGCATCACAGCGAGTCGAGCCAGCCGATCAGCCGGGCGCCCTCGCGCGTCATGATCTCGGGGTCGCGCAGGGCGTTGGCCAGCAGCGACATGCCCTGATAGCCGGCCACCAGGGTCAGGGCGAGGCCGTCGGGCTCGGGCAGGCCGAGCTCGCGGAACTGCTGCTCGACCCAGTCGAGCAGCAGCCGGATGACCCTGCCCGCCTCCGCGTCCAGGCCGCCCTCGTCGCGTTTGTCCAGCTCGGCGGCGAGCGTGCCGGTCGGGCATCCGTAGCGGGCCGCGACGTCACGCTGGCCGACCCAGGTCTCCACGAGGCCCTTGAGCCGCTCCCGGGGGTCCGGCAGCCGCTCCAGCCGTTCGGTGAGATCCCGCAGGTGGCGGGCGTGCTCGTCCAGCGCCGCGGCGACGAGCTCGTCCTTGGTCTTGAAGTAGTAGTACACGTTGCCGACCGGGACGTCGGCGGCGCGGGCGATGTCGGCGATGGTCGTGCGCTCGGCGCCCTGCCGGTGCACGACCTCGGCGGCGGCGGCCGTCAGCCGCCGCCGCTTGGCGCTCGCGGCCCGCACCCGGGCGTTCGTCGAGTCAGTCACCCGACTCACTATAGGGCGGGTCCCCAATGGGCCGGGCTGTAGGGCGGGTCACCAGTTGGCCGGCAGCCCCGGAGTGGTGGGCGGCAGGGGGCGGTTCTTCGGGTGGATGACGTACACGATCCCGCCGCTGCCGGTGCTGCGGAGCCAGACGTTCTCGAAGTTGGCCCGGGGGTAGACGTGGCGCACCGCGTCGTTGTCCGGCGATGCGGGGTCGTTGGCGATCACGTCGCCGTCGGCCGTGAAGCCGATGATGACCATGAGGTGGCCGTTGGTGCTGTATCCGGCGCCGGGCAGTTCCTCGGCCTTGAACGACTGCGAGGTGACGACCGGGATGCCGGCCCGGATCAGCCGCTCCATCTCGGTCAGCGAGCGGAGCCGGGTGACGAACCCCTCAAGCCCATATCGCCCGGCGTAGGCGGCGTTGAACGGCCAGTTGCCCGCTCCCTCGTACGCGTAGTCGTAGGTGTATCTGGCGGCGTAGTCGACCTCGGGGTCGGGGTCGGCGGGGTCCACCCAGGAGGTGTCCTGCTCGCTGGGCCACTTGCCCCAGTAGCCGAGGACCATGGTGGTCGAGGTCGGGCTGCACCATGCCTCTCCCCCGCCGTCCCACTCGGGGTAGTGGCCCTCGTGGACGTTCTGCGAGCGGCGGGGCACCGGCAGCTCGACGCCCCAGGCCGTGCCGCCGGGACTGACCGGCACGGTCGCCCGGTCGGGCACCGCGGAGGCCATCGCGCCGAGCGTGCGCACGACCGGCTTCACGGCCGAGCCGGGCGTGCGGTAGAGGGTGACGCGCAGCTGGTAGGAGGTGATCGCCTTGCCCGCCGCGGCCACGAACGTGTCGACCGAGACGGTGCCGTCGGCGTCCCGCTGCCCGGACAGCGACGTGCGGCGGATGTCCTCGTCGCCGTACGCCCAGCGGCCGAGCACGTACCACTTCGTCTGCCCGGCGGCGTGGCGGCCGCGCATCTCGACCTGCAGCCAGCTTCCGGCGGGCACGTCGGCGTTCCAGGAGGCCACCAGCTCGGTGGCGGCGAAGCCGATGGGCCGCTCGGGGCCGGTCCACCGGGCGTACTCCCAGGTCTTGGTGCCGAGCGCGTCGGTGTAGGAGGTCGTGCCCACGGGGGCGGCGAACGACAGGGTGTCGCCCGCCTTCACGCCCTCACGCAGGCCGGGGCCGAAGTGGGCCCGCTGATAGACGACGTCGACGGCGGACTTCGGCGGGGGCTTGGCCGCGGCCTCGGCGGCCGTGGAGGTGACGGTGAGAGCGGAGGTCGTCAGGAGGGCGGACAGGAACACGGGCAGGAACGCAGGCAGAAACGCGGTCGGCACGCGCATGCTTCACCTCGGGGTCTCGTCGGCGCCCTCGACGCTAGAGACCCCGGCCCGCCCGGCGCATCGGCAGGAATACGTATCCGCACCCGCGCTTTCGCGCGGACGCGCGCCTGGGCGGAACGCGGTCCACAGTTCAGCGGGAACGGGTCCGAGAATTCCCTTCGATCTCTCACGTCACAGGCGTTTCGCCGCTTTGCTGATATTTTGCGAACTTTCGCCTTACCTGCCCGAATATTCATGGCACGCTGATTCGCATGTTCGCCCCAAAGTTCTCCCTTGGTGTCGCCATGGTCGCCTTTGCCCTGGCCACCGGGGTGGCATCACCGGCTCTCGCCGCTCCCACCCCGGCCTCCCCCCGCCTGACGCAGCACGTTTTCACGGACGCGCCGGCCGTGCACGGGCGGGCCGTCTATCTGTGGGACGCCACGACCGGGCAGGACCTGCTGGACAAGAACGCCGGCAAGCGCATGCCGGTCGCGAGCCTCACCAAGATCATGACAGCGTACGTCGTGCTGCGGGACGCCAAGCTCGACGACAAGGTCACGATCAAGCGTGAGGACCTTCAGTACGCCTGGGACAACGACGGCTCGACGGCCGACCTGGAGGCCGGCGACACCCTGCCGGTCAGCGAGCTGCTGTACGCCCTGCTGCTCCCCTCGGGCGCGGACGCGGCGCACGCCCTGGCCCGCGTGTACGGCCCCGGCGTGCCCGGTTTCGTGAACAAGATGAACGCCGCCGCACGCCAGCTCGGCTTGAAGGACACCCTGTACGTGAACGCCGACGGGCTCCCGACGTCCCACGGCGACGGCTACTCCACGGCGCGCGACCAGGCCAGGCTCGCGGCGATCGCGCTGAAGAACCCGGTGTTCAAGAAGGTCACCTCGACCAGCGAGCACTCGACCGACGACGGCCGGTACGACTGGTCCAACACCAACCACATGCTCGGCCTGCCGGGCGCGATCGGCGTGAAGACCGGCTCCACGGACGCCGCCGGGTTCTGCCTGGCGTTCGCCGCCGACCGGAACGGCCACCGGCTGATCGGGATCATCCTCGGCGAGAACGTGGCCAACCGCCGCTGGGACACCGCCGAGACGCTGCTCGACTGGGCGACCGACAACCTGACCTCCCAGCCCTCCGCATAGAGCCCTCCACCTAGAACAGGGCGCGGGCGCGCAATACCCCGGCGGGCCAGAAAACAGGGTCTTTCCGTATCGGTCAAACCCAGTTAAGTTCCCGATCAGTGCCCATCGGGGGGTGGGCCACTGAGACCGTTCGGACCGTCATTGGACCCGAAGGAGAGCCCAATGCGCGCCTCGCTCGGCATGCGGGCCGCCGTCGCCATCGCGACGTCCGCCCTCGTGCTTCCCCTGCTGCCGGCCGCGCCGGCGAACGCCGATCCCGACCCCGGGAAGATCGCGCAGACCGTGGTCGCGTCGGCGGTGAAGAAGCACCTGCGCAAGCTGCAGGACATCGCGAACGCCAACGGCGGCACGCGCGCCGCCGGCACCCCCGGTTTCGCGGCCTCCCGCGACTACGTCGCCGGAGTGCTGAAGAAGGCCGGATACACGGTGAAACTGCAGGCGTTCGAGTTCCCGTTCTTCAAGGAGAACTCCACCGCGCTCCTGCAGCGGACCGCGCCCTCCCCCAAGACGTACGCGCCCACCCCGCCGGACGGCAGCAGCGTCGGCGAGTTCGCCACGATGACCTACTCCGGCTCGGGAGACGTCACGGGCGCCGTCGCCGACGTCGACCTCATGCTGCCTCCCGGGCCCGAGGCCAACGCGTCGACCTCCGGGTGCGAGACGAGCGACTTCGCCGGCTTCCCCGCGGGCGCGGTCGCGCTGGTCCAGCGCGGCACCTGCACCTTCCAGGTGAAGGCGGAGAACGCGCAGGCCGCGGGCGCCTCCGCGGTGATCATCATGAACGAGGGCCAGCCCGGGCGCACCGACACCCTGCAGGGCACGCTGGGCGAGCCCACCGTGCACATCCCCGTCGTGGGCGTGAGCTTCGCCGTCGGCCAGGAGCTGTCGGCCGCCGGCACCACGGTGCGCGTGACGACCGACACCACCAGCGAGATCCGTACGACCCACAACGTCATCGCCGACTCCCGGTGGGGCGACGCGAACAGGGTGGTGCAGCTCGGGGCGCACCTCGACAGCGTGCTCGCCGGGCCCGGCATCAACGACAACGGCTCGGGCAGCGCCGCGATCCTGGAGGTCGCCACGGTGCTGGGCAAGATCCCGACCCGCAACAAGCTGCGCTTCTCCTTCTGGAGCGCCGAGGAGCTGGGCCTGCTCGGCGCCGAGCACTACGTCGCGAGCCTGTCCCCGGCCGACCTGGCGAAGATCAAGCTGTACCTGAACTTCGACATGGTCGGCTCCCCGAACTACGCGCTGAAGATCTACGACGGTGACGACTCCGACGCCACCGGCGCGGGTCCCGGGCCGGAGGGCTCCGCCGAGATCGAGAAGCTCTTCGAGAAGTACTTCGACGCCCTCCACCAGCGCCATAACGGCACCGACTTCGACGGACGGTCGGACTACGGGCCCTTCATCGCGGCCGGGATCCCGTCCGGCGGGACGTTCACCGGCGCCGAGGGCGTCAAGACGGCCGAGGAGCAGGCGATGTTCGGCGGCACCGCCGGCCAGGCGTACGACCCCTGCTATCACCAGGCCTGCGACACCATCGCCAACATCAGCGACAAGGCGCTCGCGCTGAACACCGGCGCGATCGCCACCGCCGCGGCCGTCTACGCCTTCAGCCGCGACCTGCCCGGCCCGGACAACCGCACCACCGCCGCCGCCGCGCGCACCACTGCGGCCACCACAGCCGCCGCGGGCGGCACCGCCGCGACGCGATGAACCACGCGGGCCCCGCCGGACGACGTCCGGCGGGGCCCGTTTCGCGCCGGGTGTCAGCTCGTGAAGTTCACGTCGCTGCAGAAGAAGAACGTCTGGTCCAGGTGCGAGGCCTGCCAGATCGTGCAGACCACGGCCCGGCCGCTGCGGCCCGAGGCGCTGAGATCGACCGGGTAACAGTCGGCGGGGGCGTACCTCCCGGTCTTGGTGAGCAGCTGCAGGTCGTTCCAGCCCACCGCCTGCCGGGTCGGGGCGAAGCCCGGCTTGGTGACATAGACCATCAGGTAGCCGGCGCCGTGATGGGCCTGGTCCCACAGTTTGATCGTGAAGTCGTTCCGCGGTGCCCTTTCGAGCGCGACTCAACCGGGGTCGGGCGAGGCCTGCTGGCCCTGCTCCGACTTCGCCAGGAACGGCGAGCGGCCGAGGATCACGATGCCCACCACGAGCGCCACCAGACCGCCGACCTCCCCGGCGAGGGCCGGGGGATCGACGCGCAGGCGCTCGCCGAACATCGCGACGCCCAGGACGATGCCGACGATCGGCTCGGTCGCCGTGGTGGCGGGCAGCGAGACCCGCAGCGGCGCGGCGTCGAACGCGCTCTGGTTGAGCAGGATGCCGGTCACGGCGATCACGGGCAGCAGGTAGGGCTCCCAGGAGGTGAACAGCGCCGCCGGTCCTTCCGCGAGCGTCAGCAGGGACCCGCGGGTCAGCGCGTCCTGGAGGCCGTACAGCGCCCCCGCGGCGGCGGCGAGCAGCATCGCCTTGGTCTGCAGGGGCGCCCGCAGCGCCACGGCGACCATGCCCGCGGCCACGCCCGCCACGACCAGCACGGCGATCCACACCATGGAGCCCGACGCCGATATCCCGCCGCCCTGGGGGCGGCCGGCCAGGAGGAAGGCGGCCACGCCACCGCTGACCAGCACCGCGCCCAGCCACTCCGCCGCGCCCAGGCGCTCCTGGTAGAACAGGGCCGCCGCGGCGAGGGCGAAGATGAGGTTGGTCGCCAGAAGCGGCTCCACTGAGGCCACGTCGGCACGTTGCAGGGCCAGTGCGCCGAGGACCTGCCCGCCGACCATCGCGCCGATCCCCGCCAGCCACACCGGTTTGCGCGCCAGGTCGAACAGCAGGCGCACGTGCAGCATCTCGCCCAGCGGCTCGGTGTAGGCGACGTGCTGCTGCGCGACCCAGCCAAGGCCGAGGAGGGCCGCGGCCGCCAGGCCGAGAAGCACCGTGACGATCACGTCGGTCACTCCCCTCGGCGGCGGTGGCGGTCATGTATCCGCCCATCCCCCGCCACAGCGGCCTCATGTCCGGTGATATGGTTTTGGTCAATCGTCCAAATCATTCGTCCAAGGCGAGCGTCCAAGGCAATCGTTCAAGGCGAGCGCCCAGGGGGGAGCACGGAGAGATGGCGGAGGCATCCGCGGACCGGGGCAGGACCACGCGGCAACGGCTGCTCGGCGCGGCCGCGGCCCTGATCGCCGAGGCCGGCTGGGGCGCGGTCAGCACGCGAATGGTGGCCGAGCGTGCCGGGGTCGCCCCCGGGGTGGTGCACTACCACTTCGCGTCGCTGCCCGATCTGCTGATCGCGGCCTCGACCGGGGTCGCGCGCATGATGCTGGAGGAGCTCACCGCGCGGCTGGCGGAGCAGCCCGATCCCGAGACCGGCGTCGAGTGGCTGCTGGGCGAGCTGTCCCGTTACACGGGCACCGATCCCGCCTCGCTGCTGCTCGTCGAGATGTACCTGGCCGCCGCCCGGCTGCCCGAGCTGCGCGACCGGCTGCACGAGATCGTCGCCGACTCCCGCACGCAGATCGCCTCCTGGCTGCGGGATCGCGGCCACGCCGATGACGCCGACGCCGTCGCCGCGGTCCTGGTCGCGGCGGTGGACGGCCTCATGCTGCACCGCGGGCTCGACCCCGATCTCGATTTCACCGCTCTGGCCGGGCCGCTGCGGGCGCTGGTGCGTACGGATCGAACGGATCGAACGGATCGACACGAGGAGGGCAGCGGGACATGAAAGCGATCGTCTGCGGCGCCGGGATAGCGGGCACGGCCCTGGCCTGGCACCTGGAGCGCGACGGCTGGGGCGTCGAACTGGTCGAGCGCGCCCCGGTGTTCCGCGAGGGCGGATACATGATCGACTTCTATGGCCCGGGGCTGGAGGCGGCCGAGCGGATGGGGCTACGCCCCGGGCTGGAGGAGGTCCGTCACCCCGTCAACGAGATCGGTTACGTCGACGGCTCCGGACGGGAGACCAGCCGTCTCGTCGTCAAGGCCGGTTTCGCCGAGGTGGTCAGCCTGCTGCGGGGCGACCTCGCCCGCGTGCTCGCCGAGCAGGTGCGCGCGCCGGTGCGGTACGGCACGACGGTCGCGGCCGTCCGGCAGGACGACAGCGGCGTCGAGGTCGAGCTGACCGACGGCACCCGGCGCGAGGCGGACCTGCTGGTCGGCGCCGACGGCGTGCACTCGCGGGTCAGGGAGCTGGTCTTCGGCCCCGAGGAGCGTTTCATCCGCTATCTCGGCCACCACGTCGCCGCGTACGTGGTCGAGGACGAGGACCTCAGCCGGCTCGTCGGCCCGCGCTACCGGATGCTGACCGTGCCGCATCTGATGGCCGGCGCCTACGCGGTGGGCGAGGACCGGCTCGCCCTGCTGTTCCTGCGCCACGAGCCCGACCCCGCCGTTCCCGCCGATCCGGCCGCCTCGCTGCGCGAGCACTTCGGGCATCTCGGCTGGATCATGCCCGAGGTCCTGGGCAGGTGCCCGCAGCCACCGGAGCTGTACTACGACCAGGTCACCCAGGTCGAGGCGCCGCAGTGGAGCAGCGGCCGGGTGGTCCTGCTCGGCGACGCCTGCCAGGCGGTCTCTCTGTTCGCCGGGCACGGCGCGTCGCTCGCGGTGGCCGCGGCGTGGGTGCTCGCCGGCGAGCTGCGCGCGGCCTCCTCCGGTGACCTGTCCCCCGCGCTCGATCGGTACGCGGCGCGCATGCGGCCGGTCGTCACCGACGTCCAGGCGTTCGGCCGCCGCTTCCTCCCCTGGATGGCGCCACCGAGCCGCCTGCGCATCACGGCCCGCGACTGGATGCTCCGGCTGGCCTCCCTTCCCGGGGCAGACCGGCTCTTCATGAACTCCTTCACCCCCGGCGGGCACCGCCTGATCACATGACGCACCGGACGGCATCACGCGGTGTGACGCACTGGTAACGGAGTTTTATTCCGGATGCCGTGGTCCGGTAATCCGGGCGGACTGAAGTAGCCGTCATGGAATCGGCGGCAGAGCCCAGCACACCGGCCGGCACACCGCGGATCGCCGGCGCCCACTATCCGGTCGCGGTCGTCGGCGGCGGCCAGGCCGGGCTGTCGATCAGCCACTGCCTGGGCCGGCGCGGCATCGAGCATGTCGTCATCGAGGCACGGCGGATCGGCCACGAGTGGCGTGAGCGCCGCTGGGACTCCTTCTGCCTGGTCACCCCCAACTGGCAGTGCGACCTGCCGGGCTTCCCCTATCGCGGGCCCGACCCGGACGGTTTCATGGTCCGGGAGGAGATCGTCCGCTATCTGGAGGACTACGCCGCCTCCTTCGGTCCCCCGCTCGCCGAGGGCGTGCGCGTCACACGATTACGCAGGGCCGCGAGCGGGACGTTCGAGCTCGCGACCACCGCCGGGGATCTGACCGCCGACCAGGTCGTGGTGGCCACCGGCCCCTACCACGCGCCCGCCGTACCCCGCCTGGCCGAGCGGCTGCCCGCGGAGATCACGCAGGTCCACTCCTCGCGGTATCGCCGTCCCGGACAACTTCCCGAGGGCGCGGTGCTCGTGATCGGCACCGGGCAGTCGGGCTGCCAGATCGCCGAAGACCTGCATCTGGCCGGGCGGCGGGTCCACCTCGCCGTCGGGAGCGCGCCCCGGGTCGCCCGCTTCTACCGGGGCCGGGACTGCGTGGCGTGGCTGCACGACATGGGCCACTACGCCAGGACCATCGACGAGTTCGACGACGCGGACGCCGTACGCCTGCGGGCCAACCACTACGTCACCGGACGCGACGGCGGGCGCGACATCGACCTGCGGGCCTTCGCCCGCGACGGCATGCGCCTGTACGGCCGGCTGACCGGCGTCACCGGCACCACGCTGGAGTTCGCGGACGACCTCAAGGACAACCTCGACAGGGCCGACGCGGTGGCCGAGGGGATCAAGGACGCCATCGACGCGTACATCGCCGATCGCGGCATCGACGCCCCCGCCGAGCCCCGCTACGTGCCCGTGTGGGAACCGGGCGAGCCGGTACGCGCCCTCGACCCGGCGGCGGCCGGGATCACCTCGGTCGTCTGGGCGACCGGGTTCACCCGCGACCACCGCTGGATCGAGATCCCCGCCTTCGACGGCCGGGGCTATCCGATGCACTGGCGCGGCGTGACGAGCTGTCCCGGGCTGTACTTCCTCGGTCTGCCCTGGCAGCACACCTGGGGCTCCGGCCGGTTCGAGGCGGTGGGCCGGGACGCCGAGTTCCTGGCCGGTCACATCGAGGCGTCGCGGCGGCTCGCCGACGTCTGCGGCGCGCTGACCGGCGCGCCCGCCGAGCTCTCCCCCGCGCTTCCGGTCGGGTGAGAAGCCGATGACCTCCGACATGATCTGCGACGCGCACCGGCACATCGGCGTGCTGCCCGCCCATCCCTTCTACGGCGGCCCCGCGGTGAACCCCGACGTGACCGCGCGGGCCACGGTCAAGCAGCTGATCGCCGACCTCGACGCGGAGGGCACGGAGCGCGCGCTGGTGCTGCCCAACTACGGCGTGCCCGACCCGGCGGTCGCCTTCGCGCTCAACGACCTCGTCCTGGAGGCGGCGCAGGCCGACGACCGGATCCGCGCGGGGCTGTGGGTCTCGCCGCTGCCGCGCGACGAGGAACGCACCACCCGCGCCCTCGCCCTGGCGGGCGAGCGGGGCGTCCGGGCGCTGAAGCTCAGCTTCCTGCTCGGCGGACGGCCGGCCGACCCCGCCTGCCGTCCGGGGCTCGACCGGATCTTCGCCGCCGCCGAACGCCACGGGCTGGTGGTGCACGTGCACACCTCGCCCGGCGCCGCCTCGGACGTCGACGAGGTCGGACACCTGGTCGAGTGGTACGCCGACCGCGTGCCGGTGCACCTCGTGCACTTCGGCGGCGGGATGAGCGGCCACATCAAGCTGGCCGGCTCCCGGTTCTTCGACTGGATCGCGGCCGGCAAACGCGTCTACACCGATCTGTCCTGGGCCATCGGCTTCGCGCCGTACTGGCTGGCCGGGGAGATCGAGCGGCGCGGCATCGGGCACGACCGCGTGCTGTTCGCCAGTGACCAGCCGTGGGGCGACTTCGCGGGCGAGCACGCCCGGATGCGCGCCGCGGCCGGGGACGGCGAGCTGGGCGCGCTCGTCTTCCGCGGCACCTTCGCCTCCCTTTACACCTGACCCCGCTCACCTACGCAAGGAGAAGCACATGACCGTCGACATGACCGACCTGGAGAAGAAGAGCATCGAGGAGATCCCCCACCCGTCCCTGCCCGAGGGCTCCACCATCTACGGCACGACCAAGGTCTTCCCCGACTACAAGGCCGAGAACGGCGAGTCGTACTTCACGCTCGTCCACGGCATCGCGCACGAGTCGTCGGTCAGCTTCGTGGCCGTGCTGCAGGCCACCCGGGCACTGCGCAAGGGCTTCGAGACCGCCATCTACTTCTACGGCCCGGGCTCGCTGAACTGCCTGGCCACCCGCGGCTTCCCGACGACCGGCAACTCGGCGTTCCCTGGCGAGCACAACATCAACAACCAGCTCAAGACGTTCATCGCCGAGGGCGGGAAGGTCTACTGCTGCCGGTTCGGCCTGTCGCTGCACGGCGCCCGCGAGGAGGACCTCATCGAGGGCGTGATCCCCACCCACCCGCTCGACGTGCAGGACGCGCTGATCCACTACGCCCGCAAGGGCGCCATCATCAACTCCACCTACCAGCTGTAGTGCCGTGACCGTCGATCTGCGGATCATGACCCGCGCCGAGCTGGCCCTGCGCGGCGTGGCCTTCGACACGCCCGTACGCCGGCCGGACGGCGCGGGGCCCAGCGGCGACGGCCACGTCCTGGTCGACGGCGTGGGCGCGGCGCTGCCCATCGATCCCGGCAGCCCCTACACGGTGCGCGACGGCATGGTCTGGCTCGGCGACCAGGACACCGGGGTCTCCCTGGTGCCCGTGCGGCGGCCGAGGTTCTACGACCTGACCACCGCGGACGGCGTGCCGTACGAGAAGATCGCCCGGCTGCACGGCGCGGACGTGCTCGCCACGACCGTCGTGCAGACGTGCATCAGGTATGGCGAGGCCGACCGGTGCCGCTTCTGCACGATCGAGGAGTCGCTGCGGTCGGGCGCCACGGTCGCCGCGAAGACGCCCGCCCAGCTCGCCGAGGTGGCGGAGGCGGCGGTGCGGCTCGACGGCGTACGCCAGATGGTGATGACCACGGGCACGACCACCGGGCCCGATCGCGGCGCGCGCACGCTGGCGCGGTGCGTGCGGGCCGTGCTGGACGCCGTGCCGCGCCTGCCGATCCAGGTGCAGTGCGAGCCGCCGGGCGACCTGGCCTGGATCGGCGCGCTGCGCGAGGCCGGGGCCACCGCGATCGGCATCCACGTGGAGTCGCTGGACGAGGAGGTGCGGCGGCGCTGGATGCCGGGCAAGTCGTCGGTGCCGCTCGCCGAATACGAGGCCGCCTGGGACGAGGCGGTCCGGGTGTTCGGGCGCAACCGCGTCTCGACGTACCTGCTGGTGGGGCTGGGTGAGGACCCCGACGAGCTGATCGCGGGCGCGGGCCGTCTCATCCAGCGGGGTGTCTACCCCTTCGTGGTCCCGTTCCGCCCGATGCGGGGCACGCTCGCGGCCCGTGACGGGATCGGCGCCCCCGATGCCGGCCTGCTGACGTACGTCACCGAGGGTGTGGCGGCGCTGCTGCGCGCGGCCGGCATGCGCGGCGCGGACCAGGGGGCGGGCTGCGCCGCGTGCGGGGCGTGCGGCGTGCTGAGCGCGGCGGGCGGGTGAGGCGACGATGCTCCTCGACGGCGACACCCAGGCGCCTGCACGGGAAGAGGCGCAGGACATCCTCGCGTTGCTCGGCGACCGCAGCACGCTGGCCCGGCGGCCGCCCATCCGGATCGAGCAGGCCGACGCCGCCGCCGTCCGGGCCTACCGGCGGCTGCGGCACGAGGCGTTCGTCCGGGAGCAGGGGTTGTTCGAAGGGCACGACCTCGACGACAGGGACGACGATCCCCGCACGATCACGCTGGTGGCCAGGGACGCGGCGGGCACGGTGGTCGGCGGCGTTCGGCTCGGACCGGCCTGCGACGGCCCCGACATCGGCTGGTGGACGGGCGGGCGGCTGGTCGCGGCGCGTGGATCTGGCGGCATGGGGGTGGGCGCGGCGCTGGTGCGGGCCGCCTGCGCCCGCGCCGAGGCGGAGGGCGTGCTGCGGTTCGAGGCGACCGTGCAGGTCAGGGCCGAGGCGTTCTTCCGCCGCCTCGGCTGGGCCCGGGTGCGGCCGGTGACGGTCGCGGGTGCGCCGCACGTGCTGATGCGCCACCCGATCGGCCGGATCGAGGGACAGGCGGCAGCGGCCAAGTCGGCGCTCGGGCCGCTGCTCGCCGTCCTCGCCGGGCAGGGCCCGCACGCCCTGGGCGGCCCGGGTTTCGTCGGCGACGACGCTGCGCCGGTGCCCGGGGGCGACCTGGTCGCCGCCTGCGACGCCATCGTGCCGTCCATGGTCGAACGCGACCCGGAATGGGCAGGCTGGTGCTCGGTCCTGGTCAACCTCAACGATCTGGCCGCGATGGGCGCCGCCCCGGTGGGGCTGCTCGACGCGCTCGCCGCCCCCGGCGCCGCGCACGCCGCCCGGGTGCTGGACGGCCTGGCGCGGGCCGCCCGCGCGTACGGGGTGCCGGTGCTCGGCGGGCACACGCAGCTCGGGGTGCCGGCCGCGCTGTCGGTGACGGCCCTCGGCCGCGCCGCGCGTCCCGTGCCGGGCGGCGGCGGACGCCCCGGCCACGCCGTGCGCCTCACGGCCGACCTCGGCGGCGGCTGGCGCGCCGGATATCGGGGCCGCCAATGGGACTCGACCACCTCCCGGCGTACGGACGAGCTGCGGGCGATGCTCGGCGCGGTCGCGGCCGGCCGCCCCGCCGCCGCCAAGGACGTGTCGATGGCCGGGATCGCCGGCACGCTCGGCATGCTGGCCGAGGCGGGCGGCTGCGCGGCCGTGCTGGACGTGGCCGCGGTGCCGCGCCCGGCGGCCGCCTCCATGGGCGACTGGCTCACCTGCTTCCCCGGCTTCGCGATGCTCACGGCGGACCAGCCGGGCGCGTCCGCGCCCCCGGCGGGACCGGCCGTCTCGGCGGTGTGCGGGGAGTTGACCACCGGCCGCGGCGTCTCGCTGCGCTGGCCCGACGGAGAGGTCACGGAGGCCGTCGGCGGCCCGGTGACCGGATTGGGGACCGCGTGAGCGCCCTGCGCATGGCGGCGGTGTCCGCCGCGTTCGGCCGCGACCTCGGCGAGGACGTCGCGATCGTCGAACGCCTCGTCAAGGAGGCCCGCAACGAGGACGTACGGCTCCTCGCGCTGCCCGAGGCGTGCCTCGGCGGCTACCTGCTCAGCCTGGACGGCGACGCCGCCGACGCCGGGCCGCCCCCGCTCGCCGTGGACGGCCCGGAGATCCGGCGGCTGGCCGCGCTGGCCGGTGACATGGTCGTGATCGCGGGCTACTGCGAGGACGGCGGCGACGCCCGCTACAACAGCGTGGTGTGCGTCAGCGGCGACGGCGTGCTGGGCAACCACCGCAAGGTGCACCAGCCGCTCGGCGAGAACGCCAGCTACGCCTCGGGCGACGGCTTCCATGCCTTCGACACGCCCGTCGGCAGGATCGGCATGATGATCTGCTACGACAAGGCGTTCCCGGAGGCCGCCCGCGCGCTGGCCCTCGACGGCGCGCAGATCGGGGTGTGCGTGTCGGCCTGGCCGGGCTCGCGGACGAACGCGGCACCCGATCTGGAGCGCGACCGCTGGAAGCGGCGCTTCGACCTGTTCGACCGGGCGCGGGCGCTGGAGAACCAGATCGTGTGGCTGTCTGCCAACCAGGCCGGGACGTTCGGGTCGCTGCGCTTCGTCGGCAGCGCCAAGGTCGTGGACCCCGGCGGCGAGATCGTCTCGGCCACGGGCGTCGGGCCGGGCATGGCCGTCGCCGAGATCGACGTGCCGCGGGCGCTGGAGACCGCGCGCCGGTCGATGGGCCATCTGCGCGACCGCCGGCCGGAGGCATACGGGACGGCGTACGGCACGGCGGGGCTCGCGGGGTGAGCGTTCTGCGGATCGCCGCGGCGGCCGCCCACTTCGGCCGCGACCTCGCCTTCGACCTGGCCCGCATCGCCAAGCTGATCGGCGACGCCCGAGCCGCGGGCGCCCGGCTGCTCGTGCTGCCCGACGCCGCGCTCGGCGGCTACCTCGCCGACCTGCGCAGGCCGGACCCCGAGGCGCTGCCGCCCGCGCTGAAGCCGGACGACCCGGCGATCGCGCGGGTGGCGGCGCTGGCCGCCGAGATGGTGGTGTGCGTCGGCTTCTGCGAGGACGGCGGCGACGTCCGCTACAACGCGGCGGTGTGCGTCAGCGGCGACGGTGTGCTCGGCCTGCACCGCAAGGTGCACCTGCCCGCGGGCGAGACCGCGGCCTACGCCCCGGGCGAGCGGTTCGACGCCTTCGACACCCCGGCCGGGCGGATCGGCATGCTGATCGACTACGACAAGACCTTCCCCGAGTCGGCCCGCAGCCTCGCGCTCGACGGCGCGCAGATCCTGGCCTGCCTGTCGGCCTGGCCCGCCAGCGTCACCAACCGCGCGCCCCGGATGGCCCAGGACCGGCAGTCGCGGCTGTTCGACCTGTACGACCAGGCGCGCGCCGCCGAGAACCAGGTCGTGCTCGCCTCCTCCAACCAGACGGGGGTGATGGGCGGCATGCGGTTCCTCGGCCAGGCCAAGGTCGTCGGGCCGGGCGGCGACGTGCTCGCCCGCACCTGGTCGAAGGCCGGGCTGGCGGTGGCCGAGCTCGACGTCGCCGCCGAGATCGACCGCGCCCGGCGGATCCTCCATCACCTGCACGAGCGCAGGCCGGGCGTCTACCGGGAGGTGCGTGCGTGAGAATCGCCCTGCTCAGCTACTCGACCCGGCCACGCGGCGGGGTCGTGCACACCCTCGCCCTCGCCGAGGCGCTCGCGGCGGCGGGACAGCACGTGACGGTGTGGACGCTCGGCCGGGGCGGCGACTCCGGCTTCTTCCGCCCGGTCGATCCCGCCGTCCGGCTGCGCGTCGTGCCGTTCCCCGACATCCCCGGGGAGGGCGTCGGGCCGCGGGTGCTGCGGTCGATCGCGGTGCTGCGCGGGGCGTTCGCCGCGGAGGCGGCCTCCTATGACGTCGTGCACGCCCAGGACTGCATCAGCGCCAACGCGGCGGGCCACTGCGTGCGGACGGTTCACCACGTGGACCACTTCACCACCACGGAGCTGGCCGTCTGTCACGAGCGCGCCATCGTCACGCCGTACGCGCACGTCTGCGTGTCGGAGGCGGTGGCGGCCGAGCTCAAGGCCGGGTGGGACATCGCGGCGACGGTGATCCCCAACGGCGTGGCGTACGAGCGCTTCGCGTCCGCCGACCCGGCGGCCGTCGCGCGGTGGCGCGGGTGGCTGGGCGCCTACGTGCTGACGGTCGGCGGCATCGAGCCGCGCAAGGGCTCGCTCGACCTGCTGGAGGCGTACGCGCTGCTGCGGGACGCGCGCCCGGACATCCGGCTGGTGATCGCCGGAGGCGAGACGCTCTTCGACTACCGCGACTACCGGGCGCGGTGGGATGCGCGGGCGGCGGAGCTGGGCGTCGAGCCGCTGGTGCTCGGCCCGGTCCCCGACGCGGAACTGCCGCCGCTCGTTGCGGGCGCCGCCGCCTTCGCCTTCCCGTCGGTGAAGGAGGGCTTCGGCCTCGCCGCGATGGAGGCCCTGGCGGCGGGCGTCCCGCTGGTGATGCGCGACCTGCCGGTCCTGCGTGAGGTCTTCGGCTGCGCCGCGCGCTTCGCCGTCACGCCCGCCGGGCTCGCCGACGAGCTCGCCGACGCCCTCGCCTCCCCCGATCCCCGCAGGCGTACGGCGGGGCGGGAGCTGGCCGCCCGGCACACCTGGCAGGCCGCCGCCGAACGGCACATCGCGCTGTACGAGTCGCTCGCGTCTTAGGCTCGGATTTGTGACCAGGGAATTCGACGCGGTGCTGTGCGACTTCGACGGAGTCCTGAAGTTCGTCGATCTCGGCCGGCAGGCGGAGATCGAGCGGGCGTACGGGGTGGAGCCGGGGACGGTGGCCCGGGTGACCGGCGAGTCGGCGCTGGCGGTCCCGGCCCTGACCGGGCTGGTGACCCGCGAGGAGTGGCTGGAGTCGGCGGTTCCCGTCCTCGCCGGGCTGGTTGGCTCGGCCGCACGGGCGAGCGCGCTGGCCGCCGAATGGGTGGCCGCCCGCACCTGGGTGGACGAGGAGGTCGTCGCGCTGCTCGCGCGGGCACGCGCCCGCGTCCCGGTCGTGCTCGTCAGCAACGCGACCTCCGAGCTGGCCGCCCACCTGCGCGAGCTGGAGCTGCACGACGCCTTCGATCACGTCGTGAGCAGCTACGACGTGGGGGTGGCCAAGCCCGACCCGCGGATCTTCGAGATCGCCGCCGGTCGCGCCGGAGCGCCGTTGGAGCGCTGCCTGTTCGCCGACGACCGGCCGGAGAACGTCAGGGCGGCTTCGGCCCTCGGTATGACCGCGCTGCTCTACCGCGCCCCGGCCGACCTGGAGAAGGCGCTGCTCCCGCTGTTCGAGGAGGCTTCGTGACGATGGTGCGGCGGGTGCTGGCCTTCGTGGACCGGCCATGCGAGCGGTTCGAGGAGGCGGCGGCGTTCTGGACCGCCGTGACCGGCACGCGTCTGTCCCCGCGCCGGGGCGACGACGGGGAGTTCGCCACGTTGCTGCCCGAGTCGGGCGACGCCTGGGTGAAGATCCAGGCCGTGGGCGACGGGGGCGGCGCCCACCTCGATCTGGAGGTGGGCGACGTCCGGGCGGCCGTGGCCAGGGCCGAGGCGCTCGGCGCCGCCGTCGCCGCCGACCACGGCGACTGGGCGGTGCTGCGCTCCCCGGAGGGCAGGGCGTTCTGTCTCGTCTCCGGAGAGGTCCCCGGAGAGGTCCCCGTAGGAGGCACGACATCGGCACGGCGGCCGCCCGTCTTCGCCGGCACCCGCCTCGACCAGGTCTGCCTCGACATCGCCCCCGGCGCGTACGAGGAGGAGGTGGCCTTCTGGGCGGCGCTGACCGGATGGTCCCCGCGTCCCGGGTCGCTGCCCGAGTTCACGGTGCTGGCCGCGCCGGGAATGCCGGTGCGGATCCTGCTGCAGCGGCTCGGCGAGGGGCCCGGCCGGTCGGCCCACGTCGACCTGGCCTGCGCCGACCCCGAGGCCGCCCGCGCGCTGCATGAGCGGCACGGCGCGGCGTTCGTGGCGCGGGGGCGGCGCTGGATCGTCATGCGCGACCCGGCCGGTGGGATCTACTGCCTCACCGAGCGCGACCCGGAGACGTGATCAGGCGGCGGGGCGCAGGTGCCGCAGCGCGGGGGCGAGCCGGGCGAGTTCATCCAGCATCGTGTCCGCCGCCGTGTTCATCACGTCGTTGGGGTGCAGGCGGCCCTCCTCGTCGAGGAACTGGGTGACGAAGGGGATGGAGACCGCGTCGAACACGGGCACCATCTTGAGCGTGGTGACGACCTGCTTGAGCATCTGCACCGCCCGCGTGCCCGCGGCGACGCCGCCGTAGCTGACGAATCCGACCGGCTTGTAGTGCCACTCGTGGTGCAGGAAGTCGAGGGCGTTCTTCAGCACGGCGTTGAAGCCGTAGTTGTACTCCGGCGTGACGAACGCGAACGCGTCGCCGCGCTCGATAGTGGCGCTCCACTCCTTCGTGTGCTGGTGGACGTACTGCCGGAGCCGCGGGTGGTTGGGCTCGTCCATGAACGGCAGGTTCACCTCGGCGAGGTCGACGAGCTCGACCTCGAAGGCGTCCTTGGCGACCGCGCGCTCGTGGAACCACTCCGCCACCGGCAGTCCGACGCGCCCGGGACGCGTGCTGGCGATGACGATCTGCAGAACGGGCTTAGCCACAATTCCCCCAAAACATCACGAAACGGGGCATAACGCCCCTAATAGTATGCCGTGATCGTTAAGAACACCGGCCGAGGCGTGTGGCTTCCCGCTCCGCAGGTAGATCTCAGCGGGCGAGATGGCGGCTGATGACGAGGCGCTGGATCTGGTTGGTGCCCTCGAAGATCTGCATGATCTTAGCCTCGCGCATGTAGCGCTCGACGCGGAACTCGCGCGTGTAGCCGTACCCGCCGAAGACCTGGACCGCGTCGGTGGTGACCCGCATCGCGGTGTCGGTCGCGACGAGCTTGGCGACACTGGCCTGCCTGCTGTACGGCAGGCCGGCGTCGCGGCGGCGGGCCGCGTCGAGATAGGTCGCCCGGGCGCAGTCCACCCCGGCGGCCATGTCGGCGAGCAGGAACCCGAGCCCCTGATGGTCGATGATCTTCTTGCCGAACGTCTCGCGCTCCTTGGCGTACGCCACGGCCTCGTCGAGCGCGGCCTGGGCGAGGCCGACGGCGCAGGCGGCGATGCCCAGCCTGCCCGAGTCGAGCGCGCCGAAGGCGATGGGCAGGCCCTGCCCCTCCTCGCCGATGAGGCGGTCGGCGTCGATCAGCACGCCGTCCCAGTGGGCGGTGGTGGTGGGGATCGCGTGCAGGCCCATCTTCTCCTCGGGGCGGCCGAAGGTCAGGCCGTCGGCGTGACCGGGGGCGAGGAAGCAGGAGACGCCGCGCTGGCCGGGGCCGGTGCGGGCGAACAGCGCGTAGAAGTCCGCCAGGCCGCCGTGGGTGATCCACGCCTTGGTGCCGGTGATCCGGTAGCCGCCCTCCGTCTTCTCGGCCTTGCAGGTCAGGGCCGCCGCGTCCGACCCGGCCTGGGGCTCCGACAGGCTGTAGCCGCCGATCCGCCGCCCGGCGAGCATGTCGGGCAGCCAGCGCTCCCGCTGCTCCGGCGTGCCGTACACGGCCAGGGGCAGGCACGAGAGCGTGTGGACGCTGACCGCGACCGCGACGGCGGCCCACCGGGCGGCCAGCTCCTCGAGCACCTGCAGATACACCTCGTACGGCTGGCCTCCGCCGCCGTACTCCTCCGGGTAGGGCAGGCCGAGGAGCCCGGCGGCGCCGAGCGTGGCGAACAGGCCCTCGGGATAGGTCTCCGCGCGCTCGTGCTCGTCGACGCGGCGGGCGAGCTCCTTGTCTGCGATCTCACGGGTCAGGTCGATGAGGTCCCGGGCGTCCTCGCCGGGCAGCAGGCGGTCGACGGTCACGATGACTCCTGGAGGAAGGGCTCGTGGGCGGACTCGTGGGCGGGCTCGTTCAGCTCGGCGAGAAGGGTGGCGGCGCGGTCGCGGAACTCCGCGACACGGGCGAGCTTGATGTCCTCATACCCCCGGATCAGGTCCGGCAGGGCGGCGATCTCCGCGACGGCCGCGGCGGTCGCGGGGGTGAGCCGGTCGAGCGCGCGCCGCATCAGCTCGCGATACTCCACGACCAGCGTACGCTCCACCCGGCGGACGGCGGCGTGCCCGAACACGTCGAACGCGGTGCCGCGCAGCACGCGGGCGGCCCGCAGCCCGCGGAACACGACCCCGGCCGACCGGCGCAGCCTGATCTTGCGCTTGAGGCCCATCGCCCGCAGCAGCGGCGGATGCAGCAGCACCGACACGGTGGCCCCGGGGCCGAACTCCCGCTCGCGCCGGGCCCGTTCCACCGGGTCGAGGTGCAGCCGGGCGACCTCGTACTCGTCCTTGTAGGCCATGAGCTTGTGCAGCCCCCGGGCGTACGCGAGCCCGATGCGCGCGCCGGCCTCCTCCCCCGCCCGCTCGGCGGCCAGCGCGGCCACCTCGCGCACGTCCTTTTCGTACGAGCGGGCGTAGGCGGCGTTCTGGTAGCCGGTCAGGTCGGCGATGCGTACGGCGAGGGTCTCCTCCAGCCCGTCGGCGACGGGCGGCGCGGCCGTCTCCTGCCGGGGGAAGCCGGCCCCGAACGCGGCCCGGGACACAGCCGGGAACGCGGCCCGGGACACGGCCTCGTGGTCGATCACGGCGGCGCGCCCCCAGCGGAAGGCGGCCAGGTTCTGCTCCACGGCTGCACTGCTGGAACCACCGTTGAGGCGGATGGCGCTCTCGATCGCGTCGGCCGAGATCGGGATGCAGCCGTGCTGGTAGGCCGCGCCGACGAGCACGAGGTTGGCGGGCATGTGGTCGCCGAACAACGCCTCCGACAGCGCCCCGGCGTCCAGGTGCAGGACGTCCTCCGAGGCGGTGGCCGACGCGATGCGGGCGACCGCGTCCCCGGGCCCGGAGAGCGCGGCGCGGCCGGTGACCATGGCGGCCGTGGGCACGATCGCGGTGTTCACCACGGCGACCGTGCGCCCCGGAGCGGCGACGGCGAGGGTGTCGTCGGCGGCGGCGCCGAGCACGTCGAAGCAGACGAGGACGTCGGCGGTGCCGCGGGCGGCGCGGACCGAGCCGGTGATCGGCCGCGGCGAGATCCGCACGTCGCTGACGACCGGGCCGCCCTTCTGGGCCAGCCCGGTCTGGTCGAGCCCGGCGGCGTGCAGGCCGTCGAGGTGGGCGGCCATCTGCAGGATCTGCGAGACGGTCACCACGCCCGTGCCGCCGATGCCGGGCATCCGCAGCAGCACCGAGCGGTCCGGGAAGCGCGACACGGGCTCGGTCAGCGTCACCGGCGGCGGTCCGGGCACCGGACGCGAAGTCCGGGGACCTGGTTCGACGAGCAGGAACGACGGGCAGTCGCCCTTGAGACAGCTCAGGTCGGAATTGCACGACGCCTGGTGGATGCGGGTCTTGCGGCCGAACTCGGTCTCCACCGGCTGCACGGACAGGCAGGTGGAGGCGTCCCCGCAGTCGCCGCAGCCCTCGCACACCCGCTCGTTGACCACGACCCTGGCCGTCGGCGTGGGCAGTTTGCCGCGTTTACGCAGCCGCCGTTCCTCGGCCGCGCAGCGATCGTCGTGGATCAGCACGGTCACCCCGTCGATCGCGGCGAGCTCCTTCTCCACCTCCGCGAGATCGTCGCGGTGCCGTACGGACGCGATCGGGGCCAGCCGGACGGCGCGGTAGGTCTCCGGCTCCGGCGTGGTGACCACGATCCGGCGCACGCCCTCGGCGGCCAGCGACCGCGTCAGCGCCGGGACATCGAGGCGGCCCTCGGCGCGCTGCCCGCCGGTCATCGCCACGGCGTCGTTGTAGAGCAGCTTGTAGGTCATCGAGACGCCGGCCGCGACGGCGGCACGAATGGCCAGGGAACCGGAGTGGTGGAAGGTGCCGTCACCGAGGTTCTGGGTGAAGTGGCGGTCGGAGGTGAAGGGGGCAAGGCCGAACCACTGGGCGCCCTCGCCTCCCATCTGCGTCATGCCGACCTGCCTGCCGCGCCCGTTCCCGTCCAGGGCGATCATGGCGTGGCAGCCGATGCCCGCGCCCACCAGCGTGTCGTCGGAGGCGCGCGTGGAGGCGTTGTGCGGGCAGCCCGAGCAGAAGTACGGCGTGCGGGCGGCGACCAGCGGGAGCAGACGGCGCTTCTCCCTGCCGGTGGCCGGGCCGCGCGTGAGGACGGCCGCCTGCCGGGGAAGGCGGTCCGGACCGAGGCAGGTGGCGAGCGCCCCGGCCACGTCCTCCGCGCCGAGCGTGCCGCGCGCGGTCAGCAGTTCCCGGCCGAGGACGTCGGGACGCTGACCGGTGTCGTACAGCGCCTGCTTGAGGTGCCCTTCCAGGAACGGCACCTTGTCCTCCACCACGAGCACCCGGTCGAGCCCGTCGGTCATGGCGGCGAGATCGTCGTACGCGAGCGGGAACGGCATGGCGAGCCGGATGAGCCGCAGGCCGAGGTGGTCCATCGCGGCCTCGTCCAGGCCGAGATCGGCGAGCGCGCGCAGGACGACGGCGTAGGAGGTGCCAGACGCGAGCAGGCCCGTCGTGGCCCGCGGCGCGTCGTGGGTCACCCGGTTGAGGCCGTGCGCGCGGGCGTACGCGCGGGCCAGGCCGAGCCTGCGGGTGAGCATGTCGTGCTCGGCCTCCAGCGAGGCCGGGCCGACCAGGGTGGGCGGTGCCCCGCGGTCCACGCGTTCCGGCGCCGGGACGCCGGTGCGGATGGTCTCGCGCAACGCTCCGAGGTCGACGGTGGCGGAGGAGTCGGCGACGTCGGCGACGATCTTCAGCCCGGCCCAGAGGCCGGTGGCCCGCGACAGCGCCACCGCGTGCAGCCCGAGCTCGACGACCTCCGCCACGGAGCCGGGGGCGAGCAGCGGCATCGACAGGCTCTGGCACATCGGCTCACACGAGCTGGGCACGGTCGACGACTTGCTGCCGGGGTCGTCGCCGATCCACGCCACCGCCCCGCCGAGCGGCGCGGTGCCGGCGAGGTTGCCGTGCCGGATCGCGTCGGCGGCCCGGTCGAGGCCCGGGTTCTTTCCGTACCAGAACCCGGTCACCCCCTCGTGCCTGCGGCCCGGCACCTGGGCGAGGAGCTGGGTGCCCGCGACCGCCGTGGCCGCGAGCTCCTCATTGAGGCCGGGCCGGGCCACCACGCCCGCCTCCTCGAGGAACCGCGCGGCCCTGGCCATCTCCAGGTCGACCCCGCCCAGCGGCGAGCCGGGATATCCGGAGACGAAGACCCGGGTGTCCAGCCCGCGCTCCGCGTCGAGGCGGCGCTGCTCCAGCGTCAGCCGTACGAGGGCCTGGACGCCCGAGATCAGCACGGTGCCGCGCTCGGCGGCGTACTTGTCGTCGAGCGTGACGGGAGGCCTGGACACGGCGAACCTCCTGGGGTCGGGGAGTGACCCACAGCACACCAACCCTCTGGGCGTACGCGCAAGCATCACGCGAGAACCGGCCGATAAGACGCAAAAAGATGGAGAAGTCCGCCTCGGGCGGCTACGGTTCTTTGCGTCGGCGCGGGTCGGAGAGGGAGATGCCATGGCGGAGATCGACGACATCGACCACCGGCTGCTGCGCCTGCTGCGCGAGGACGGGCGCAGGACGTTCTCCGAGATGGCCGCCGAGATCGGCCTGTCGGTGGCCGCCGTCAAGCGGCGGGTCGACCGCCTGAGGGAGATCGGCGTCATCACGGGCTTCACCGTGCGGATCGACTACGCCAAGCTCGGCTGGGGCATCGAGGCGTTCACCGAGCTGCGCTATCCGGGCACGACCCCGGTCGGCAAGATCGTCCGTACCGCCACGGACGTGCCGGAGGTGCAGGAGGTGTTCACCATCGCCGGAGACCCGGACGCGCTCATCCACGTCCGGGTCCGCGACCTCGGGCACCTCCAGCAGGTCATCGACCGCCTGCGCCGCGCGGGCGACGTGACCGGCACCAAGACCCTGCTCGTGCTCGGCACGTGGACCCGCGACCTCGGGCCGGTCGAGGACCTCAGTCGTCGTCCTTCCGGTCCTACCGCCCGCTGATGCCGGTGGCGTTCAGGAAGTCGACCAGCGGGCCGTCGGCGATCCTGCCGGCCTGACGCGCCTGCCGGAGCTTGATCAGGATGTCGCGGACGCGCCGCGCGGCCTTGTCGCTCCTGTTTCCTCCCCGGCCTCTGCCCGGGCCTCTGGACATGTCCCTGGCCGTCTTCCTGATCGCCTCGTGGGCGTCGCGGGCCAGCCTCGGCTCGATGCCGCCCCGCCGCTCCTGCTCCTGCAGGGCGTGCTCGAAGGCGGCCAGCCACTCCTGGTAGTTGCGGTAGACGGGGCGTGCGGGCGGCGTGGGAGACGGCTTCGGGGACGGTATCGAGGACGGTTTCGGGGATGGTTCGGAGGATGGCCGTGGTGACGGTGTCCTGGTCGCCCGCGTCGGGCTGGGCGAGACCCTCCCCGGTGACGTCCCGGTGGGGCTGGGCGCCGCGGCCGCGGGCTCCGCCTGCCCTCCGCCGTCGGACAGGGCCGCCACCCCGATCGTGACCACGGCGAGTCCCGCCACCGCAGCGCCGAGCCGGAGGAGCGTGCGCCGCTCGGGCGACATCCCCGCCGTACGGCCCGCCGGGCCGACGGGCGGCGGGGTGTCGAGCAGCGGGGCGTCGAGCAGCGCCGTGTCGCCCGCCCGCGCGCCGCCGGCGTACGGTGCCGGAGGCGGAGCGGGCGTTCCCGCCTCCCACGCCGGCCGTCCGGCCGAAAGGGCGACGGCCGCGAGGATCCGGCGGGCGACCTCGGCGTCGGCGGGCCGGGCGGCGGGGTCCTTGGCCAGCAGCGCCATGATCAGGCGCTCCAGCTCGGCGGGGATGTCGGGCCGGTGCCGGCCGGGCGGCACCGGGGCCTGGTGGATGTGCTGATAAACCAGCTCGGGGGCCGACCCGGTGAACGGGGGGTGCCCGCACAGCAGCTCGTAGCAGACGCACCCCAGCGCGTAGAGATCGCAGGCGGAGCCGCCGCCCCTGCCGTCGATCTGCTCGGGAGCCAGGTAGGCGGCGGTGCCGACGACGGTGCCCACCATGGTCAGCCGCGCCGCCTCGGTCGCCACCTGGGCGACGCCGAAGTCGACCACCTTGAGCAAGCCGCTCGCGGTGAGGTGCAGGTTGGCGGGTTTGACGTCCCGGTGCACGACCCCGGCGCGGTGCGCGGCGTCCAGGCCGGCGGCGGCCTGGCTCATGAGGTGGCACGCCTCCGCCACGCCATAGCTGCCCCGGTCCTGCAGCTCGGCGGCCAGGCTGCGGCCGGTGAGCAGCTCCATCACCAGGTAGGGCCGCGCGTCCTGCTCGCCCACGTCGAGCACCGTCACCACGTTCGGGTGGACGACGCGGGCGGCGGCCCTGGCCTCGCGGGCGAAGCGCTCCCGCGAGGCGACCCCGGCGACCTGCGGCGTGAGGATCTTCACCGCCACGGGACGGTGCGCCCGCAGGTCCCGGCCGCGCCAGACCTCGCCCATCCCGCCCTGGCCGATCAGCTCCTCCAGCTCGTAACGCCCGCCGAGCGTGGACGGCACCACGTCCCGCACCTCCTCATGGCCCTCATGGCCACGCGCGCCCCTGATGATCGGGAGCCAACCTATCCTCTCGGGCAGGCCAGGTGAGAACGGCCGGAACCCCGTGAACAGGACGTGACGGGGCGGCGACTACGCGGGGGTGTCCGCCGGCTGGGCCCGCTGCTCGTGTCGCCGTTCGCCTCGCTGCTCGTGTCGCCTCTCATGGGCGGCGGCGAGGATGAGGTAGGCGCTGGCCGTCCAGGTGTAGGCGCGGTCGCGCAGCCCCTCGCCGGTGCGCGCGTCGAAGTTCTCCGCGAAACCGGACCGCTCGCAGAGCCCGCGGAAACGGGCGCTGATCTCGTCGGCGAGCTCGGCGTGCCCGGCGCGGCGCAGGCCGTCCTCGATGAGCACTGTCGAGGGGGCCCAGATCGGCCCCCGCCAGTAGCCGTCGTCCTGGTAGTGCTCGGACTCGGGGTGCTCGGTGGCGGGCCCGAACGCGGTCAGGTGCGCGGCGATGCGTGCGGCGAGCGCCGTGTGCACCGGCTCGGGGAGCTCGTCGCCGAGCACGATGGGCATGAGGTCGAGCAGGCTGGAGCTCGGCCAGGTGCGCCCGGAGCGCGCTCCACGGGCGACGAAGCGGTCCCCCGTCCACAGCTCGGCGAGCAGCGCGTCGCGCATCCGGTCGGCGGCGCCGGACCAGCGGGCCGCCGCGGACGGGTCCGGGGCGCGGCGGGCCAGCTCGCGCATCTGCAGGACGAGGAACGCGGCCAGGTCGGCGGTCTCCACGACGCGTTCGGGGTCGAAGGTGGTGGCGTTGTCCCAGCCGCTGTCGTTGCCGTGCTGGTAGTGGGGCAGTTCGCGGCCCGGGACGCGCCGCGCCGTGAGCCAGAATCCCGTCCAGCGTTCCAGCAGCCGGTAGACCTTCTCCGGCTCGGCGGCGGGCGGGAGGTGGCGCAGTGCCCAGCCGTGGATGGGCGGCTTGACGAAGTTGTAGAGGATCTCCGAGTGGGTGACGGAGTCGGGCAGCGCGCCCGCCTCGTCCTGGTGGTCGAAGGGCAGCCGGAACTGGTCCCACGCCAGGCCGGGCAGGCCGTCCGCGAGGGCGATGGCGTTGAAGCAGTGGTCCCAGCTCCACACCTTGTCCATCCAGTGCTTGGACATCAGCACGGCCGGCCGGGTGACGAACCCGGCGGGGCGCACGGTCGCCGACCACAGGACGTAGGCGGCCAGCTCGGCCGCGGGCGTCCGGTCGCTGCGCCAGGGGGCGACCGCCGCCGTGAACGCGTCGAACTCGGCCCGCGCCGCCTCGGCCACCCGCTCGAAGTCGTCCGTACGTGTGTAGGGGGCGCGGGCGGTCTCGTACTCCTCGACGGCGATCTCCCACTCGCCGCTCAGCACGACGCCCCGCTCCGCGGTGCCGAGCGCCTGCGTGCCCCGCGCCTCGGCCTGCCCGGCGAGCACCGTCACCCGGTAGCGGCGGCCGGTCTGGTAGACGGTGAAGACGAACGAGCCGTCCGCCGGGTCCTGGTAGAAGTACGGACCGCTGAACGGCGTCAGGACGGGGTCGGCGGCCAGGAGGCTCAGCCCGAGGCCCCGGCCACGCAGCCGCACCGTGTCGGCGTTCTCGTACGCGAGGTCGATCCGGCCGTCCGCGCGGCTCCAGGTGAGCCGGTGGGGCGTGGCTGTGACCTCGCTGTCCGCGGACGGCGCCAGCCGCAGGATCGGATGCATGCCGGTCTGATGGGAGACCAGATGCACGTCCCGCGCGTAGGTGTTCTGGGCGACCACCGGCGAGAAGCCGAACCAGGAGCCGCGATAGCTGAACGGGATTTCCCGCAGGGAGAACACCGGGCCTGAAGCGGCGACGGTCATGAAGAGGGGGTCCCTTCTCGAAAAGAGGCTCAGTCCTTGACGGCGCCGGCGGTGACCCCGGCGGCGACGTAACGCTGAGCGACGATGAGCAGAACGGCGGCCGGGATGGAGGCGACCACGGCGGTGGCCATGATGGCGTTCCACTCCTGGTTGTTGTTGCCGATGTAGTGGTAGATGCCGAGCGTGATCGGCTGGTGGGCGCCGCCCTGGTCGAGGGTGGAGGCGAAGACGAAGTCCGACCAGGCCCACAGGAACGCGAACAGCGACACCGTGATGACCGAGTTGCGGCTGACCGGCAGCACGATCGAGACGAACGTGCGCAGCGCGCCCGCGCCGTCCACCCGGGCCGCCTGCATCAGCTCCTCGGGGATGCCGGACATGAACGTGGCGAGGATCAGCACGGCGAACGGCACCGCGAGGGTGGAGTCGGCCACGATCAGCCCGGGGACGGTGTTGAGCACGCCGGTGCTCAGGAAGATGGCGTAGAAGCCCATCGCCATGATGATCCCCGGGATCATCTGGGCGATGAGCAGCACGAAGCTCAGCACGCCGCCGCCGCGCGGGCGCAGCTTGGCCAGCGAGTATGCCGCGGGCGCCGCGATCACCAGGGTCAGGGCCACGGTGCCCAGCCCGACGACGAGGCTGGTGGCGAGGTAGGGCCCCTGCTGCTCCAGCACCGCGCGGTAGCCGTCCAGCGTGCCGTGCACCGGGAACCAGTAGGGCGGCGACTTGCGCATGTCCTGGTCGCGGGTGAACGAGACGTTGATCATCCAGTAGACGGGGAACAGCATCACGGCCGTCAGCGCCAGCCCGACGGCGGTCTTCAGCCGCCTCATGCCGTGCCCTGCCTTCGCTGCGTACGGATGTAGACGAGGCCGAAGACCAGCGCGATCACGATCAGCAGGTTGCCGACCGCCGCGCCGGGTCCGAAGGACGGCAGCAGGTTGCCGAAGCCGAGCCGGTAGGACCAGGTGGCCAGCGTCGTGGACGCGTCGCTCGGGCCGCCCTTCGTCATGATCCAGATGATGTCGAACACCTTGAGCGTGTAGACCAGCCCGAGCAGCAGCGTGATCGCCGAGACCGGCCGCAGCAGCGGGAACGTCACCCGCCAGAACCGCTGCCAGCCGGTCGCCCCGTCCAGGGCCGCCGCCTCGTGGATGTGGGAGGGGATCGCCTGCAGCCCGCTGTAGAGCACCACCAGGTTGAACGGGATGCCGATCCAGATGTTGGCGATGGTCACCGACCACAGCGACCAGTCCGGCGAGGTCAGCCAGTTGACCGGGCCGACGCCGACCCAGCTCAGGGCCGCGTTGACCACGCCCGACTCGCTGTTGAGCATCCACGACCAGGTCGAGGACGACACGATCAGCGGCAGCAGCCACGGCACCAGGAACAACGCCCGCAGCGTCGCCGACAGCCGGAAGTTGCGGCTGAAGAACACCGCCAGCGCAAGCCCGATGGTGAACTGGAAGGCCAGCGACACCACGGTGAACACCACCGTGTGCCACAGCGCCGGGCCGAAGGTGGCATCGGCGAACACCTTCGCGTAGTTGGCGAACCCCGTGAACGGCGCGTCCCCCTGCACGAACGAACGCACCGTGTAGTTACGCAGGCTCAGATCGACGTTGCGATACAGCGGATAGACGTAGAACGCGAGCAGATAGACGACGACGGGCGCGAGGAACGCCCATGCCGCCCACTGCCCCGTCGCCTGCCTACCCGTTGCCCGCTGCTTTCCAGGCGCCCGCTCCCCTGCCGCCTGCTCTCCCGTAGCCCGCTTTCCTGGAGCCCGCTTTCCTGGAGCCCGCTTTCCTGTTGCCTGCTTTTCTGGCCGGGTGCGCGCCACCGGAGTTCGCGTCAATCGGCTCGTGCTCATTACTGGGTCGCGCTCGCCGCCGTGGCCTGGGCCGCGGTCAGCGCCTCCTGCGGCGACTGCGACCCGCTCATCGCGGCCTGCATCGCCTTCCACATCGGCTCGGAGATCTTCGGATACTTCGTGCCGAGGTTGTCACTGGTGCGGCCCTTGGCCGCCTTGACCGCCTCCACCCACACCTTCAGCTCGGCGTTCTGCTCGACCTGCTTGGCCTGCACGTCCTCCGTCGGCGCGATGTACGACAACGTGGTCGTGGTGGTCAGCGAGTTGTCCGTGCTGGTCAGACAGCTCACGAGCTTCTGCGAGGTGGCATAACGCGCGGTGTCCGACTGCACCGGGATGCTCACGAACTCACCACCGGTCGGAGCGGGCGCGGTGCCGCCGTCCTTGGCGGGGATGGGGATGATGCCGTAGTCGAAGCCGGTCTTCTTGGCGTTGGCGAGCTGCCAGGTGCCGTTCTCCCCGAAGGCGAAGTCACCGGTCGCGAACTCCTGCCAGCTCGTGGTCTGCGTGTTGTTGATGACCGAGGTCGGCGCGTAGCCCTTCTTCACCCAGTCGGCCCACAGCGACAGCGCGGAGACACCCTCGGGCGAGTCCAGTTTCGTGAGGTTCGCGCCCGCGCCCCAGAACCAGGGCAGGAACTGGAAGCTGCCCTCCTCGGTGCCGATGCCCGCGAACGTGATGCCCTTCTTGCCCGCCGCCTTCACCTTCTCCAGCGCCGCCGTCAGCGACGCCCAGTCCTTCACCGACTCCGCGTCCACCCCGGCCTTCTTGAGCACGTCCTTGTTGTAGTAGAGCGCGAGCGTGTTCGCCCCGATCGGGACGCCGTACGTCTTGCCGCCGAGCTGACCGGCCGCCAGCAGGTTCGGCTCGATCGACGCGACGTCGAGATTGTTCTCCTCGGTCGTCGTCAGCACGCCGGCCTCGGCCAGCGTCGAGACCACCGGGTTGTCCACGATCAGCACGTCCGGCGAGTTGCCCTGCTGGGCCGCCAGCAACGCCTTGTTCGTCAGGTCGGTGGTGTCGTAGCCGGTCCGCTTGATGGTCACCCCGGCCTGGGTCCCGCACTGCGTGAGCAGCTTCACCCAGTCGGAGGAGTCGTCGAACTGCGGGTAGGGGTCCCAGATCGTGTAGGTCCCGCCACCGGCGGCCTGGCTCGCACCCGCCGAAGATGCGCCGGTGCCGTCGGGCTGTGACGAACAGGCGGCCAGCCCGGTGGCGGCCGCGAGGACCACCGCACCCATCCCGGCCGCACGCCGGCCGCTCGACCCTGGTCTCATGACGTGACCTCCTAGCGTTACGCGCCTGTTCCCGATCGGAGTCGAATCGGTTCGGCGAATCGGTTCGCCGACGATAGGCCCGCCCCGGTGCACCCGTCAATGGGGTACGCGGCCTGATTTCCGGGACGCCCGCCTGGAGGGAGCGCGCCGACATGATGACGACGATGTGCCGGAGAGGTTTCCGGTGCTTGACCGTTCGCGGCAGCGCCCTTATCGTCCGGTCGAATCGGTGCGCGAATCGATTCGACGCGTCCCGATCCCCGACCTCACTCACCGGGCAGGGGGCCGTCGCGGGTGAGCGCGGCCGGCCGGCGGACAGATCGGCGGACGACTCGGCGCCCCTGCCCGAATGGGACAGCGCATGGCCGTACCCTTGCCCGGGCGAGCACGCAGGCGCACGCCTCGCCCCCTTTCTCGCCCCGTCCGCGTGACGGCCGCGCTCCTCCTCGCCGCCGTGCCGGCGCACGCCCTTCCGGCGGACGGCGCCGCCGAACCGGCACTCGTCCTCCACTACGACTTCGACGGCGACCTGTCGAGCGGCGTCGTCGAGGACCGCTCCCCTCCGGCCTGGACGGGACCCTGTCCAATCCGGGCTCCGCCACGACCGCCGTGGGTCCCGACGGCACGCAGGCCCTGTCACTCCCCGGCGGGCCGACCGACTGAACGACCGCCCCTTCGTGACGATCCCGAACGGCCCGGCATCATCAGATGCGCTGAAGGTGGTCAAGCCGCTCGCCGGCAGCACCGGCGGCGACGTGTACATCTACATGACCGACATCTACCGGAGTTTCCCCTACGAGTGGCCCGGCATGGTTCAGGCCGGGCGGGCCCGTACGCCGTCGAGGGCCATGCCCAGCACCCGCTCGCGCTGATCCTCGTCGACGAACCCGGCTCCGGTGATGCCGGAGACCATCCGCAGGACGTCGTCGAAGGTCACGTCGCCGCGGATCACCCCGGCCTCCCTCGCCCGGTCGAACAGCGGCTGCCCCGCCTCGTACATCGCGACGCGGCTCGACCGCATCATCTCCGAGTCGCGGTTGAGCGCCTCGTAGATGGCCCGTTTGGTGGCCGCGTAGTCCACGAACCGGCGCAGCCAGGCGGCCAGCGCCTCCCACGGCGGCAGGTCGGCGGCCTGCCGCGCGGCGTCGCACAGCTCGTCGATCTCGTCCAGGTAGACGCTGTCGAACAGGTCCTGCCGCGTGGGGAAGTTGCGGTAGAGCGTGCCGATGCCGACGCCGGCGCGCCGGGCGATGTCCTCCAGGGACGCATCCGTCCCGCGCTCGGCGAACGCCTCCCGCGCGGCGGCGAGCAGCGCGTCGAAGTTGCGCCGCGCGTCGGCGCGCTGGGGACGCCGCACCCTCGTCCGGGGGCCTTCGGCCGCCTTCTCGTTCACCGGTCTCCTCCCGAGGTTGAACCGGAGGGTTACCTCCGCTAATGTGGAGGCACGCCTCGACTTTAGCAGGCGGGCATTCGCGTTCGCGTCCCCCCCTGTGTCAACGCCCCCTGATCGTTCGCTTTGTCATGCGCCGTCCCCTCAACCGGGGCGTCGTCACCGGCGCGCCTCGTCGTGCCGGTTCCTCCTGTCGAAGGATCTCGATGTCACGCACCACCTCGCCGCAACGGCTGACCTTCCTCGCATTGGCAGCCGCCGTGGCCTCGTTCTCTCTGCTGCAGTCCCTGGTCAGCCCCGTGCTGTCCACCATCCAGCACGACCTCCACACCAGCCAGAGCGCGGTGACCTGGGTGCTCACCGCCTGGCTGCTGTCCGCGTCCGTCGCCACGCCGCTGCTGGGCCGCATCGCCGACATGATCGGCAAGGACCGCACGCTGCTCGTCGGGCTGGCCGCCATCGCGCTCGGCTGCGTCGTCGCCGCCGTCGCCCCCAACGTCGGCGTGCTGATCATCGCCCGGATCATCCAGGGCCTCGGCG
This sequence comes from Microbispora hainanensis, assembly GCF_036186745.1. Taxonomy (NCBI): domain Bacteria; kingdom Bacillati; phylum Actinomycetota; class Actinomycetes; order Streptosporangiales; family Streptosporangiaceae; genus Microbispora; species Microbispora hainanensis. The sequence goes on along the minus strand of NZ_CP108086.1, from coordinate 6,076,119 downwards.
GGGCCGTGTTCCCCGTGTCGTTCGGGATCGTGCGCGACGAGTTCCCCGCCACCCGGGTGCCCTCGATCGTCGGCATCCTGTCGGCCGTCATCGCGGTCGGCGGCGGCGTCGGCATCGTGCTCGCCGGCCCGATCGTGGACGTCGCCGGCTGGCGCTGGCTGTTCTGGATCCCGGCGATCATCGTGGTCGCCACCGCGTTCCTGGCGTACCGCAACGTGCCCCGGTCGCCGGTGCGCACGCCCGGCCGGGTCAACTGGGCGGCCGCGGCGCTGCTGTCCGGATGGCTGGTGGCGCTGCTGGTCCCGCTGAGCGAAGGGTCCGCCTGGGGCTGGGGTTCGGCCGCCGTCGTCGTGCCGCTCGCGGGCGCCGTGGTGCTGTTCGCCGCGTGGATCACGGTCGAGCTGCGCTCCCGCGACCCGCTGATCGACATGCGCATGATGCGGCTCCCGGCCGTGTGGACGACCAACCTGGTGGCCCTGCTGTTCGGCGCCGGGATGTTCGCCTCGTACGCGTTCCTGCCGCAGTTCATGCAGATTCCGGTGGGCGTGACCGGCTACGGATTCGGATCGAGCGTGACCGAGGCCGGGCTGCTGATGCTGCCCATGCTCGTCACGATGGCCGTCGCCGGCACCGTGAGCGGCCCGCTCTCGCGCGTCGCCGGGGTCAAGGCCCAGCTCGTGTGGGGATGCGCGCTCGGCGCGCTGTCGAGCGGCGGCATCGCCCTCTGGCACGACCGGCCCTGGCAGCTCGCCGTCGCGACCGCCGTCTTCGGTCTCGGTCTCGGCCTGGCCTACGCCTCGATGACCAACCTGATCGTGCAGAGCGTGCCGGCCGGCCAGACCGCCGTCGCCGGCGGGATGAACACCAACATCCGCACCATCGGCGGCTCCATCGGCACCGCCGCGATCAGTGCCCTCGTCACCGGCCACCTGCGCCCCGACGGCCTGCCGTACGAGTCGGGCTTCACCACCGCCTTCCTGGTGATGGCCCTGACCCTGGCGGCCACCGTCGCCGTTGCGCTGCTGGTGCCCGGGGCGCGCCGCCGTACGGCGCTCGCCGCCGAGGCGGCCGAGCGGGTCCCGGCGGGCGCGGCGCGCTGAAGATCAAAAGGAGATCATCATGCAGAGGACATGGCTCGTCACCGGCGCCTCCCGGGGCCTGGGACACGCGCTCGCTCACGAGGTGCTCGAACGCGGCGACCGCCTCGTGGCCACCGCCCGGCGGCCGGAACGGCTGGACGACCTCGTCCGTGCCCACGGCGACCGGGTGCGCGCCGTCGCGCTCGACGTCACCGACGCCGCCGCGGCGCAGCGGGCCGTACGGCTGGCCGTCGAGGAGTTCGGCTCGCTGGACGTGCTGGTGAACAACGCGGGGTACGCGAACTCCTCGCCCATCGAGGAGACCTCCGACGAGGACTTCCGGGCGCAGTTCGAGACCAACCTGTTCGGCGTCGTCACCATGACCAGGGCCGCGCTGCCGGTGATGCGCGCGCAGCGGTCAGGTCACATCCTGCAGATCGGCTCGGTGGGCGGCCGGGTCGGGGGCACGCCGGGGCTCGGCGCCTACCAGTCGGCCAAGTTCGCGGTCGAGGGGTTCTCCGAGGTGCTGAACAGCGAGGTCCGCCCGCTGGGGATCACCGTGGTCATCGTCGAGCCCGGCGGGTTCCGTACGGACTGGGGCGGCTCGTCGATGCGCATCCCGCCGGTGGGACCCGACTACGAGCAGACCGTCGGCCGGGTCAACGCCTTCCGGCGCGAGGTGGACGGCGCCCAGCCGGGCGATCCCCGGCGGGCGGCCAGGGTGATCGCCGGGCTGGTCGACGTGGGCGAGCCGCCGCTGCGGCTGCTGCTCGGCTCCGACGCGCTGCGCCTGGCCGAGCAGGCGTCCCGCGCCCGCGCGGCCCAGGCGGAGCGCTGGGCCGCCGTCAGCCGTTCGACCGACTTCGACGGCGTCGTGGGGCTGACCGAGGAGCCGGTCGCCCGCCTGCTCGGGCACGGGTCATCGGCACCCGGGGGACGCTGACGCCTCCTCCGGCAGGGTCAGGACCGCAGCTCGGGGAACTGGTCGTCCCGCCACTCCCCGGACAGCTCGGTGCCGGCCTGCGCGGCGTCGCTCTCCCTGGCCCGCAGCTCGACCCTGCGGATCTTCCCCGAGATGGTCTTGGGCAGCTCGGCGAACTCCAGCCGGCGCACCCGCTGATAGGGCGCGAGCCTCTCACGGGCGTGCCGCAGGATGGCCGCGGCGGTCTCCCGGTTCGGCTCCCAGCCCGCGGCCGGCACCACGTACGCCTTGGGCACGGCGAGCCGGATCGGGTCGGGGGCGGGCACGACCGCCGCCTCCGCGACGGCGGGGTGCTCGATGAGCACGCTCTCCAGCTCGAACGGCGAGATCTTGTAGTCGGACGCCTTGAACACGTCGTCGGTGCGTCCCACGAAGGTGATCGAGCCGTCCGCGTCCCGGACCGCGACGTCGCCGGTGTGGTAGAGGCCCCCGGACATGGCCCCTTCCTCACCGTCCAGATAGCCGGTCATCAGGTTGACCGGGCGGGCGGCCAGATCGAGGCAGATCTCGCCCTCGTCCGCCGGCCGGCCGGTCACCGGATCGACCACGACGACCGGGACACCGGGCAGGGGCCGGCCCATCGAGCCGGCCTTCACGGGGACGCCGGGCGTGTTGGCGATCAGCGCGGTCGTCTCGGTCTGGCCGTACCCGTCGCGGACCGTCAGCCCCCACGCCCGCTCCACCTGGGCGATGACCTCCGGGTTCAGCGGCTCGCCCGCGGCGACCGCCTCCCGCAGGCTGCCCGGGCCGTCGCCGAGGTCGGCCTGGATGAGCATCCGCCAGACCGTGGGCGGCGCGCAGAACGTGGTGACCCCGGCCCGGCGGATCTGCCCGAGCAGGGCGGCGGCGTCGAAGCGGGAGTAGTTGTGCACGAACACCGTCGCCTCGGCGTTCCACGGCGCGAAGAAGCAGCTCCAGGCGTGCTTGGCCCAGCCGGGCGAGCTGATGTTGAGGTGCACGTCGCCCGGCCGCACCCCGACGAAGTACATCGTCGTCAGGTGGCCGACCGGGTAGGACACCTGCGTGTGCCGCACGAGCTTGGGCCTGCTCGTCGTCCCCGAGGTGAAGTAGAGCAGCAGCGGATCGCCGGGCGAGGTCCGGGCCTCGAACGGCTCCGGCTCGGGCGTCGCGTAGGCGTCGCCATAGCGGAGCCACCCGGCCGCCTCGCCCACGCAGACGCGGCCGAACTCTCCCGGCACGCCGTCGAACTTGTGCGTGTCGGCCGCGTTGGCGATGACGTGCCGGACCCGCCCCCGCACCACGCGGTCGGCGAGGTCGGCCGTGCCCAGGGCGGTGGTCGCCGGCATGATCACCGCGCCGAGCTTCATCACCGCCAGCATCGACTCCCACAGCTCGACCTGGTTGCCGAGCATCAGCAGCACGTGGTCGCCCGCGCCCACCCCCTGAGCGGCCAGCCACGCCGCCACCTGGTCGGAGCGGCGGGCCATCTCGTCGAAGGAGTAGCGCCGTCCTCCTCCACGATCCACAGCGCCGTACGCGGGTTTCCCCGGGCGATCGCGTCGAACCAGTCCGTGGCCCAGTTGAACCTGTCGCCGAAGACGGGCCAGGCGAACTCGCGTGCCGCCCGCTCGGGGTCCTCCCTCAAGGAGAGCAGCAGGTCACGGGCTTCCCGGAAGACATGGGTGCTGGTCGTCTCGCTCACGGTGACTCCTTCGTCGCGCAGGCCACGGAGGTCAACGTACGACCGTGCCTCGCGCGTGTCACCCCCCAAGATCCGCCAGCAGGGGCTCGGCGACGGCCTCCTCGTAGACCGCGATCCCCTTCTCGCGCATAGAGTCCCCGAGGGCGGGATCCCAGGGTGCCGGCACCGGCCGCCCGGTGAGCCGCAGGTGCTCGTCACCTTCGAGGAGATCGCCGAGGTTCGCGAGACCCGCGAGGTAATCTGCGGCGGTCATGCGCCAGGGTTCCGCGCCGTAGCGCCGCGCCACGGCACCGGCCATGTCCACTCCCGGCCAGTCGAAGTCGCCGTGGTAGCGCAGCCGGGCCCCGCCGTGTACGGCTGTCCCCGCCAGCCGGTGGAAGGCCGTCGAGGGGCGTCCCTCGGTGCAGACGAGGGGCGGGCAGTCCGGCCCCAGCTCGGCGGCCGCGCGCCGCAGCACGGCCGGGTTCTCGCACACGTGCACCACCGGGGCGCGCAGGGTGATGGCGAAGGTGCCGAGCTGGTGGAGCGTGACCTGGAACGGCGTGCCGAAGCGGGCGGCGGCGGTCAGCCACTCCCCCAGCCCCTCCCCCTCCGCCGGCAGGTTCAGGACGAGGATCCGGCTGGCGAGGTCGTCGACGACCACCTCGTAGCGGTCCCACAGCTCCCGGCGTTCCTCCGCCGTGCCCGGGGCCGGAACGCCCGCGCGTATCGCCAGGGCCCGCAGCACCAGGGTGGACAGGCCGGCCGGATGGTCGAGGGTCTTGGGATGACCAGTGATCTTGGCGGCCAGCCCGGCGAGGGTGATCTCCGCGTCGTCCTCGGGTCGGGTCGTGAGGAACTCCAGGACACGGGCGGCCCTGGCGAGCGTCCCGGCCGTGCGCGGGCGGCCGGCGAGCCGGCTCGCGGTGCCGTCGCGGCTCACCGCGTCGAGCCACTCGCGGTACCACTCCGCGCTCTCGTACAGCAGGCTCTCCATCGCGGGCCGCACGGCCTCGTCGCGGGCGGCCCGGGCGAGGGCCGCCTCTCGGGGGCGGTTCCGCAGCGGCGGGCCGAGCGTCTCCAGCAGGTCGACCAGGCCAAGGCCACCGGTCCCGGCGCGTACGACGGCGTCGAGCTCGCGCAGGGTGACGCCGATGCGCTTGACGCCGGGTTCGCTGTAGCGGCCGGTGATGCCGATGAGCGCCTTGCGCTCCGCCTCGTCGGGATCGCCGACGCCTATCGAGCCCTCCAGGGTGCCGCCGTTGCCTTCCAGGCGGCGCCGCGCGGCCTGGAGCAGGCGGCGATACTCCGGCCCCCGGTAGCGCTCCACCGCTTTCGCGGCCATGGTCATACGCCGGCCTCCACCTCGTCGGGTTCGTCGTCGCCGTCGGCGGCGAGGAGGGTGCCCTCGGTCAGGGCGGGGGCACGGCGGCTCGGCCGGAAGCCGAGCAGCGTCTCGGCCAGCTCCTCGTTGCCGGAGAACCCGGCGTCGGCGTCGATGGTCTGGGCGCCGTCCCAGAGCATCAGCATCGCCGACACCGCGTGCGCGCTCTTGTCGTGGTGCATGTCGTAGTGCGCGGCCATCGGCACGGTGTCGAAGTGGATCCACAGGTCGTGGCCGGTCATGAACAGATCGAGGCCGAACTTCACGGTCAGGCCCAGCAGCTCGGGCTTGTAGCGGTCGTCGATGCCGGCGAACGCCTCGTCCAGCGCGATCATGCGCGGGCACGTGGGCTTGGCGGACGAATAAAGGGCGTTGGCCGCGGCGAACAACGGGAGGTGGATGGCCGCCGACTTCTCGCCTCCGGACATCTCCTCGTGCTTGGCCCGGGTGAGCTTGACCTCCTTCTCCCCCGGCACGGCCAGCACCAGCTCGAAGCCGTACCAGGTGCGGTAGTCGAGCACCTCGGCCAGCGCCTGCCTGTACGTGGCACGCGGATGGGCGGCCCGGTAGTCGCGGATCATCTCCCGCAGCAGGCCGCGCAGCTCGGCCAGCCCGGCCGCGCCGAGCCCCTGCGCGTCCCTGTCGAGGAGCCGCGACACCGCGACCTGCCGGTCGTTCAGCCGGTCGGAACGGCCCCATCGGATGCCGATCCTGGTGCCGGACGACATGGGCCGTGACCGGGTGTCCTCGTTCATCCCGCGCACCAGGTCGCGCGCGGTGCGGACCCGGTCGTGCACCTGCTGGGCGAGCGCGGTCAGCAGCTCGTCCTCCAGCACGGTCCGCTCCCGCTCCTCCAGCAGCATTCCCTGCTCCTGGACGCGGTCGGCGACGCGCCGGGCGAACGCGGCGACCGGGTTGC